>DASVUC010000125.1:0-11972 GCA_036387255.1 Tepidisphaeraceae bacterium | reverse complement strand
GAAGCCCGGGGTCCACGAGGATATGATGTTTGCCGGTGCGAACGAGCGTGCAGGTGGCATGGGCCGTGCGGACGGCTTCGTTCTCGTTCCAGAGCCGGTTTCGGCTGAGCGTGCCGATGCTGATGATGTCGAGACGGACGGATGCCATCGCCGGAAGGTAATGCAATCGCGGGCGCTTGACCATTACCTGATTGCCAGATGAGCCGGATGCAGATGAGAATGAAGACCAGACGAATGAGCAGCAGCAACATGAGCATCGCGGTGAATCGGATCGGCAGGATCATCGGGACCTTCGCGCTTGTGCTTGCGCTGGCGGGGTGTTCGTCCGGCGGCGGCAAGTGGCGCGGGCCGGAAGCCGCGGCGCCTGTTGACACCGAGCAGTGGCAATATCAGAGCCGCGCGGGGCAGGTGCTGACAACGCCGCATTATCTGATTCACACGACCGTGAAGGACCCGCAGGTGGTGCAGCGCCTGCCCCAGGTAATGGAGGGGGCGTACGCGGAGTATCGCGTGTTCGCGGGAAACCTGCCGGAATCGTCGGAGCCCATGCGCTGCTACGTCTTCGGCATGCGCGATGAGTGGGCGGATTTCACGCAGAAGCATACGGGCGCCGATGCGGCGATCTATCTCCAGATCACCCGCGGCGGATATACGGTCGGCGACTGGTTTGTTTCTTATTACGTCGGCGGCGATTCGACTTACTCTGTGGCGGCGCATGAGGGCTGGCATCAGTACGTCGCGCGACATTTCAAGGGAAGACTGCCGCCGTTTCTCGAAGAGGGCACCGCTTGCATGTTTGAGCGAGTGCTCTTTACCGGCAATCTGCCGCGGTGGGATGTGACGATCAATCCCGCGCGGACGCTTTCGCTGCGGAATACGATCGAACGGCACAAGCTGTGGCCCCTGGAGAAGCTGGTCGCCATGCATGCGGGCGATGTCGTTCGGCTTCCGGGAGATCGCATCGAGGCGTTTTACTCGCAGAGCTGGGCGTTCGCGCGGTTCATGAACGAGTACGACAAGGGGCGGTACGCCGGCGTGTTCCGGCAGCTCATGCGCGACACCGCCGCCGGCGATCCAAATGACCGCACGCAAAGTCTTCGCAAGCAGATGAACCTGTGGTCGCCTGCGAGTGTGAAGCCGATGCTTGAGCGGTACCTGGGTAAGGACCTGAGCGCGATCGAAGCGGAATACAACACCTTTATCCGCCAGGTGGCGTACGAGCAGTTCCACCGCCAGTGGACGGATCGGCCAAGATAATTCATCGTTGGTTCATGGACCGTCTTTAGCATCGCCATCATGCTGCGACAGATGATCATCGTGTTGACGTACGTGCTGGCGCTGAGTGCGGAGCGCCTGTACGCTGCGGACGCGCAGGGGTTTCAGGATCGCTTCGAGAAGGCGGGGCGGGATTTCGCCAGCCAGGGGAAGAGCAAGTACTTCGTTCTGGAGCCCGGGCATCAGTGCGTTCTCGAGGGAAAGCAAGGCGAACAAACGCTGCGCCTGGTCGTGACGGTGCTGGGGGCTACACGCAGGATCGACGGCGTCGAGACTCGCGTTGTTGAAGAACGGCTGTCGCAGGACAAGAAGCTGGTCAATCGCGCGCGGCTGTATCTGGCGATCGACCGGACACGCTCCGACATCTGCTGCTTTGGGAAGGACGTCGATCAGTACGAGAACGGTAAAGTCACCGGTCACGGCGGAAGCTGGATTGCAGGCAAGGATGAGAGTCGCTTTGGCATCCTTGTTCCGGGTCAGGCGGCGGATGGGCAGAAGTTCTACCGGGAGATCGCGCCGAATCTCGCGATGCAGCGGGCGCAGGTGGTGAGCGTCAGCGGGGCCGAACTCATACTAAAGGAAAGCTCGCCGCTGGAACCCGCGAAGGACCAGGTGGAGGTTTACGCTTCGACGGGACTCGTGAAGCGCGGTGAGCTGAAGCTGACCAAGGCAGGGAAAGATGTCGAGCCGCTGGCGAAAAAGGCAAAAGAGGAGCAGGCGGTCGCGGGCATGACGCCGACTGTCCCGAATGATGTCGCGCGCGAGGCGCTGGCGCTGGTGGGAGCCGACCCGCAGGCGGAGGCGGTGTGGCTCCAGGCGATCAATGATCCCGCGCTCACGCCCAACCAGCGGCAGGATCTGATCGAGGATCTTAACGAGAACGGCTTTGAGGACCCGGGGCATGTAAAGCCCGAGGAGTTGCCGCTGGTGCTCAGTCGGATCGAGTTGATCGAATCCGTGGCGCCCAACGCGATGGACAAGGTCAACGCCGACGCATTTGCTGAGGCTTACAAGGACCTGACCAACATCGCCGGGAAGCTGATGAAGGATTGAGCTGCCGGTAGGGGAGATCTTTTCGCAGGACGTGACGAGCCGCCGGGCCATAGGATATAACGCCCTGCATGCATCGGCGCACGTGCTTGTTCTCCGGGAGGGTGCAGGGGGTCGGCTTTCGCTACACCGCGCAGTCGGTCGCATCCCGCCATGCGGTGAAGGGATATGTGCGGAACCTGCCGGACGGTCGCGTGGAGCTGGTGATGGAGGGGGCGGAAGCGGAGATGGAGGAGATCGTCCGGGAGATCGAGCAGAAGCTGGACGGATTCGTAAGCGGACGGACAGATCAGGTAAGTCCGGCGACAGGGGAGTTTGAGGATTTTGCCATTCGGCACTAGAGTCGGAGATTCGGACAACGCAGTCCGTCGCCCGAGGCAGACAGGAATGTCGGCCCCACCGAAGTCAGCGCCAATAAAGGTTTAGCGGCAGCATGTATCGCACCTTCGTCATCGTCCGCCACACGTTCGTTGAGGCCGTCGTCCAGCCGATTTACTCGCTGCTGCTGGGATTGGGCGGCGCAATATTGCTGATCTTCGCGCTGCTGCCGTTTTTCACGCTTGGTGAAGATACAGTGATGTTCAAGGCGGTCGGCCTCGACGTGATCCTGCTGATGGTGCTGATCACGACGCTGTTTGCCACGTCACGGTCGATCTTCGACGAGATTGAAGATCGCACGATGCTCACGCTGATGAGCAAGCCGGTGAAGCGCTGGCAGGTGCTGGTGGGAAAATACCTTGGCATTATCACTGCGGCACTGATGGCCGTAGCGATCCTCGGCGCGGTGCTGGTGCTGTGTACGTGGGCGCGTTTGCCGGGCGATTACCAGCTTCGCACCACCACGCTCGATGAGCGCGAGCTCAAGCAGATCATGGACATGCGGCTGATGCACATCAGCGGCCTGATCCCGAGCCTGATCCTGCTGTGGTTGCAGATCTCGGTCCTGGCGGCAATTGGTGTGGCATTGTCGACCCGCTTTTCCCTGGTGGTGAATCTCCCGGTCGTCATCCTGCTGTACATCGCGGGGAACCTCACGAGGTTCCTGTTCGCCGGCCCCGGGACGGGGATGAACTCCGGTCCGATGGGGAATCGGCCGGGTGTGGTGAAGGCGCTTGCTTATGCGGTCAGCTCCCTGCTGCCTTACCTGGAAACGTTCGACCTGCGCCAGAAGACGGTTTACGCAATTATTAAGCTTCCGAACACGATGTATGCCGGTGACCCGCGGGGGGTGAGCCTGGGGGAGATCGGTTCGTACGTTGGAGTCTCCTTCATCTACGCGGCGGCATATGCGGTTTTCGCACTGGGGGTGGGAATGTGGCTCTTCCAGACCCGCGAGCTGGGTGGGTCTGAGGGGTAATTAAAAACCATCAGTGAAAAATCATCTCTGAACTTTGAAGAGTCCGATTAAGTAAGACGGATGTGGCGTTGTCACCGTGGCGATGCCGGAAGGTTGGCTGTTGGGGCGGTTAGGGCCGGATCTACCGATTAAAAAGTTTTGACCAAAGCAGGCTGACCAGTGTATGTTCGGCGAGGGTATAGGTTTAGGTAAGGGTGCCGTCTCGCTGCAACCCGGATTAGCAACCAGGATTTGGCGGCCGTCGTTTGGGGAATGGCCGCGTCTGAGCGTCAGAATTCCACCGAAGTCTTTCCAGCCGGCCGCAAGGCGTGTGGAGTCGTTGCGTGTTCTCCTCTCGATGGACAGGGTCGAAGTCTAAGCCGAGCCCGGTTGGGCGAAGGTTTGCAGCGCGCCGCGGGATTGAACGGCTCGAGAGCCGGACCATGCTCGCCAGCGCTGTCGGCGGGGTGGGCACGGGGCTGGTCGGGAACTATTTCTCGGATCTGAATCTGACGAACCTGGTGGCAACGAAGGTCGACCAGACGGTGAACTTCCGGTTTGGCGCGGGTGTTCCGGGCGGGAAGGTGGACGCGTCGAACTTCTCCGCACGCTGGTCCGGCAAGGTTCAGGCGCAATATTCTGAAAATTACACGTTTTACACCGAGAGCGATGAGCCGGTCCGGCTGTGGGTGAACGGGCAGCCGGTCATCGACCACTGGCAGGACCATCCGCTGACGGAAGACAGCGGCACGCTGACCCTATCGGCAGGGGAGTTCTACGACATCCGCCTGGAGTATTCAGATCACGTCGGCGATGCGACGCTGAAATTGAAGTGGAGCAGCGCGACGACCCCCGAGCAGGTGATCCCCGCGGCACAGCTTTACGATTCGGGCGGGTGGGTCAGTCAAAACTGGCTGGATGAAGCGATTGGCGGAAACCTCGGCGGATGGGCGACATCCGACGGTACGAGCTTCAGCGTGCGCGGTGGGGACGGCACGTTTGGCATTCGTGCAACGGACAACTTTCACTACCTCCATCAGACGCTCAACGGCGATGGGACGATCATCGCCAAGCTGGCGAACGACCGCGATGACCTGGAGTGGCCGGCCGAGGCGGCGGTGATGATCCGCGAGTCATCCAATCCGGGTTCGAAATTCGTGGCGATGACTGTCGGATCGGGCGGCGCGGGACAGATCCAGTATCGCGCGCAAAACAACACGCTCGGCGTCTCTGGTGACGGCATTGGCTCGATCGATGCGCGATGGGTCAAGCTGGTGCGCGATGGCTCGTTCTTCAAAGCCTACCTCTCGCAAACTGGCGGCGAGGGAAGCTGGATGCTGGCGGGGACGACGTTTGTCGACATGGGTCGCACGGTTGAGGTCGGGCTGGCGGTGGTGGGGAACGATCAAGGTGCACTGACGACGACGTTCAGCAATGTCAGCGTGACGCCGACGGTTCCGCTGGGCGCCGGACTGGACCAGGTGAAGGATTATTCGCTCGGCAACGTTTTTGTGGACGTCGCCAAGCAGATGCGCGCGCCACAGACGCCCGGTTTCGGGGCGGAGATCGCGGTGGATTCCACCGGCTGGCCGATGGCGGACTTCGGCTCGATCTTCATCACGGGGTTCATCAATAGCGCGCACATCTACAACGGCACCTACAAGCTGAGCTTCACCGGTCAGGCGAATGTCACCGGCTGGGCGGCGGGGCCGACGACGGTGAAGAACGTCGCCTACAACTCGTCGACGAACACCACGACGGCGGATGTGGTCATCAGCGCCGACGAGAACAACTCGCAGTGGTACAGCGGGCTGATTTTCACAAATACCAGGCGCACGCCCGGCAGCGGTACGGGCAGCGGCGTAACAAACATCAAGCTGATTCGCCCGGGTTACGCGTCGAACACTACGCAGGTTTTCACCAATGAATACCTCGCGCACCTGAAGCAGTTCACCACGCTGCGCTTCATGGACTTCACGCAGACAAACAACAACCCGGTCTCCAGCTGGAGTGATCGGGCCAAGCTGACGGACGCGCGGCAATCGAGCGAGAAGGGGGTCGCGTGGGAATACGTCATCCAGATGGCCAACCAGCTCAAGAAGGACATCTGGATCAACATCCCGGTGAATGCGACGGATGACTACGTCCAGAACCTGGCGCAACTGCTCAAGGGCAGCCTGGCGCCGGACCTGACGGTCTACTTCGAATACAGCAATGAAGTCTGGAACGGCGGATTCCAGCAGGCGTCGGATGATCTGAACTCGGCGATCGCGGAGGTGCAGGCGGGCGACAACCGCTTGAACGACGACGGCATCAACAACCAGTATTACTGGATGTGGCGACGTGTCGGGAAACGGCTTAAGGAGATGAGCGACATCTTCGCCAATGTCTACGGTCGCTCGGCGATTAACCGGAAGATCCGGCCGGTGCTGGCGAATCAGTTCGCTAATTCCGAAGTCGCCCGGCAGCAACTCGAGTGGCTGGATCGGCAGTATGGATCACCCAGCAGCTACATCTACGGCATCGCTGGCGCGCCCTACTTCGGCGCGGGCGAAGCAATCGATCATGATGCGGATGCAACAGTCGATCAGTACCTGACGAATTTCCAGGAATCGATCAACTGGTCGGCGACGGTGTTCCCCACCTACAACTCGATGGCGCTGCGATATGGGCTCAAGAGCCTTGCTTACGAGGGCGGGCCGGACACGTTTGGCTGGGGCAACTGGCAGACGAAGAAGACGGCGAGCCTTGATCCGCGGATGACGCAGATCGTGGTGAAGTACCTCGATAGCTGGTACAGCCAGGGCGGGGGACTGTTCAACTGGTTCCAGGCGGGTCCAACGAATTACGACGCGGGCTTTGGCACATGGGGGCTTTCGAATGCGATCGACAGCCTGCAGACACCCAAGATCCTCGGGACGATCACGGTGCTGAACGGCCCCAAGACGCCGCTGACGTATGGCATACCGGTGCCGGCGACGTGGGATGCGCGGGCGACCGTGGGATCGAGCGCACCGTATGCCAACAGCTACCTGAAGAGTCCCGGCACGGGGAACAGCGTGGATTATTTCGTCCGCGCCGACAAGAGCGGGAACTACAAGCTGACCATCCGCGGCGCGACCAGCGGCAGCAACGAACAGTTGCGCGTGACGATCAACTCAACCATCCGCAACATCACGCTGAAGAACACCGGCAGCAACACGTTCTTCCTCGACAACAACTTCGGCAACATTTACTTGAATGAGGGCGAGAACCTGATCCGCATCAGCAGCCTTGCGGAGAGCGCGGGGTGGAACCTGGAGTCGCTGACGGTGGGCGCGCCCGAAGCGCCGAACAACCCGCCGACCGTGGTGAATCCCGCGGCGGCGGGGTTGGTCATCAACGGCAAGACCGTGAATCTTTCCGCGCTGGGCGCCGATGACGGCGGGGAGGCCAATCTCACCTATTCCTGGCGAGCGGTTGGCGCTGTACCGGGACAAGTATCGTGGAGCAAGAACGGATCTAACGCAGCGAAGAACACGCAGGCCACCTTCCCCCGCGCCGGGACGTACACGCTTGAGTGCCTCATCTTCGACGGCACCAGCTATGTGACAACGCAGACGCAGGTGACAATCAACCAGATCGCGTCTTCGGTGGTGGTTTCTCCCAATCCGAGCTTTGTTCCGAATAGCGGCACGCAGACGTTCTCTGCGTCCAGCTACGACCAGTTCGGCAACTGGATGCCGAACCAGCCGAGCTTCACGTGGACGCTGGATAATGGATCGATCGGCAGCATCTCAAGCAACGGCACCTACACGGCGCCCGCCAGTTCGACGGGCAGCGCGACCATTCGCGCCAGTGCGGGCGGTGTCAGCGGGACGGCGAGCGTGCAGGTGCAGACGCCGCGCACGCCGGAAAATCCGGCGAATGTTGTGAGCGGCATCGACTATCGCTATTTCGAAGGGTTGTGGACATCGGTGCCGGCCTTCGATTCGATGACGCCGCTGAAGACGGGGTCGTTGTCATTGATCGACACCTCGCCGCGGAACAAAATGGATGGATACGGGTTCCAGTACGTCGGCTATATCACGGTGCCGACGACGGGGACGTACACGTTCTACACCAACAGCGACGACGGCAGCACGCTCTACATCGGAAACACGCAGGTCGTGAACAACGACGGTTTGCATGGCGGGCAGGAGCGGAGCGGCCAGGTTGTGCTGGCGGCGGGAACGCACGCGTTCAAAGTGAACTACTTCGAGAACGCGGGCGGTGAAGGACTGAGCGTCAGCTATTCCGGCCCCGGAATCTCCAAGCAGTTGATTCCGGGGAGCGTTCTGAAGCACCTCCGGCATGCGCCGACTGTGGTCAATCCCGCGACGGTGATTCCTTATCCCGTTCCGGGCACACAGGCCGCGGTGAGCGTTCTGGGTGGTGACGACGCGGGCGAGAGCGGACTGGTCTACACGTGGAGCACGACCAGCAAGCCGGCGGGGGCTCCCGATCCTTCCTTCAGCGCCAATGGGAACAACGCTGCCAAGAACAGCGTGGCGACGTTCGGGCAGGCGGGCACCTACCAGTTGCTCGTGACGATCTCCAACGGCTTTGGCAGCGTGACGAGCGGCATGAGCGTTGTGGTAAATCAGACCCCGCAGTCACTGCTGATCACACCGAGCCAGGACACGCTGGCGCTCAACGGTTTCACGCAGATCAGCGCCAGCGGCTTGGATCAATTCGGCAAACCCATGGCGACGATGCCGCAGCTTACGTGGTCGGTTTCGAGCGGTGGCGGAAGCATCGACGCCTCGGGCATCTATCGCGCCCCATCGTACGGCGGACGTTTCGAAATCTACGCCCATTACGGCAACACCAGCGCCAGCACGTTCGTCGATGTCATGGACACTGCGCCGCAGGTGACGGACGGGCCGACCGTGGTGATCGACTCCAGCGGCACCAGCGCCCAGTTGCATATCGGTGCAACCGACGACGGTGGAGCCAATAACCTCGACATCGGCTGGTACGTGATCGACAAGCCGGACGGCGCCAGCGATCCCACCTTCAGCGTCAACAACACCAATAGCGGCGACACCACCATGTGGTTCGATCGCGCGGGGACCTATTCGCTGATCGTTTCGATCTACGATGGGCTGAGCAGCGTTGAGGTGCCGTTGAGCGTTGAGGTCGTGCCGATCACGAAAAGCATCAGCGTAACGCCCACGCGCGGGACGATGGTCGCGGGTACGGGGCAACAGTTCTATGTGAGCGGGATTGACCAATTTGGATCCGCGATGACGCCGCCGGCGGTGACGTGGTCGGCGGTGGGCGGATCGGTCACATCGGGCGGCTGGTTTGTCGCGTCAATGGCGTCGTCAACCGGAACCGTTACGGCAACCAGCGGATCATTGAGCGCTCAGGCGACGGTTCAGATCACCAACAACGCGCCAACGGTGGCGCAGGCGGCAAGCGCAAGCCCCAGCAGCGGCGCGACGACGACGGCGAATCTGTCGGTGCTTGGCGCTGACGACGGCGGAGAGGGAAGTCTGAAGTACACGTGGTCCGTAGCGAGCAAGCCGACGGGCGCGGCTGATCCCACGTTCAGCATTAATGGGACGAACGGCTCCAAGAACACCGTCGTCACCTACAGCCGGGCTGGCGCCTACACGTTCCTTGTGACGATCTTCGACGGGGCTAAGTCGGCCACCAGCAGCGTCTCCACAAGCGTTACGCAGAAGACGACGACGGTGGTGGTGTCGCCCGGGTCGACAACGCTGATCAACGGTCAAACGCAGCAGTTCACTGCATCCGCGAAAGATCAGTTCGGCGTCACGATGGTGAGCCAGCCGAGCTTCCGCTGGACGCTCGTCAGCAGCGGGGGCGTGACGGGGACGGTCTCGTCCAGCGGCCTGTATACCGCTCCCGGCAGCGGCACGCCCACCGATGTCGTGAAGGCCACCGCCAACGGCATCATCAGCAATCCTCCCAGCGGCACCGCAAGCATTACCGTTCAGGCGCCGAGCCAGAACGTCTTTACCGCCGAGACCGACATCGGCGGTCCCGCGATCGCAGGCTCAAGCTCGATCGGCGGCGGCGTCTACACGGTTCGTGGGAGCGGAGGGCAGATCTGGGATCCGGCGGATCAGTTCCACTTTGTGTACAAGCCGATGACCGGTAATTCCACCATCATCGCCCGCATCGCCGGCTTCGATAACACCAACGATCGCGCCAGCATTGGATTGATGTTCCGCGAGAACCTCACGAGCACGTCGAACCACGTGATGCTCGAGATCAGCCCGGATGAGACGGCGACGTTCTTCTCACGATTTACCAACGGCTTTACGACCGCATCCCGTGTGTCGGGCGGGTTCACCGCGCCGTACTACCTCAAGCTCCAGCGCGTCGGCGATTTCTTCTACGGCTACACTTCACCCGACGGGAACATCTGGACGCAGTTCGCTTCGACGAACGTCACGATGAACGCCAGCTACTATGTTGGGCTGGCGGTGAGTTCGACGGATCCGGCGCTGCTCAACACGGCGACGTTCGATCACGTAAGCGTGACGTCGCAGGGCTCCAGCAGCTTGACGGCCGGAACATCCGCCGTCACCGCGAGCAATGCCACGACGACAACCGCGACAGGTGGAAGCGATTCCACAACAGCGTCAACGAGCCCTGCAAATAGTGACGTGACCACAGTGCCGACGACGCCCGTTGTGAAGCCGCCCGTCGTACGGATTAACGTGCCGGTGGTGAAGAAGCCCAAGCTGCGGCGAGACGCGGTGCCGGAAGTGGCGACGCGATAGGCTCACTCAAATTCCCTGAAAATCCTGGTGCTTCGGATCGGCCACGGCGATGGTCACTGCGCTGATAGACGCCGGCTGCGCGGTCTTCAGCGTGCGGGCAAAAGCGCGCAGCGTGGAGCCGGTTGTCATCACGTCATCCACGATGATCACGTTGCGATCGGTAAGCTGCGACGTGCTTTTGAGGGCGAAGGCGCCGCGCATATTGGCTTCGCGCTCGGCGCGGGCGTGGATGTGCGTCTGCGTGATGGTGTTGCGGATGCGGCGGACGGGTTGCGCCAGGTGGCATCGAAAATGCCGGCGCAGGCGCCGGGCAATGATCTCCGATTGGTTATACCCCCGGCTGACGTGACGGAGGATGTGCAGCGGAACAGGCACCAGAACCGATTCGCGCTTGATGAGGCCTTGAACCGAATCCAGCTTCGCAAGCTCGTCCGCGAGGCTCTCCGCCAGCGTCCATCGGCGGTGATACTTGAGTTGATGGATGAGGTCCTTCAGCGGTGAATTGAATACGCCGAGCCGCACGATCTGATTGATCGGAGAAAGACCGCGGCCGAGACAGTAAGGGCACGGCGCGCCGTCCGTCACCAGCGGCATCGCACACTTCATGCAGCGCGGCGCGTCGGCGAGCTTCTGGAGCTTGGCACCACATGAATCGCACAGGAAGGAATCGGTCAGGCACGTCTCGTTGCAATGCGCGCACGCGGCTGGATAGCAAAAGTCCAGGACGTGACTGAGCAGCCGGGCGACAGGCACGCTTGGAAGTATACCGATCAACGGCATGCCCTCGGCGTAAAATCCCCGCTCGCGCCCTGACCGATTTGATGCACCGGCGGCGGGGGGGTAGCATTGGCGGTTTCTCGGGAAATGAGCCATAAATACGATGCAAGCACTGAATTTATCGTCAAAGGCCCGGCGCACGCAGGAGCAGCCGATCAACGCGCTGATCGTGGCGGCGCTGGGGAATCCGAAGCTGATCAACCTGGCGGCGGGATTGGTGGATTTTGAAACGCTTCCTGTGGGCGAGCTGGCGTCGGCGGCGAGCGTCGTGCTGGGCTCCGAAGCCCGCGGCCGGGCGGCGCTGCAATATGAGACCACGCAGGGCTATTCCGAACTTCGACGCCTCGCGATGATCCATCTGGAAGAGCTGGAGGGAAAACCTTCCGGCGAGATGGGACTCAGCGCCGATGATTTCGTCGTCACCACCGGCTCGCAGCAGGCGCTGTATCTGATCGGGGACGTGCTGATCGATCCGGGCGATATCGTCATCGCGGCGAATCCGAGCTACTTCGTCTACACCGGCACATTGACCAGCTTCGGCGCCAACGTGCTGGCGGTCCCAGCCGATGAGAACGGGATGGATGTCGAAGCGGTGGAGCAGCTTCTTGCGCGGCTTGATCGCGAAGGGCGTCTGTCGCGCGTGAAGATGGTTTACTGCACCAGCTACTTTGATAACCCCACCGGCCGTACGCTCGCACAAGAGCGGCGCGGTCGTCTGGTGGAGATTGTGAAGTCCTACTCGCGCCAGCATCGCA
>DASVUC010000124.1:0-114882 GCA_036387255.1 Tepidisphaeraceae bacterium | reverse complement strand
GGTGTTGTCGTCGCGCGTGTTCTGACGCGAGGAATCGGGCCTTCGCGCGGGCTGATCGGTTTTCTTTGCGCCGGGGACGTAGGCGGGGGGAATGACCTGCACGACGTGGTTTTGGCCACCGAGGACTTTGATGGAGATCTTCCACTTTCCTTCGGCGGTTGAGCGGACTTCGCCGTCGAGCTTCACGAGCGCGCCGATCTGGGAGTCGGTTATTTCGCCGCCGCGGATCGTGAGGGGGCGGGCGCTCTGCTTGAAGAGATCGATGTTGAGTTGGGCGAGGGTGGCTTGGGCTTCGGGTTGCTTGGCGCTGGCGAGCTTCTTCGTCCAGAGGAGGGCTTTGGCGGGATCGGGGGGAACGCCGTCGCCGTCGCGGTACATTCGGGCGAGCTCCCACTGGGCGGTGACGGAGCCTTTGTTGGCGGCGCGGAGGTAGAGGTTGAGAGCTTCGCGCGGGTTCTTGGCGGCGCCTTCGCCGCTCCTGGTCATTTCGGCGAGCTGAGTGAGGGCGTCGGCATGACCGGCGTTGGCGGCTTGATTCAAGTAGCGAGTGGCCTGCGCAGGATTTGCTGCGACGCCTTCACCTTTGCGGTAGCACATGCCGAGCTGGTAAGCGCCTTCGGTGTCACCGCCGGTGGCGGCCTGGGTGAAGTAGGTGAACGCCTTTGCGGCATCCTGGATGCTGCCTTGGCCGAGCTTGTAGCAGAGACCCGCTTCGCGTGCGGCTTGCGCATTGCCGGTTTGGGCGGCCTTTTCGAACAGGTTGCAGGCCTCTTTCTGCTCGGCGGCGGTGCCCTCGATGAGTCGCGAGGCGAGGGCGAACTGGGCGCTGACGTTGCCCTGCTGGCTGGCTTTGCGGTACCAACTGTTGGCTTCTTCCTGGTCTTTTGTGACGCCACGGCCGGTTTCAAAGCGCGAGCCGTATTCGAACTGAGCGTCGGGCGCGCCGGATTCGGCGGCGGCTTTGAGATCGGGCAGTGTAGCGGTGTGCCAGTTGCGCGGCGGCGTGTTCACCTGTGCGAGCGCGAACAACGAACAGACCAATAGCGCGATGAGCGCGGAGATCGATTGCATTGAGCCCCTTTCGATTTGTGCATTTAGCTTATCGAAGTCGGGCGGCAAGCCAAGTGGCGGGGGTGGAAACTTCAATTTGTCTACAGTTTTTGCCTTTCTTGGGGAGGGGCGTCCTATCATTTCGCGGTTCTCAAGCACTTGGAGACGTTGAATGGCTAACCTTTCGCACCCCCGCCCTGCCACGCTCGGACAGCTGAAGGAGACGGGCTACAAGCCGATGTCGGTGAAGGATGAGATCCGGAAGAACGTGATCCGGAAGATGAGAAGCGGCGAAGAGATGTTTCCCGGGATCGTGGGGTATCGCGACAGCGTGATCCCGCAGATCATTAACGGAATTTTGTCGAAGCATGACATGCTGTTTCTGGGGCTGCGCGGGCAGGCGAAGACGCGGATCTTGCGGATGTTGCCGGAGCTGCTGGACGAGTGGATTCCGGTGCTGTCGGGGGTGGAAGTCAATGATGATCCGGTTGCTCCGTCGACGAAGACGGGGCGGCGGATCGTGGCGGAACAGGGGGACGATGCGAAGATTGAGTGGGTGCACCGGTCGTCGCGGTATCACGAAAAGCTGGCGACGCCGGACGTGACGATCGCGGACCTGATCGGGGAAGTGGACCTGGTGAAGCATGCGGAGGGGCGGTATCTGTCCGATGAATCGACGATGCATTACGGGCTGATTCCGCGATCCAATCGGGGAATCTTTGCGATCAATGAATTGCCGGATTTGGCGCCGCGGATCCAGGTGGGGTTGTTCAACGTGCTGGAAGAGCGGGATGTGCAGATTCGCGGGTATCCGATCAAGCTGGATCTGGATGTGTGTCTGGTGTTCAGCGCGAATCCGGAGGATTACACAAACCGCGGACGGATCGTGACGCCGCTGAAAGACCGGATCGGGTCTGTGATTCGGACGCATTATCCGGAGAGTGTTTCGGAGGGGATCGAGATAGCGCAGCAGAATGCGTGGCTGGACCGGAATGATGTGACGAGCGGGTCCGGGGTGACGGTGGAGACGCCGCGGTTCATGCAGGAGATTGTTGAGGAGATGGTGCGGCTCGCGCGGTCTTCGCCGCACGTGTCGCAGGCTTCCGGTGTTTCGGTGCGGACGTCGATCGCGAATCTGGAGACGGTGGTTTCCAATGCGGAGCGACGTGGGATTTTGACGGGGGAGAGCCGGGTGGTGCCGCGGATTTGTGATCTGAATTATCTGATCGCCTCGAGTCGGGGGAAGATTGAGATGACGCTGGCGGAAGAAGAAGGGGCGGAGGACAAGCTGATCAAGTCGCTCGTGGGCGAGGCGGTGAAGCTGGTGTTTGCGCGGTATGCAGACATCGATGCCTATGAGCCCATCATCGATCAGTTCAAGGGGAATTTGACGTTCCCGGCGGGGGATGATCTGAAGGCGGAAGAATTCGCGGCGAACATGAAGCTGGTGAAGAAGCTGCCGGAGCTTGCGGCGCAACTGGCGCGGGAGATGGAACTCAGCGATAAGGATCCGGCGATGCTGGCGGCGGTCGGGGAGTTCTTGCTGGAAGGGTTGTACGTGAATGATCGGTTGAGCAAGTACAACTCGAAGGGGAGGACGTTTTTTAAGAAATAGGAGGCGCATGGGCGAGACGCCCATGCCACGCAGAAGAAGCTATTCCCCGAGAAATTCGCCGAGGGGTTTGAGGCGCTCGACTCGGTCGGCGAGGACCTTGACGGTGGCGACGATGGGTACGGCCAGGAAGGCGCCGCCGGTGCCCCAGAGGAACCACCAGAGGAGGACGCCGACGAGGACGGCGACGGGGTTGAGCTTGAGGCGGTTGCCGTAGGCGTAGGGGCTGACGACGTTGTTTTGCAAGGTGGTGATCAACAGGTAGGCGCCGGGGGCGGCGAGGATTCGGCCGGTGTGGTCGAAGGTGGCGAAGGCGGTAATGGAGAGGAGGGCGACCATCACGGTGGCGCCCAGGTAGGGGATGAACTCCAGCACGATGGTGGCGGCGGTCCAGACGAGGGGGCTGGGCATGCCAATCCACCACAGAACCAAGCCGATGATGGTGCCTTGGACGACATTGATAATTGCGGTGACGGCGATGTAGCGGGCGACTACGTCTTGGGTTTCGCGGATGACGTTCAGGGCAACTTGCTTGTCGCGGAAGCCGGGGGTGACCTTCACGAGTTTCTGGACGAAGAGTCGGCCGGAGGCGAGAAGGAGGTAAGTGAGGACGAGGACCTCGATGATTTCGCCGAGGATGCTGGTGGTTGCGCCGGCGAGGCGGTTGGTGAGGGAGGATTGCTGGGCGGGCGCGGGGGCGGGGGTGGCTTCGCCGGCGGGTTGCGTGCTGGCGCCGTCGGTCACCTGGCCGAGCTTCTTGGCGACGTCCTGGACTTTCTGGACGGGCTGGCGGAGGCGGTTGAGTTTTTCCTGCGCCTGCTCGAAGCGCTGGGGTGCGGTGGCCATCCAGTTCTGGATCGGAGCGACGAGGAGCCAGCCGGCGAGGACGAAGAGGCCGATGAGCGTGAGCACGACAACGGCTGCGCCCAGGGGCGTGGGGATGTGGAATCGCTCGAGCGTTCGGACCACCGGGCGCAGGAGGATGGAGAGCATGACCGCGAAGACGATGGGGACGAAGAACTCGCGTCCGAAGTAGAGGGCGCAGGCGGCGACGGTGATTGCGATGACCCAGATGCCTGCGGTACGCCAAGGGGTGGTTTGGTCATCGGGCATATTCGTTCTGGGGAGATGTTCGGGCGATGGGCGCGGTTCCGCGCCCGGCAAGCGGGGGCCGCTAAACGGTTGGATGATGGGGCGGGCTAATCTTCTTTGGTTCCTTTGAAGGAGTACTTCAATACGGTTCCGTCTTTTTTGGTCCAGGTAAGGTCACCGATCATGTCTCGGCCCGTGATGGTTCCAGACCATTCGATTTTGCCTTCTTTGTCGCTGGTGAGCGTGGACTTGAAGGTGCCGATGGCGCCGCCGCGAACGTCTCCTTCGTAGGCGGCGGGTTCAAAGCCTTTCTTTTTCAGCTCTTTGGATTCGAGCTTGTTGCCTTTGAAGCTGATGGTGTCTTCGAATTTCTTACCACCGGCTTTTTGTGCGTCGTCATCGGGTTCGACTTCGACGGTCCACTTGGTTTTTTCGAAGATGTCTTTGGCCCATGTGCGGGTGGGGAAGGTGAAGCAGAGGGACGTGATCAGCATACATATGAGGGTCAATCGCATGTAGAACCTCCGGCGTTGGGTGCACTTTACCAACTTCCTGTGCAATGGGGTGAGAGTTGAGTTATGATTCCAGCACTTCAATTCTGCATCCGAGGCGCGTTATGCGAAACACCATTTTTGTGCTGATTGCTGCTTTTGTCGTCGGGCTGTTGGGAATCGTGGGGTGGAACCAGGCGCGGACACGTCAGATTCGTGCGGAGCTGGCGCAGTACGAAGCGGAGGCGGCGAGCCGAAAACCGGTAAAGGTGGAGATCGCGGTGACTCCCCCGCCGAACACGCCGAAGGACCAGGTGCTTTACATCTCAGGATCGGTGCCGGCGCTGGGGAACTGGGATGCCGCGGGCGTGGCGCTCAAGCCCGGCCCAGACGGCAAGCATCATGCGACAATCGATCAACTTTTGAACGGAATTGATTATGCGTTCAAGGTTACGCGCGGGACGTGGAGCACGGTGGAGACGGACGCCAATGGGAAGGAGATTGCGAATCGCACGTTTACCGCGTCGGCGAACAGGGTGATCGATGCGAGCGTGTCGAACTGGATCGACAACGGCAAGGCGGTGCCGGGGCGCATGACGGCGCTGCCGAACGTGGTGCGGACGCATAAGAAGTTCCATTCGGATGTGCTGGGAAACGATCGGACGCTGGTGGTGTATGTGCCGCCGGATTATGACCAGTCCAAAGATAAGTACCCGGTGCTGTACCTGCAGGACGGGCAGAACCTGTTCGATGAATCAACAAGCTACCAGGGGATCGAGTGGAAGCTGGATGAGACGGCGCAGCAGCTCATCACGGAGAAGAGGATTCAGCCGCTGATCATCGTGGGGATTTACAACGCCGAGACGCGGACGGCGGAGTTTACGCCGCCATCGCTGAAGGGGAAGACGGCGGCTCAAGGCGATCAGTATGCGAAAATGGTGGTGAATGAGGTGAAGCCGTTCATCGATTCGCACTATCGGACGCTCGCGGATCGGGACCACACGGGGATTGGCGGGTCGTCCATGGGCGGGCTGATTACGATGTACATCGCGAAGCAGAACCCGCAGGTGTTTGGGAAGATGGTGCTGATGTCACCGTGGCTGCAACTCAACGGCAAGCCGGTGCTGGCGGACTGGCTGGGGGATGGGAAGTGGCTGAAGGGAACGAAGCTGTACGTGGAGATGGGGACGGAGCCGGGGGATAACTATCCCACGACGAATCCGGTTGGGGATGCACAGCCGATGGTCGCGGCGCTGGAGAAGGCGGGACTGAGCGCTGGAAAAGATTTTGATTATCGGGAGATCGAGGGCGGGCGGCACAACGAGTCGGCGTGGCAGAACAGCGTGGCCCAGCCGCTCTTGTTCCTGTACGGGCAGCAGGCGGTGGCGTCGGCGGGGAAGGAATAATCAAGTCCGACGGCTCGGGCGCTCGATGTAGCCGACATGGCGGACTTCGACGTCTACCGCCAGCTCATGGCGACCTATTACGACCAGGCGAGTCACCTGGGGTACTATTTCGACGCTCCGGAACTGGCGCGGCAATACGATCTGGTTTACACGACGGAGGGGAGCTGGCTGCGCGACCTGGCGGTGGCGATGCAGGAGATGGTGCGGGGGAAGCGCGTGCTGGAAATGGCGTCAGGGCATGGGAGGTGGACGCGGTACTTGGCCGAAGCGGCGAGCTTTGTACTGGCGACAGATGCGTCCGAGCGGATGCTGGATCAGGCGCGGCAGATGGTGCGGGTGGGGAGGATGCTGCCGGCAAAGCGGTGCGGGTTTCTGCGGGTGGATGCATTTGAAGTTGAGCGGGCGCCGGGGGCGTTTGATTGCGCGGTGGCGGTGAACTTTTTTCAGCATGTGCCGACGCGTCGCCAGGCGCTATTTCTAGATGTGCTGCATCGAAAGCTGGGGGCAGGTGCGGATGTGCTGATCGCGGTGAACCGGCTGCATCGGCGAACGCGGGCGCTCTTTTATCAGAAGCCGGGGGAGACGGATTGGTTTGACCTGCGGCAGCTTCGGGATGGGTCGGTGTATGAAATCATCGACAATCCGTTTGATGAGAGGCGGATGCGGGAGCTGCTGGAGGGGCGCGGGGAGGATCTGAGCATTAGGCGCGGGGCGAAGTTTGATTGGGTGCGGTATCGGGTGGGTTAATGCTCGAGGGGCGCGCCTGCGTGTAGCGTCAAAAACAGGAGTGATGTCATGCCGAGGTACTCCGGGGCATCTGGCACCCGGCGTTTGGTGGGCCAGATCCTTCGCGGAGTACGGCTCAGGATGACGCGTTAACGCAATGTTCACCGTGCGCTACATGCGACGAGCTTCGCTCCAGACTTGGGGGACAAGCGTGTGAAGGCTCTGATCAAAAAAAGAGACGTTGTCAGAAGGTCTGGATGACGTCGCGTGGGTATGATCTGGCGCACCTTGCTTCTCCCACAGGAAGAGGAGGGCACACTTTGTCGAGGCAGATCATGAAGCGAATGTTGGCGTTGGTGTTGCTGGTGATGATTCTTGCAGCGTCCGTGGCCCGGGCGGAAGTTTCGGCGGAGGCGGCACGGGAGCTTTATGAGAAGGTGACGCCGTCGTTCGTGGCGGTGCAGTATGTGTGGGAGAGCGAGCTGGGGCGGCGGGAGCTGGTTGGGGCGGGCGTGGTGGTGAACAAGGAAGGTCTGGTTATGACCCCCCTGTCGCTGTTTCACCCGCAGATTCCCGACAAGCAGATGAAGGAATTCAAGGTGATCGTGCCTTCGCAGTCGAAGGACGCGGAGGAGCTGGATGCGACATTTGTCGGACGCGATGAGCGGAGCGAGGTGGGGTTTGTAAAGGTGAAGGCGTCGCGCGATTGGACGCCGGTGAAGTTTGAGGACGCAAAAGTGGATGTGGGGGATACGGTGCTGAGCGTGGGGCTGCTGCCGAAGAATGCGGCCTACAAGACGTACCAGGCGCAGGGCGTGGTGAGTGCGACGCTTCGTGGGGAGACGCCGCAGGTGATGGTGCTGACGGGGCTGACCGGGGTCGGATCGGTGGCGTATACGCCGGACGGGAAGGCAATTGGTTTTGTGAACGTGCAGCAGGATATGTCGGCTTGGTTGAACGATCCGCGGGATCCCATGCGATCGGTGAATAATCCTCCAAAGTTTTTCATCCCGGCGCGGGACTTTGCGCAGAGCCTGAGCGATCCACCTGTTGCCGGTGAGATGCTGAAGCTGCCTTGGCTGGGCGTGCCGCAGAGCGCGATGGCGGGGCTCAATAAAGATGTGGCAGAGTCGCTGGCGTTGAAAGATGTGGCGGCGGTGGAGCTGGGGGACATCATCCCGGGATCTCCCGCGGCGAAGGCGGGAATCAAGCCGGGGACGATCGTTGTGAAGTTGAACGGGAAAGATCTGGAGCGCGGAGACGAGCCGGAAGAGCTGCCGATGATCCTGATGCGGACGATCCGGCGGATGAAGGTGGGGTCGAAAGTGACGCTGAGCGTGATCGAAGGGAGCGAGAAGAAGCCGAAGGATGTGACGGTGACGCTGGAGGAGCGGCCTAAAGGAGCGAACCTGGCGGATCGGTTCTGGGCCGAGGACCTGGGGTTTGGCGTGCGGGATGTGGTGTTCATCGACACCTATGCACGGAAGCTGCCGATGGATCAGAAGGGCGTGGTGGTTTCGATGATCAAGCCATCCAGTTCCGCGGCGACGGCACGGTTGCAGCGGGAGGATCTGATCACGGAAGTGAATGGGAAGAACGTCGATGGTCTGAAGGACTTTGAGGAGATGTATAAGAACCTGCGGAAAGAGAAGGCGCGCGAGGCAATGGTGCTGGTGGTGCTGCGCGAGGGGAGCACGCAAACGATTCGGGTGGAGCCGCCGCAGGAATAACGTGCGGTTGCCGATACCTCGGATTAGCCCCGGGATTGCAATCCCGGGGCTTGGTGCGCGGAAGTGTACTGGGGTGGGCAGGTAAAAGGGTTAGGGGGTGATGTAGATGGCGGTGTCGTCGGTGGAGATCTCGACACCCGCGTTTTTGGCGGCCTCCTGAAGCGCGGCCTGGAGCATGATGACGGGATCGGGGCTGACCTCTAGACGGCGCATGATGCCATCGCCCTTTTTCGTGCCGACGGTGAGAGTGATCTTTAGGCCGCGCCGTTTGGCTTTGACGGCGGTGCCGTCGGAGAGCTTGACGTTCATGGGCTTCAAGTAGGCATCGATGTAGTGGACGCCGATGCCAGACTTGTCTTCCATTTTCGGGGGGAGCTTATCAGCGGCGGCGGTGTTGATGTCGCAGAGCTTGGTTTTCATGGTGCTAGGCTTTCTTTACTGAACTGATCAGGCAGTGCGGGAGTTAAGATACTCGTCAACCGCCTGCCGGAACAGGCGGATGTGATCGGGGGTTGAGCCGCAGCAACCGCCGATGATGTTGGCGCCGGATTGAAGAAGTGGGACGACGCCGGTAACCATGTGCTCGGGGGTTTCGTCGTAGACGATTTTCATGTCGACGAGCTTGGGCTGGCCGGCGTTGGGCTGGGCCATGACGGGGAGGCCGGTTGCCTGGCGGTAGCGTTCCACCGCTTCTTTGGCGTGGGGCATGTCCATACCGGTGCCGCAGTTGAGGGCGACGATGTGGGCCCCCTGCTCGGCCATGAACTCGGCGGCGCGTTCAGGATCGACGCCCATCATGGTGCGGAAGGTGGAGCCATCGAGGGTGACGTCGTAGGCCATGGAGCCGATGATGCAGGCAGCGCCGGCTTCCTTGGCGGCGTTGATACCGATGCCGAGCTCTTCGAGCGAGGTTTGCGTTTCGATGATGATCGCATCGGCGCCGGCGTCGACGAGAGCTTTCGCTTGCTCGTTGAACGCTTCGCGCACCTGATCTTCGGTGAACTCGCCGTAGGGCTCCATCAGACCGCCGAAGGGACCGATGTCGCCGATGACGTAGCCTTCGCGACCGGCTTCGGTGAAGGCCTGGCGGACGATGTCGACGGCGGCTTTATTAATGGCGACGACGTTGTCTGCGTTGCCGTGGCGGTTGAGCATGATGCGCGATCCGCCGAAGGTGTTGGTGAGGATGCAGTCAGAGCCGGCCTGTGCGTAGCGGCGCTGAATGCCGAGGACTTTGTCGGGGTGGTGGATGTTCCACTCCTCTCCGCAGTTGCCTTGGACCAGGCCGGCGATCATGAGCTGAGTGCCCATGGCGCCGTCGCCGACGAGGGGCTTTTCTTTGAGTGCTTCGAGTAAGGGCTTCTTCATCTACATATTCCTCGTGATTTCAACAGCCCACACATCTTCTGATCCAGATGATGCATTGCGACGGCCACTGCGTCTTTGGGCGTGAGCGAGTAGACGCGTGATCCTTGTCCGGCAGCACCTTCAAGCCACCTTACTCTGCAGGGCGAGAAACTAACTCCTTTGCTAGTTCGAGCAGAGTGATTACCTGCTCAGGCTCAACCGTCGGATACTGCTCCAAGAAGTAATGGATCGTGCGCCCGTGCGTGAGGTAGTCAAAGAGGGTCTTCACCGGCACCCGCGTCCCGGAGAAGCACGGCGCGCCATGCATGATCTCCGGATCGATCTTGACAGGATATGCAGCGCTCATGATCCGATCATACCACGATCGCTGAAGCTTTTGATGTCGGCCGCTCCCGCTCCAGGAGGGCGAAGTGGATCGTCTCCAGCACCAACCCCCACTTGTGTTTGCGGCTGTTGGGTTCGCAGTAGCAGCCGGCGTTGCTGACGTTTCGAGTCCAGGTGAGGACGTCATTGAGCTTCTGGCCGAGGAGGGGTTTTTCCTGGTCGATGGCGACCATGAGATGCTCGGCGTTGTTCATGTAGCGGCACATGTAGGTGTGGCCGGTGTCGCCGGGGGCGGGGCCGCACTTTTGGTCGAGGATGAGGTAGCCCTGCTCGCGCGGGCTGATCTTCACGTGGTAGTGGAAGAGGATGGCGCGGCCCATGTTGGTGCAGGTCGTGCCTTCGTAGCGGAAGAGGGCGTCGAATGAGCCGTCAGAGTTGGACGTGAGAGTGAGACGCTCATCCGCCCAGCGTTTCAGGGCTTTGGCGTTGACGCTGTACTTAGCGTTGGCTTCCAGGGGCGCTTTGAGCGGAGGCGCAGGCGCTTCGATTGCGCCATCACCCGCGGTGGAGGTAGTTGATTCCAGCGGTGCAAACTCCGATGCGCGCCGATACGGAACGCGCCGGTACTGGCACGAGCCGAACGAGCAGTTTTCGCACGGCACCAGGTCGGTGAGCTTTCGCACGCGCTCGACGTGACGGGTTAGTCCGAACACCGCGATCAGCGATTTCTTTGGCCGAAGCATCCCGGATTGCAGCGCCTCCAGATGATCCGGCAGCGGATATTGCTTCGTCTGTCGGACCAGCTCGAGCAATCGGCCCTGCTGCGAGATATCCCAATCTGGGTAACCAGGGGAGTAGTGTGGCAGCACCGCGAGGTTTCGCGCCTCCGCCCAGGCGCAGAGGCGGGCGCCGGTTGAGGTGGTCAGATGCTCGACCACCGCGGATGCGAAGATCTCGAGGAAGAAATATTCGTCGGGCTTTTCCAGCTTCCAAAGCCGCTGAGCTTCTTCTTCCGCTTGACGTCCCGCACTGACGGCAACGACGACCGCCCCATCGGCATCGGCGTTGCTCAGCGTCTTGTGCAGCGCTTTGCTGGTGAAGGGAACGCCGTCGATGATAATCTCGCTTTCCGTCACCTTCAGGCTCTGCGCCTCGCGAGCGTAGATCCAGGGCCGGGCGTTCTGCGCATACCACGTCCGCGCCCATTCGCTGAGCTCGCGCACGTGCCCCGCCACCACATATTCGCGCGGAAAACCGAGCAGCCGTTTGTATTCGGCCGGCTGCACGTTGATGTCGGGGAGTGTGTCGAGAAGCTCAATCATTCAAACTGCCTGCTGGTTTGATTCTACGGTCTTGAACTGACAGCCTTCGACGAAGAAGTCGAAGAATCGCGGGTGCGTTTCCAGCCGGCAGTGCTCCACTTTCCTTACGAGCTCTTCGAGCTCACGACGCTTCGTCCTGGAGAGCAGCGCGATGGAGGCCCCTTCGATGGCGGCATTACCCACCTGGACGATCTTGTGGTCCGAGATGTTGGGGATCAGGCCGATGCGGCGGGAGGCGTCGATCTTGAGATGGCGCCCGAACCCCCCTGCCAGGTAGAAGACGTCGATGTCATCGAAGGTGATGCCGTAGTTGCTGGCGACAACCTGGAGGCCTGCGACGTTGGCGCCCTTGGCCTGCGCGAGTTCATTGACGTCGCTCTCGAGGAAGAAGATGTCGCGGTGTTTGTCCAGCGTGATGCGCTCGGCGCCGTCTTCGAAGCGGCCCATGTCGTTCATCTTGCCGGTGCGCAGCAGCTCGCTCATGAGGTCGACGAGACCGGAGCCGCAGATGCCTTCGGGCGGGGTGTTACCGATGACGCCGAGGCTGAAGCGGCCGTCGTCGGTGAGGGCGACATCTTCGATGGCGCCATCGAGACCGGGCATGCCGCAGGCGATGGCGCCGCCTTCGAATGCAGGGCCGGCCGGGCAAGAGGCAGCGAGGATGCGGTTCTTGTTACCGAGAACAAGCTCGGTGTTGGTGCCGATATCCATGACGCAGACGGTGCGGACTTCGTGGGCGAGATCGATGGCGAGCATGCAGGCGGCGGCGTCGGCGCCGAGATGACCGCTGATGATCGGCGCGCCGTAGACACGCGCCTTAGGATGAATCGGAAGAAGGCAGCGGCGGGCGGTGTCGGTGAGGGCGGTTGTCGCGCGCTTACCTTCCGCGAGTTCGAGCTCGGTGATCGACTGGTAGGGGCTCTGGCCGATGGTGTAGACGGACTGGCGGAAGAAGATGTCGCGCATCGTGGAGTTGCCGACGACGACCATTTCGTAGATGGATTTGGGATCGACGGGGAAGGCTTCGATGGCGTGGGTGAGGTACCCCGCCAGCGTGCGCATGAGGAGCTTTCCGCCGTTGTCGGTGTCGTACTGGATGCGGCTCATGACGTCGGAGCCGCCGAAGCGCTGAGGGTTTTCGAAGGATGCGTCTGCGACGAGTTCACCGGTCTCGAGGTTGATCAGGCGCAGGACGACGGTGGTGGTGCCGAGATCCATGGCGATGCCGTGGATGGGGCCTGTGGAGCGGTCGATTTCTTCGCCGTCAAGGAGAATGCGATCGCCGTCGCGGGTGACGGCGGGATCAAGGGGCATCTTGGCGCTTGAGGTGGGGAGACCGAGCGCGTGGCGCTCGATGCGCATCTGGCCTCGGCGCATGGTGTGGCATTTGACGGCGCCGTCGTCAGCGGCGAGGTGGGTCTGGCAGGAAAGGCGGAAGTTTCCGCGGAGGTGTTGCTCGTGCTCGGTTGGCGGTGAGAGCAGGTGCATGCCTTCAGTCACTTCGACGACGCACTCTTTGCATTTGCCGTTCTTGCGGCAGGATGTGGGGACTTGGACGCCGACTTGCTCGGCAAAATCGAAGAGGGAGCCGCCGATTGCAGATGCGTGTACGGTGTGGTTGTTGATGTTGAGGGTGAGTGACATTACTTCAAGAGCGCGACAAAACCTGCTTGCTCAAAGTGCTTGTCGCCGGTAAGCGCTTCGGTGACGTGGAATCGCCGCATCACTTCAAAGGATATGCAGTCGGTGAGTGACCAGTCCTTGTCGCGGCGGCTTCCATAAAGCGTCAGGCCAGCATCGAAAAGCTCTTCTGTTGGCGGTAGGATCCGGATGCTCTTCCGGTTCCGAACCGTTTCAAACAGCCGCATCACGCCCTCTCGGTACCTATGCTGAGAGATTGAGTCCGCCAGTTCCGTCAGAACAAATGCCGTCGTCAGGATCGCGCGACGGGGTGAGATCGAGTACCCAATGGCAGTAGCACGTTGATGTGCCTGATCCTGGGGACTCAAGAGCGCGATGAAGTAGAAGGTGTCTGCGAAGAGATAATTCACGACTGTTTACGCTTAGGCGCGCCATGCGCGTAGTGGTCATGGTTCTCTGCCATATCTGGCGGGAGACCGTCCACCGTGCCGGCCAGTTTCCTCAAATCTTCCCAAAGTGCTTTCAAAGCTGCCTCGTCGACAACTTCAAGCTCCACATCCGCCCCTTCTGGAAGAGTGGGATTGCCGTCAATGACAACGACACCGTTCTTGATCTTGCCTCGGTAGGTCATAAGGCGCCTCTCCCATTATACCGCTTACAACTTCAGCTGGCCGAGCAGTTCGTCCTTCAATGCCTGTGCAACCGCATCCGCCGATCCCTGGCGTTCCTGCTCGTCGCCCCACTTCCACTGGGCGGAGTAGGCGTCGCCGTCGGTGAAGCCTCGCTTGTGGGCTTCGGCGTCGATGTATTCAACGACCTTCTGGCCGAGTTCCATCGAGACTTCGTTGCCGGCGTCGTCTTCGACCTTGATCTGCGAGGGGATTTCCTGCCAGTAGAGGACTTTGAAGGTGCTGACTTTGCCTTCGCGCTTGGGCGTTTCAGGCCCCCCTGAAGCGGGGCCCGCCGTTGAAGATGCGGCGCTGGGGGCGGCGGGGGCGTTGGCGGCGCCCGCGAGGCGGAGAAATAGATCAACTGCCGCTGACGCGTTCTGTCCGTATCCGTCGGCGCCGATTTCGTCGGCGAACATTTGGCTGATGGGGGCGCCGCCGACGGCGAACTTGATATCGGTCCGGCCGGCGGCCTGGAAGCCGTCGATCACGGTTTTCATGTAGGTCATCGTCGTGGTGAGCAGCGCGCTCATGCCGACAATGTTGGCGTTGACCTTGTCGGCGGCGGCCATGAATTTTTCGACGGACTGGTCGACGCCAATGTCATGTACTTCGAATCCTGCGCCCTCGGCCATCATGCAGACGAGGTTCTTGCCGATGTCGTGGAGATCGCCGCGGACGGTGCCCATGAGGAGGGTGCCGACGGGTTTGGAGCCCGAGTCTTTGGCGCTGAGCAGCGGCTTGAGGACCGCCATGCCAGCTTTCATCGCGCGCGCGGCGATGAGCACCTCGGGGACGTAGAGGATGTTGTGCTTAAAGTCTTCGCCGACGACGGACATGCCGGCAATCAAACCTTGCTCAAGCACTTCTTTGAAGTGGCGCCCGTCGGCCAGCGCGTCCTTCGTCATCTGCTCGACTTCTTTAGCTTTACCTTCGTACAGGTATTGGTTCATCAAGGCATAATCAGGCATCACGTTCTCCGTGGCATGAGCGTCTCGCTCGTGCGTTCAAAGATGCATGGGCGAGACGCCCATGCCACGCAAAATCAGACTTGACTGAAGCGCTTGGAGTTGAATTGCTCGAGGGCTTCGAGCATCGCGAGGAAGTTTTCCTTTGGCATTCCGGGGGAAGTCCCGCCGCCGACGGAGAGGATCATTCCTTTTCCATCCGAAGCGCCGCCTTCCAGGACTTCCAGCGTCGCCTCTTTGACCTCATCCGGCGTGCCGCGAACTGCAACCTCAAGCGGGTTTACGTTGCCCATGAGGCACATGCGATCACCGACGCGCTCTTTCACTTCTTTGATATCTTTCTGCTTGCCCCAGTTGAGGACGTTGAAGCCCACGTCGGGGAGGTGATCGAGGCACGCATCCACTTCCGCGTCGTTGTGATACAACTTCACCCAATCCTTAGGAAACGCATCGCAGATGCGCTTCATGTACGGGTGGCAGAACTCCATGTAGTGGTCTTCGTTCACGAAGCCCACGATGTCGTCGAGGATGAAGATGCCTTCGACGGTTTCGCCGAGCACCTTGTGCTGGGCCTTAAGCCAGTCGATGACGACGCGCGTGCACAGATCCAGCAGCTTGTGACATTCCTCCGGCTTCTCCACCAGCTCGATCATGAGGTTGGCAGTGCTGCGGACGAAGCCGGCGGTGCACATAGGGCCGCGGCTGGTGATGAAGGGAAGGATGTAGCCGTGGTCGAGGATCTGTTGCTTGTGCATCTTGTAGCGATGCAGGGTGAGCGCGGCGAAGGCGTCGGCTTCGACCTCATATTCCGGAAATTCGGAAATGTCTTCCAGGCGGTAAAGCGTGTGGTATTCGCTGGGGGTGTTGTTCTCCCAGAACTTGATCTTGGCGCCGAGGATGGAGGGTTCGGCGGCCATGCCGTACTCCATCCACCACGAGGGGACGAAGATCACGTCGGGGAACTCGCGCATGATCTTCAGGTTCGACTCAAACCAGAGGTCCGGGTTGAGGTAATAGTCCATGTGCTGGATGCCCAGGTAACCGGGGATCCATGGGCTATCGATGATCATGGCCATGGGGACCTTGTCGAGCTTCTCCAGGCGGGCGGCCTTCTTGTACGTCTCCCATTGCTCGGGCAGCATGTGGTTCCTCTTGTTTACAGGTAAAGGGGCTGCTGAACGTGACGAAAGTCTGTCGCGTCGTCAAATTCGCGACAGCGCGGTCGTGCTAAATCGTGTATACAATCTACAGGATACGCAAAAACGCGTTTCCAGCCAACCACCCGGCAATAGATCATGTTCACTTTGCGCGAGAAGTTGACAGGTAACACACGGTTTCTACTCGGCGTAGAGCTGGTGTCCACGCGCGGGAGCATGGCGGACGAAGATGCCATCAAAACGCGCTCGTTCGCGACGCAACTTGTTCATGCGGATTCCGTCGACTGGGTGTCGATCACCGACAATGCGGGAGGCAATCCGCAGCTCAGCCCGATGGCGCTGGGGAAGCCCATCCTGTACGCTGGGAAAGAAGTGCTGATTCATCTGTCCTGCAAGGACTTCAACCGCAACGGGTTGGAGAGCGCGGCTTGGGAACTGGCGAGTGAGGGCTTTCACAACATCCTGGCGCTGAGCGGCGATTATCCTGCCGCGGGATATCACGGGCAGGGGAAGCCCGTCTTTGACATCGATTCGATCGGCCTGCTGACGATGCTGGACGAGATGAACCGCGGGCTTTCGCGCCCGAAGGTTCGGAAGAACGGGGAGACGCAGACGTTTCACGCCACTAGTTTCTTCCCCGGCGCGGTCGCGACGAATTTTAAGAAGCACGAGAACGAGGTTGTGCCGCAGCTTCTGAAGTTGGAGAAGAAGGTTGCGTGCGGGGCGAAGTTCATCATCGCCCAGATCGGCTACGACGCGCGCAAGAGCCATGAAATGCTGCGGTATATGCAGCAGCGCGAAATGGGGCATGTGCCGCTGATCGGGAATGTGTATCTGCTGACGGCGCCAGTGGTGCGTTTCTTTCGAAAGCGAACCATACCGGGTGTGGTCATCAGCGATCAGTTGTTCGACCTTTGCGAGAAACATGCGGAGGATGCCGATCGCGGCGCATCATTCTTCCGCGAGCTGGCGGCAAAGCAGCTGGCGATCTTCCGAGGGCTTGGCTTTGCGGGCGGGTACCTTGGCGGCGTGCACCGCATGAACGATGTGACGGCGGTGCTGGAGACGGAGAAGACGTTTGCGCCCGATGATTGGAAGCAGTTCGCGCGGGAGCTCCAGTACCCGGTGCAGGATGAGTTCTACTATTACGAGCGCGATGACAAAACGGATCTGGCGGATTCGTCGCGCCTGGAGCCTAAGTATGAGCGCTCGCTGAAGCGGCGCGAGGCGACGCACAATGTGACGCTGACCTATCGGGTTAGCAAGCGCATTCACGATGCGGTCTTTACGCCGGGAACGGCACTTAACCGGCTAGGGGCGTGGGTTTACAGGAAGTCGCGCGACAGCTACCAGGGTCCTCGCTCGCTGCGCGTTTTGGAGCACGCGAGCAAAGCGGCCATGTTCAAGTGCAAAGACTGCGGCGACTGCTCGTTGCCGGATATTGAATACCTCTGCCCGGAATCGCAGTGTGCAAAGAACCAGCGCAACGGCCCCTGCGGCGGGACGCGCGATGGGCTGTGCGAAGTGGCCGACTTCGAATGCATCTGGGCGCGCGCGTACGACCGCGCGAAATACGAGGGCCATGAGCAGCAGATGCTGGATCATGCGCCGGTGATTCAGGATCAGTCCTTGCGCGGGACATCGAGCTGGGGGAATGCATTTCTGTGCCGCGATCATTCCGCGAGCTGTCCCGCGCCGGCGGCCGCTGACGAAGCGAAGCAAGCGCCGGCTTCTGCGACGGCTGCGGCTTCCGTCTCTTCATCTCAAGTCACGATAGAAAGCGAGAAAATGTCTGATGCCTCCCACACAACAAACCCCACACCCGACGCCAGCATCGTCCGAAGTGAAGAACCAGCGGCCGTTCAAGCTGATCGGTGAGCTGATCAATCATTCCTTCGGTCGCGCGGCGAAGGCATGGAAGGCGAAGGACGTGACGGGGTATCAGCAGCTCGCCAAGCTCCAGTCTGATCTTGGCGCCGACTATCTCACGCTGAATATCGATGGCACTCAGTCGATGCGGGTGTTGCCGCAGGAGATGTTCGACTTTCTGCCCGATCTGATCCCCGCGATCCAGGAAGTGACGAGCGTGCCGCTGGCATTTGATAATCCTTCCATCGAGTTTCACAAGCGGTGTCTGAAGATCTACGACCGGAGCAAGAGCGGTCGGCCGATCTTGAACTCCGTGGCAGCGTCGCGAACCAACCTTGAGGAAATGCTGGAGCTGGTTGCCGAGCATGACACGATGGTGATCGGAATGGCTTCCGAAAAGTTCGTTGAAGGCGGCGGGGCACAATGTCTCTCGGCGGAGGACGTTTACGGAGCGTCTCAGGAACTGGTCGAGATGCTTCAGAAGAAGGCTAATCGAAAGACGGATCAGATCATTTTGGACCCTGGTCTCGCTCCCGTCGGCGCCGATACCTACGGGCTCGTGAACATGGGGCTGGATGCGATGCGGATGATCCGGGCGAATCCGAATCTTCAGGGCCTGCATCTTTCAGTGGGGCTGACGAATTTCTCGTTCGGCATGCCCAAGGATATCCGCGAGAGCGTTGAGAGCGCGTACCTGACGATCGCGGTGGAGGCGGGGCTGGATTTCGTGCTGGGAAACCCGGAGAAGAACCTGCATCTGCTGGATGCGGATGACAAGTACGTGCGCGGCATCATCGAGGCGCTGGAGGCCGGACGACCGTCCGATGGCGAGACGCAGGAAGAAGCGGGGTTCCGGCAGGCGACGAAGATCATCGAGATGTTCAATGCACAAGCCGACTAAGGGCGACGGGACAATCGACCGCGCGAAGCTCAACGATCTGGCGCAGCAATCCCGGCAGCGCAGTGTTCGACTGCGCGTGGGGACGCTTCTGGATGGCGCATCACAAGCGCCGATGCGGGATGCGGATCTTGTATTCACCGCGCAAGAGATTGTGTCGGTGACGCCGCACGATGGGGCGGAGCCTGATCTGTGGTTGAAAGAGGCGACGGTGCTGCCTTGCCTGATCGAGGCACACGCGCATTTGTTTCTCGATGGGGCGCCCGTCAATTTTCAGCAGCGCGAGCAGTACCTGAAGGAGACGCCGGAGTACATGCTGTCTCGGGCGCGGGCGCGGTGGCCCAAGATCCTGGAGTGCGGGATCGGCGCCGTGCGCGATGCGGGTGACAAACACAACGTCGGTCTCTCCCTCGCCGCGGAATCTAAGCAGTTTGCCAGCGTCCTCCGGCCTACGCCGTATATTGATTCCCCGGGCGCGGCGATCCATCACAAGGGCCGTTATGGCTCGTTCATGGGACAGCCGGTGGAGGATCATGCGTCGCCCGCCGCGTGCGTCGCTTCCCGCGTCCAGCAGGGCGCGGATCGGATCAAGCTCCTCGTCAGCGGCATCATCAACTTCAAGGTCGGCCAGGTGACGACGCCACCGCAGATGTCGGTCGACGAAGTGCGCGAGTTCGTGGCCGCCGCTCATGAGCATCATCGCCAGACGTTCGCGCACGCTTCAGGAACCGAGGGCGTGGAGCACTCGATTGAAGGCGGCGTGAACACGGTCGAGCACGGCTTCTTCATCACCCCGGAGCAGCTCGCCAAGATGCGCGACCGCAACATTGCCTGGGTTCCCACGTTCGCGCCGGTGCAGGTGCAGATCGATCGCGCTGCGGAACTGGGATGGTCGGACGAGATCGTGAGTCATCTGAAGCGCATCATCGAGTCGCACCAGAACATGCTCCGATTGGCGCACGAGATGGGTGTAAGGCTCGTCGCCGGCTCGGATGCCGGCTCCTGCGGCGTCGCGCATGGCGTTGGATTTCTATGGGAACTTGAGCAAATGCAGCGTGCTGGCGTTCCCGCGTGGGCTGTCATCAACAGCGCCACCGGAACCAGCGCGGCCACGTTGCACTTCCCTGAGAAGATCGGCCGACTCGCCCCCCACCACCGTGCCCGCTTCATTATCACCGAGCACAACCCTCTCCAAGCCGTCGCCAACCTCCAGCGCCAGAAAACGATCCTCTTCGACGGCCGCGCTGTCCATGCCCCCGATACCGTCGACACCGACGGGCTCTGATTTCCGTAGCAATGGGCGTCTCGCCCATGCCACATCCGGGTGCATGGGCGAGACGCCCATGCTACGGGTCAGGCCAGCGCCGCGGTAACGACGATCTTCGCTTCTTCCACCAGTTGATTCAGGTGCTCCTGACCCTTCAGACTCTCGGCGTAGATTTTGTAGATATCTTCGGTGCCTGAAGGTCTCGCCGCGAACCACCCGCTTTGCGTCGCCACCTTCAACCCGCCAATGGCTGCGCCATTCCCCGGCGCCTTTGTAAACTTTCCAACGATCGGCTCTCCAGCCAGCGTCGTCGCCTTCACATTTTCCGGCGACAGGTTCGACAGCACCTTCTTCTGCGCTGGCGTCGCCGCCTGATCGATCCGCGTGTAGTAGGATTTCCCGAACTTCGCCTCGAGCTCCTGGTAATGCCGACCCGGATCCTTCCCCGTGCGCGCGGTGATCTCCGCCGCCAGCAGACCGAGGATGATGCCGTCCTTATCTGTCGTCCAGACGCTTCCGTCGCTCCGTAAAAAGCTGGCGCCCGCAGACTCTTCCCCGCCGAAGCCGAGTGATCCGTCGAACAACCCGGGGCTGAACCACTTGAAGCCCACCGGCACTTCCAGCAGCTTCCGCCCCAGAGCTTGCGCGACCTTGTCGATGATGCTGGAGCTTACCAGCGTCTTTCCAATCGCCGCCATTTGCGCCCAATTCGGCCGATTCGCAAAGAGATATTGAATCGCCACCGCCAGGTAATGGTTCGGATTCATGAGCCCCACTGAAGGCGTCACGACTCCATGCCGATCCGCGTCGGTGTCATTACCGAACGCGATGTCGTACCGATCTTTCAGCGCCACCAGCGACGCCATCGCATAAGGGCTCGAGCAGTCCATCCGAATCTGCCCGTCGTGATCCACAGTCATGAACTTGAAGGTGAAGTCGACGCTTTCGTTCACCACCGTCAGGTTCAGGTTGTAGCGATCTCGAATCGCGGGCCAATACTGAACCGACGCCCCGCCCAGTGGGTCGGCACCGATGCGCAAGCCAGCACTGCGGATCACATCGAAGTTAATGATGCTGTTCAAGTCCGCGACATAAGCCGTGATCAGATCCAGCGCATGGGTCGTCGGCGCTTTGATCGCCTGCTCATAAGGCGTCCGTCGAACGTCCTTGTTCCCCCCTTCCAGCAATTGGTTGGCGCGATCCTGAATCCACTTCGTCACATCCGTATCCGCCGGCCCGCCGTGCGGCGGGTTGTACTTGATGCCTCCATCCCGCGGCGGATTGTGCGAAGGCGTGACGATGATCCCGTCCGCCAGGTGCGCGTGCCTCCCCTTGTTGTACGTCAGGATCGCATGCGAAATCACCGGCGTTGGGGTGTATCCATCCTTCTCCGCAAGAATCGTCACAACATTGTTCGCCGCCAGCACCTCAATCGCCGTCCGCGTCGCCGGCTGATCCGCAAAATGCGTGTCCTTCCCCAGGTACAACGGCCCATCGATCCCCTTGCTCTTGCGATACTCACACACCGCCTGCGTGATCGCCAGGATGTGTGCCTCGTTAAAGCTGCCATTGCTCGGCGTGCCCCGGTGACCGGATGTGCCGAACGACACGCGCTGCTGCGCATTCGTCGCATCCGGCTTCAGGTCGTAATACTCACGCTCCAGCTTCCGCGGATCGATCAGCAAATCCGCAGGCGGCAGTTTTCCGGCAAGAGGAGATAAGGGCATGCGCGGAAATATAAAGACGCAGCACCCGCGAGGGAAGCCAGCTTTAGCACCTTGGGTGGCATGACCGTCTTCGTCATGCGCACGGACGAGACGCCCATGCCACGCTGCCGCGATGCACCCTTGTCTCTACGTCGCCTGCGCCACACCCTTCGTCGCAATCTCCTGCTCGCAGCGCTGCACGAATTCCGTCAGCAGCATCTGCCCCTGATCCGGATTCGCCCCCCGCGCCCGCACCGCCACCTTCTGCGCCTGCGCTTCCTGCTCGCCGATGATCAGCAGGTACGGGATTTTCTCCATGCTCGCGTCGCGGATCTTGGCGCCGATCTTCTCCGGACCAAATCGAGCGTCGGCACGAATTCCCGCCGTCTTCAGCGCCGACAAAACGGTCTTGCCATAGTCCAGAAACTTCTCGCTGATGGTCAGCACCGCCACCTGCACCGGCGCTAGCCAGAGCGGGAACGCGCCGGCGAAGTGCTCGGTCAACACGCCGATGAACCGCTCCATGGACCCGAACGGCGCGCGGTGAATCATCACCGGCCGATGTGGCGCATTGTCGCTCCCGATGTACGAAAGCTCGAAACGTTGCGGCAATTGGTAGTCCACCTGCACGGTACCCAACTGCCACTCGCGCCCGATGACATCCTTCACCACGAAATCGATCTTCGGTCCGTAGAATGCCGCTTCTCCCGGCTCCCTGGTGAAGGAGACGCCCAGCGATTCTGCCGCGTTGATGCATGCCGCCTCGGCGCGATCCCACTGCGACGCATCGCCAACATACTTACCGCTGTCCGGGTCGCGCAGACCCACCCGCACGCGATAGTTGTTCATTCCAAGCGTGCCAAGCACGATCTTCACCAGCTCCAGGCATCCCTGGATCTCCGCCGGCACCTGCTCTTCGGTGCAGAAGAGGTGTGCATCGTCCTGAGTGAAACCGCGCACGCGGGTCATCCCGCCAAGCTCGCCGGATTTTTCCCAACGATAGACGGTGCCGAACTCCGCCAGCCGCACCGGCATATCCCGGTAACTTCGCTGCTCGGATGCGAAGATCTTGATGTGCATGGGGCAGTTCATCGGCTTGAGCAGATACCCGTCAACTTCGCCCTTCTCCATCAGGTTCGACAGATCTGAGCAGTTGCATTTCTCGCTGGCGAGCTTGTCGATCATCTCGCGATCCACCAGCGGCGGGAACTGGCTCTCGCGATAGTACGGATAGTGCCCCGAGGTCTTGTACAGCCCCAGCCGCCCGATGTGCGGGGTGAAGACCTGCTGATAGCCCTGCCGGCGCAGGTGCTCTGAGATGAAGTTCTGAAGCTCCTGACGAATGACAGCGCCTTTCGGCTTCCAGAGCACCAATCCCTGGCCCACGGTGTCGTCGATGGTGAACAACCCGAGCTGCGGCCCCAGCACGCGGTGATCGCGCTTGCGCGATTCTTCGAGCATCTTCAGATGCTCATCGAGCTGCTTGCGATCGAAGAAGGCAGTGCCGTAGATGCGCTGGAACTTGTCGCTGGAAACGTCGCCATGCCAGTGGGATTGGGCGACGCTCATGAGCTTAAACGCTTTGATCTTCCCGGTCGCCGGAACGTGAGGGCCCATGCACAGGTCCTCCCAGTTCTCCTTGGGCTGTCCGGTGGCATACCAGCTCAGGGTCTTCGCCCCGCCCTCCAGCGCGCGCTGCGCGTTATCCACCTTGTACTTGTTCCCTTCCTCCGCAAGGCGCGACATCCCCTGGTCGGTCGGAAGGTCATAACGCGTGAACGCCCGGTTCTCCTGCACGATCTTCTCCATCTCCTTCTCGATGCGTGGGAAGTCGGTGGAGGAGATGGGATTCTCCAGCGCGATGTCGTAGTAGAAGCCGTTTTCCAGCGGGGGCCCGTATGCGAGCTTCGCGTTCGGCCAGAGGCGCTGGATCGCTTCGGCCATGACGTGCGCGGTGGAGTGCCGCAAGATCAGCAGCCCGTCCGGATCCTTGTCGGTGATGATGGAAAGCTCATGCTCGCCGCCGGGAATCTTTGACGCGAGATCGACCAGCTTCCCGTCCAATTTTCCGACCACGGCAGCCTTGGCGAGGCCCCGGCCGATCGACTCGGCCACCTGCTGGACGGTGGAATCATCCGGAACATCGCGCCGGGAACCATCTGGAAGTTTAACCACTGGCATAACAGGCCTCAGTTTCTGCAAAGCGAATCTTTTAAAGGATCAACTGCCAAAAAGAAAACCGCCCGGTTGTTCGCCGGGCGGGTGAATCGCGTTCAAAGAAGACGAACCGATCACGTGGCCCGGCAGGGCGTCGTCGTGGTAGTCGTCGTGGTCGTGATCAACAGCATCACAGGATGTTATATCGACCGGAATCGCCCGTCAAAACAGTCATCCTCACTGCGCGGGTGGCACGATCTTCTCCCCCGCCAGAAGATAATTCCAAATCGCCATGAATTGCTTATCCGCATCACCTTCAAAGTAATTCTTGAGCGCCGTTTTCCCCTCCGCATCCGCGAAGTCGGGCATTCGCGTTCCCGGCTGCACGCGCTGCGGCTTGCTCATCCAGCGATAGAAATAATCCGGCCGCAAGCGCTCCGTCACGTGAGCGAAATTGGGCGCCGGCGCCTCAAACGCGGCCAGCGCCTTCTGCTGTCCCACCGCATGACACTGCACGCAGGAGAACCCGCCGGTCTTGCCCACCAGCTTCTGTCCCGTCTCCGCCAGCGCCTGATCCTGCTGTGCGGGTTGAGGAGACGCCGGCGCAAAGCCGTGTTCCAGGGCAAGCCCCGCCGCGAGCCGTTTTGCGCGGATCGGGAACCAAGGCATCCGCGCTCGAATCCATGGCCGCGGCTTGTACGCGATCTTCCCGCCGATGAAGCCGGCCATCCACTCCGGCCGAAGCTTCTCTCCCACCCACGTCAGCGGTGGGCGCGATTGATCCGGCGCATACTGCTCGCCCGCCGCCGGCTCTGGAGGAAGTTTCGCGAGGAACGCGCCGACGTCCTTCCCGATGGTGGACCAGACGTCGTCCTGCTTATCCCGCGGATGACATGCCGCACAGTTCAGTTGTGCGATCTGCCGCTCGGCAAACTCCGGCGCAGCGTCCTGCGCCAGCGACGCAGCATCACCAGCCAGGAACGCCGCCAGCGCGGCACGATCTCCAGCGTCTAAACCAAAGTCCGGTGCCTGCCCCCGGTGCGACGTGTCTTTGGCCAGGCACCCGCCGAGATTCTGCTTCTTCAGGTCCGCCAGAGCAGGCGTTTTGCTGCTGTTCTGCATGCCTTCCGCCGTGTGGCAATTCAGACAGCCAGACGACATGAACAACTGCTTCCCCCGAACCGGATCGCCGGCGGGCGCCTGAGCTGATTCTTCCGAGCACGTGTAATACAGGTATTGCCCCAGCGCCGCCGCCTCTTCATCCGACAGATGAAAGTTCGGCATGCGAATCCACTGGAAGTGCGCCTCCGGCTTCTTGAGGAACTCGACCAGTGCAGGGAGGTTGTACTTCGCGCGGATGTGCTTGTGCGGAATGCGGGCGGGGGTCACGGCATCCGTTCCTCCGAAATCGGGTGGGGTATGACACGCCAGACACCCGAGGTTCCCGTAGAGCCGCGCGCCTTCAACCATCTGTGCTTCGTTCGCGGCGGCGGGCGTGGGAACGGACGGCGCGGCACCGTCGACCTGAGCCAGATAGCTTGCAATATCCGCCGCCTCCTGCGGGATCGCATCGGGTGAGGCCGAAGCCAGCATCCGCGGCATCTCCGCCCGCGGGTTGAACTTCCGCGGGTTGGCGATCCACGCCGCCATCCAGGGCCGTTTCAGGCGCAGCCCCACCTTGGATAGATCCGGCGCGTCCTGGGAGAGCTCCGGCATGGCAGTTTCCAGTTTCAGCGAAGAGCTGCCATGGCACCGAATGCACCGCAATGCGCCAAATACGTTACGCCCGTCGCGCACCTGCGACTGCTTCGCCAGCGCCTCATCCTTGGCGTCATGCATCAGCACCGTCGGTGGCACCGGTTCCGCGGGGCCGCGCTCTGCCCAGTACAGCCGGAAGATTGCATCCCCCTTCTGTGGACTTGCGTACTCCACGCGGATCTTGTTCTTCCCCTTCGTCAGCTTGACCGGCTCCCCCTTCGCCATCGCAACCTCGCCGCCCATCGTCACCGGCGCGGGTTTGTCGTTGACGAACACCTTCACAGAGCCGCTCCCGACTGGGCGGAAAATGTATTCCCCGCGGATACGCAGGCTGATGAAACCTTCAAACGTTGCGGTGAACGGACCTGGGGGAAGAAACGACGTCGGCGGCGTTATCTCCGGGACGCTCAGCGCGATCAGCCGCGCCGACATCACATCCGTCTGCTTGCCCGATGTGAACGTCACCTTCACGCCCAGCGCGAGCGCATCACCCCCCTGCTGCGCCGACTGCGCCGCAGCAACCGATGCGAAGAGGAGGACAAGGCAAGAGCAACCCAGGCGTGCCAACAACCAATTCATACGACCGTCCAACATCCTCTTACTCTGCGGCCGCCTGCGTGGTCGGAGCCTTTGATTCCGCCGTCACATCGCCCTTGCCGGGAACCTTGTTGATCGTGTTGTAGATGGAATACTCCATCGGCGCACCATCCGCCGACTTCAGCTTCATCTGGATCTTCATCTGCATCACCGGCTGGATCTCGTCGAACATGAGCGTCACCGTCTTATGATCCGGCGACAACACTGCCTTGCTTACTTCCACCGGATCGTGCGATTTTTCCTTCGGCTCTGCGACAGAATATTCCGCCGAGCCATAGTCGCCCGTCCAATGCAGGTTCCACTGCTCCACCGCATAGTTGTTCACATCCGCCGCCGTCGCCGAGTCCAGCGGCGTTGAAAAGCTGATCTCGATGCCGGTCGGCTTCACATGGAACTCCGTCGGCATCTTCAGCGGCTTTCCGGTGTAGCGCACGCGCTGTAGAGCCGCGTCTTTGACAGCCGTAGTTTGCCAGCCGCGCAGGCCGGCGACGTAGAGCTGACCGTCTTCAGAGTTGAAACGCGGGCGGCAGATGCCGGTCTGGAACTGGAGCGGGAAGCGTATGACGCCGCCTTGAGGGGTTGCGGTGGACCCGGGGCTGAAGCCTTGGGCTTGGCCCTGCTCGTCGAGGAATTCGTAGCTGACCAGGAAGAGGGAGCAGGTGCCGTAGCTGGTGTGGAGGAGGCGGTTTTTGAAGGGGCCCCACTTGTCGCTGGTGACCCAGACTTGTCCGCCCGAGGAGTTATCGACGTCGCTGTGCGGCAAGAAGCAGATCGGCGGATCATACGCCGTCGGCAGCGGAGTCTTCTTCGATAGATCGACCACGCCAAGGAATGATCCCTTCCTCACGAAGCTGAGCCGGCACGCCGGCGTCCATGTTCCCTCGTTGTCGCCCACCGTCATTTCGCCATTTGGACCCGTGCTCATCCCGTTGGGCGCACGAACGCCCGTCGCAAAGACTGAGAACTTGCTGCCGTCCCTGGAGACTTTCAGTACGCAGCCGTTGTGATCCGAGGTGATTTCCCAGCCCTGTCCGCCTGGCCGGACGGGGCCGGCCTTGGAGTAGTAGAAGTTCCCTTCCTTATCGGTCTGAAGGTCAAATGCGAACTCATGAAAGCTCGGCGTCACCTGGCAGTCTGCATTGAAGCTCTCGTAGAAATCCGCCTCCCCATCCTTGTTGCTGTCGGTGAAGCGCGTGATTCGATCTCGCCCGAGCACGTAGACCTGATCGTTGACGATCTTCAGTCCCAGCGGCTGAAAGAGGCCCGTCGCAAAGCGCTTCCACTTCAGATGCTCGAGCTTGTCATCGATGCCCGACACCACCCAGACGTCGCCCGACCACGTCGTCACCGCGGCTCGACCATCAGAGAAGAAGTCCAGCCCGCCAAATCGCATCCAAGCGTTGTAGGGATTGGCCTCCGGGACCGTCAGCGTGTCGACGACATAGGCGCTCTCGTCCTTGGCGACTTCCCCTTTCGTCTCGATCTGCTTCGTCCAGCGCGCGGGGCCAGCCTGCATCAGCGCTTCAACGTCTTCCACATCCCGCACGATCTTATCTGCCTCAGCCACCTCCACTGGCGGCGTCGCCTCACCGCGTGCACCATTCGTCCGCCACCAGGCGATTTTGTAACTTTGCGCCTGCTCTGATGCCGGCAGGATCGCATATCGACGACCATTCTCCCCCAGCGCTCCGCGCACGCCGCCCGGCATGGTCATTGCGATGCCCGATGGATCATTAGAATCTTCCTGCGCCACCAGCAGCATCAGCGGCCGTTTGCTCGGCCCCACCCGTAGCGTCCGCGTGAAGTACGTGTGCGTGCCGATGGTCGTCGCGCCCGGCGTCTCCATCACGTCCTGATCGCCGACCGTGTACGAAAGCACCACGCGATCGCCATTGCGATAGAATCCCTTGAACCGCGTCACTTCCTTCGGCAACGGGCCGTAAGGCTTACTCCGCGGGTCCTTCGCCGGCTCCTGCATTTCCCCCTCTTTCTTCACGTTCGTGCTGAAGCCCGGCTCCGTCGGCGTGACAAACTGCACATCCCCCTCCGGCCCTGGATTCACCCCGTGGGCCCCGTCAAACACCACCCCGTGATAATCGAGAAAACCTCCGGTCCACCCGCCCGCATAACGCATCAGCTCCGTATCAAAGCAAACCGTCACCGGATTCTTCTCATCCCCTACTTTGATCGCGATTCCCTTGTTCGCGACATCGTTCTCCTCTACCTGGATCGTGTGGCAGAAGAACTGCCCGTAATCCATCTTGGCATACGGCGCCTCGGCGCTGGCCCCTTGCAGCTTCAACTTCTCCCAGGCATCCCGCGCCCACGCTATGGCCGTCTGCGCGCCCGATACGTGCGACAACGCCGTCAGCGGGATCGCGGACTTCTTCTGCTCGCCCGGCTGCTTCCAGTAAAGCTGGCACCCCGCCCCGCCCGGACCGTTCATGTAGTCCACCCGGAAAGCATACGTTCCGGGCTGAAGCTCCACCTTCTCTTCGTGGTCCTGCATGACCTCGAATTTCGAGTTGTCGATCACCAGCCGGTCGTTGAGGCGAAGCTGCGACCCGTCGTCCGAGCGAAGGATGAAGCTGTACGTGCCGGGCTTGTCGATCTTGATGTAGCCGGTCCAGCGGACGCCGAAATCATTGACCAACTTCGACTTAAAAAACTCACCCTCCACTCGTTTGAAGAAGACGTTCTTGTCAATGCGGACGAAGAAGGGCTCCTTTGCCTTGGCCACCTGGTCGAGGGACTTGATGTTCTGAAAATACTGACCGACGATCCCCTGCTCGAGCTGCTTGTCCTTCACATCGATCGGTTTAAGGGCCGACTGCTTCGTGGTTGCTGCACCTTTGTCTTTGTCCGCACTGGCCGGTAGCTCGGTGACCTTGATGTCCTTAAAGCTCACCAGCGGCGGGTCCGTGGGAGGGTGATTCTGCAAACCGATCCGACCCTTCAGCGGCCGATCGGGTGAATCAAACTCGTTCACCTTCTTCCCGTTCAGTTCCACCGTGTAGTGCTGCCCCACCACCGTGATCTTGTAGTGGTTCCACTCCCCGGCCGGCTTGGACGCAATCTCAGTAGGGTTCTTAAAGCTGTAGATCGCCCCGGTCTGGTAGTGCGCCTCGGTATCGCAGATCTGAATCTCATGCCCCTGCTTTACCGCCACCCAGGGATCATTCTTCGGGTCCGGGAAGCGCACAAAGATTCCGCTGTTGGCGCCCTTGTCGGTCGTCTTCCAGTCCAGCTCGAGGATGAAGTTCTCGAACTCCTTCTCGTTCCAGTACAGACCCATGCCCCCATGCCCTGTCAGCGCGCCGTCCTGGACATCGAACTTGCCCGGCCCCGCCATGTGCCAGCCGGTGGTGTCTTTGCCGTCGAAAAGGGTGACGGTCTTCTCTTTCTCTTCGGCGCTGGCTAAGCCCGTGCACATCAATAAGGCGACAACCAGATCACAGCAGAATCGATTCAACTTCATACAACTCATCCTTTGCTTCAGCGTCCGCCCCGACGATCCGTCCGGCCCCCTCAACTACCTTGGTGTAATCCGAATGTTCCTGAACTTCACCGCACCCGTGTGATACTGCAACCGGATCGGCCCCATGTCCGGCGACTCATGATCGCCGCCCGCGGTGAAACCCTTGATCTCCTGGTCGTCCTGGATCTTGATGTCGTTCTGGACGATCGTAACCCGCGCGTTCTTGATCTTCTTTCCGTTTTGCCAGACCGGCGCGGTGTAATGAAAATCCATTGTCTCCCAGCGCTCCGCCGGAAAGCACGCATTCACATCCGGAGCTTTTTGATGATAGATCGCGCCGCTGTCCTGGTACGTCAGCGGGGCCAGGCCGTAGGAATCGAGGATCTGGATCTCATAGCAACCTTGCAGATAGACGCCGGAGTTGGTGTGGTCTCCGCGCTTGAGCGACTGCGGCTTGGCGGACGGGGGCAGCCAATATTCCAGGTGCAGATCGAAATCCTTGTACTTGTCTTTGGTGATGATGTCGCCCTTGCTGGCAATGACAACGCCGTCCTGGATGGTCCAGTTGGCCGGGCTCCCGTCCCGCATCGTCCACTTGGTCAGATCCTTCCCATCGAACAGCACCACCTCAGCTGACGGCTGAGTTGCCGCGGACGATGGCTTGGTCGCCGGATGTTTCACCGGTTCCGACGCGGTCGCCGCGCATCCGAAGATCAGGAGAGAAGCCGCCCAGGCCCAAATCACGCGCATGCAATACCCTCTGAAAAATGGGAGCAGACAGAACAAGTACCGAAATACCCGCCCGATGTTGCTGAGGCAAGCTCAGACGAAATGAAGGGGATCAGGCGGTTTCTCCGTCCCATCGGCCTATGCCGTTGCGTTAACTTGGCAGCGAACGGAGTTCACGATGCCTCGCACCAGTCGCACGGAAGCGCTGCCTCCTCTCGCGCGTTCACAGTCGCACCCCACCCGCCGTCCCCGCAAACTTCCTTTCAACATCGACAACATGCTGGATCGCGTCGCATCAGACGTGGAAGCTTTTCCCAAAGCGGCGCTCTTTGAACTCGCCGATAACGGCTACAACTCCGCCTTTGAAATCCTCGTCGCGTGCATCATCTCCATTCGCACCTTCGATGAAGTCACCACCCCCACCGCCAAACGCCTTTTCGATGTTGCTCGTACGCCGGACCAGATGGCCAGGCTCTCGCCCGCGCACATCGACAAGCTGATTCGCACCTGCACATTCCATGAGCCGAAGAGCCGGCAGATCCATGCGATCGCGCAACGCGCGGTTGGAGAATTTGGCGGCGACATCCCCTGCACGTTTGACACGCTGACCAGATTCTCCGGTGTCGGCCCCAAATGCGCGAATCTTGTTCTGGGAATCGCGTGCAACGAGCCTGCCGGTATCGGGGTGGACATTCACGTCCACCGCGTGACCAATCGCTGGGGCTACGTTGCCGCACCCACGCCGGAGAAAACCATGTCCCAGCTTCAGGAGAAGCTGCCGAAGAAGCATTGGGTGCGGATCAACGCGCTGCTGGTGCCGTTCGGGAAACACATCTGCACCGGGAAGATGCCGAAATGCTCCTCGTGTCCGGTGCAGCGCTACTGCCGGCAGGTGGGGGTCGCCGTGCACCGTTAGTTTGCACATGTAAGACGCTTAGTCGCGTCCCTGCCGGTGCGCGCTGAAGCGGTGCCGGTAGTAGTCGAGAATTACTGCGAGCACGATGACAAAGCCGGTGATGAGACGCTTCGTTTCATCGCGGACATTTTGAGCGGCGAGTCCCGCGCCGAGGATTGCGATGATCGCGACGCCCAGCAAGGAGTTGACGACAGATCCCCGCCCGCCCATCAGGCTCGTGCCGCCAATGACCACGGCCGCGATCACGTCCAATTCCAAGCTCGTGCCACTGTTCGGATTAGACGCCTGCGAGCGCGATACATCCATCACCGCCCCCGCGCCCGCGAGCAATCCTGCGATCATGAAGACGATAACCTTCACCGGTCGGGTCGCAATTCCGCTCAATCGCATGGCCTCCTCGTTTGTTCCGATTGCAATCATGTACCGCCCGAAGACCGTGCGCAGCAGGATGAATTGACCGATGACCACGACAGTCATCGCGATCCAGAAAGGCGCGGATAAACCGAGAAATCGCGCGTCGGCCAATCCGCCAACCGCGCCGCCGATGTAGGCCGTTTGCGATTTGCTGACGATGTGGGTTGCGCCACGGGCGATCTCCAGCATCCCCAGTGTGACAACGAATGAGGGAATCGACCATGTGACGGTTACGAGGCCGTTGACCGCCCCGCACAGGAAACCCACTCCCACCGCCGCCAGCAGTGCGACGGCAACGGGAGCCGGTTGTGTGCGGGTCATCAGCACACCGATCACCGCGCCGCTCAGGCCGAGCACGGAGCCGACCGAGAGGTCGATCCCGCCAATGATCAGGACATAAGTCATCCCAACCGAGACGAGCACAGTTGACGGAATTTGGTTCGCGATGGTGCGGAATGTGTCCAGCGTGAAGAAGTAGCGCGTGGTCAACCCGAACGCCGCAATGAGCAGGATCAACACCAGCAGCAATCCCAGTTGATCCGCTACTGACGCGACGGCGCCGATCCCGCGGCTAGACTGTTTCGGACGAGCGGGCGCGACACGAGATGGCTGTCGAAGTGTTTCGGTCATAACGTGCTGGCGGAAGTGTAACCGCTGAGGGCGGACTCCATAATTGCCTCCTGCGTCCATTCGCCGCGCGCAAACGTCCGCACGAGGCGCCCAGCGGACATGACCGCAATGCGATCGGCGATTGCGGTCAGTTCGAGCAGGTCCGATGAAACAACGATGACCGCTTTCCCTTCACTGGTGAGGCGGTTGAGCAGGCGATAGATCTCAAACTTCGCGCCGATGTCGATCCCGCGCGTAGGTTCATCGAAGATCAGGATGTCGCAGTCGCGAAAGAGCCACTTGGCGAGGACAACCTTCTGCTGATTTCCGCCGCTGAGCTCCACGACTTTCTGCGCGCCCGACCGGCAGCGAATCGCCAAGGCTTGCACGTACTCGCTCCCGACTCTGCACTCGCTCTTTCGGTCGATCCACCCCATCAGGCGAGACACTCGTGAAAGCCGCGCCATTGTTGAGTTCTTGTCGATCTCCAGCGGCAGCAGCAGCCCTTGCCCCTTACGATCCTCCGTCAGCATCGCGATCCCGGCGCGGACCGCATCGCGCGGGGAGCGAAAGTTCACTGGCGTGTTTCTTCCGTGCAGGTAGATGTCGCCGCCGTCCGGCTGATCCGCGGCGAAGATGGCGCGCATGGTCTCGGTGCGCCCGGAGCCCATCAGACCTGCAAAACCCAGAATCTCCCCGCGATGCAGATCGAATGAGACATCCCGCACCGCCGACCCCCGCCGCAGGTTTCGCACCTTCATCACGACTTCGCCCTTCACCGGCGGCTGCTCGCGCAGCGCATGCTCGCCGAGATCTCGGCCGACCATGAGCTTCACGATCTCCGCGTGCGTGACGTCGGCGGTCGCGCGGGTGGCAATCCTTTCACCATCGCGCAGCACCGTAATTCGGTCGGCAATGGCGCGAATCTCCTCCATTCGATGTGAGACATAGATAATGCCCACGCCCATATTTTTGAGCCGGCGGATCTGGGCGAACAGCAGTTGGGTCTCCGGCGCCGTCAGCGCAGCCGTCGGTTCATCCAACACGAGCACGCGGCACTTCTTCGCCAGTGCTGCCGCGATCTCCACGAGCTGACACTGGCCCACACCGAGCTTCGCCACCTGCTGATCCGGTCGGATATGCCTGAGCCCAAGGCCCTCAACGACCTCCTTCGCGGCACGGTTCATTGCACGGTAGTCGATCATGCCCCACTTGCGCGGCATGGCGTCCAGGTAAATGTTCTCCGCGACCGTTAATGTGGGCAGCAGGTTGAGCTCCTGCATCACCATCCGCACGGCCTTCGACTCTGCTTCACGGCGGCTGAGCGGCGCGTAGGGCGCACCCTCCAGCGTCATCTCTCCGCCGTCGCCCGGGGTGATCCCGCACAGAATCCGGCACAGCGTACTTTTCCCCGCGCCGTTCTCCCCGACCAGCGCGTGCACTTCTCCGGCGCGCAGCTCGAAATCCACGTCGCGCAGCACGCGGTTGTTTGCGTAGGACTTCGACAGCTTGGTCGCCAGCAACAGCACGATTTACTTCTTAAGCGTCTCTGACGTGACCAGGTCCACCGCCGTTTCCTTGTCGGCGGGCGTCGATTTTGTTTTCAACATCTCCAGCGCGTACTGGATGCCGTTCACCGCGATCTGATCCGCGTGTTGATCCACGGTGCAAAGCACATCCCCCTTCTTCACCAGCTCACCCACCGCGGCAATGTTGTCAAATCCCACAAGCTGGACCTGGCCGATCTTTCCCGCGTCCTTCAAGGCAGTGTGGGCGCCAAGGCACATGCTGTCGTTGGCGCACAGGAACGCCTTGATCTTTGGATTGGACTGCAGGATCGATGAGACCAGCGGCGTGGCCTTGTCCGTCTCCCACTGCGCCGATTGCGACGTGAGGATGCTCATGCCGGCGTCTTTCATCGCAGATTCAAAGCCGTCATGGCGCTGCACCGCGTTGAACGCGCCCGGGCGGCCATCGATGATCGCCACGGCGTCGCCCTTGTTGAGCTTCCTGGCGAGATACTCCCCCGCCATCTTCGCACCTTTCATGTTGTTTGGACCGACAAAAGCCACCGTCAGCGATTTCTCCTTCAGTGCATCCGCATCGAGCTTGTTGTCAATGTTCACCACCACAATCCCCGCATCTGTTGCCTTCTTACACACCGGTACCAGCGCCTTGGAATCAGAAGGCGCGAGCACGATAGCATTCACGTGCTGCGCGATCATCTGCTCGACGAGCGCGATCTGCTTATCGACGTCTGTTTCATTCTTGATGCCGGTGGAGAGTAGCTCGTAGTCGCCGGCGTGCGCCTTCTGATGCGCCTGGGCGCCATCCTGCATGGTGCGGAAGAATTCGTTGGCGAGGGATTTCATCACCAGCGCCACGCGCGGCTTCTCAGTCGCAGCGGGCGCGGGAACCCGGTTGGTCGAAGAGTTGCTGTCACACCCCACCACCGCCAGAGCCACCAGCGCGATCAAGAGCTGTTTCATAGCCGGGAAAGTTAACGCAAACTTGGCATCCGCTCCAATCTGGCAGACAAACCTGCATCCGTTTATCTTCCGCCGCATGACCCACTTCTTCGCCACCGGCGCGCTGCTGATGATGCTTGTCGCTTCGGTTGGTTGTGCCGATGTTCAACCGTCAACGCAATCTCAAGATCTCCGCATTCCGGTGATTCTGGACACGGATATCGGCGACGACATTGACGACACATGGGCCCTGCTCATGCTCCTCAAGAGCCCTCAATTCGACGTTAAGCTCATCACGACGACCAATGGGCAGCAGGATTACCGCGCTCGGCTGATCGCCAAGATCCTCACCGCCGCCGGACGAACGGATATTCCCATTGGTCTGGGCGCGGGGGAATCCAGGCAGGAGCAGAAGCAACTCCCGTGGGTGCAGGATTTCCCGCTGTCTCAGTACACGGGGAAGGTTCATGGCGAGGGCGCCGCTGCCATGGTCGACACGATCAAGTCATCAAAAGAACCGCTGACGGTCATCGCAATCGGCCCAGTGCAGACCGTTGCCGCAGCGCTCGAGCGCGACCCCGCCATCGCGCCAATGGCGCACTACATCGGAATGCAAGGCAGCGTGGCCAATCCCGTGGCGGAATTCAACGTGAAATCCAGTGTTGCGTCGGCTCAGAAAGTTTTCTCGGCCAATTGGAAATCAGCCACCATCACCCCCCTCGATACCTGCGGCCAACCTGACGTGAGCATCGCGGGAGAGCGGTTCCAATCTCTTAAAGACAGCAACGACCCGCTTGTCAAAATCCTCCTTGAGAACTACGCCATCTGGAGCAAGCAGCAGGATCCGATGAAGCTCACCAAGAGCACCACGCTCTACGACACCGTCGCCATCTGCCTTGCCGATCCCGAGGGTCGACGGCGCCTGAACCTCCAGAACCTCAAGCTGCGCGTGACAGATGAAGGCGTGACAAAGGTAGACGACAGCGGCGCCCCTATCACCGCAGCTATGAGCTGGAACGACCTCGGGGGCTTCCGCGACCACATCATCTCGACCTTGCTCAAGCCAAAGCGTTAGAGTGGTATCTGCTCTGCGAAAAAGCAGCGCTTGATGACGCGCTTCACCGAATGAAATTCGCTATAGTTTCCCCCGATGTCGTCCCCCTTTCCAAGCGAGCCGGTGGTATCGCCGGCGAAGCGCCTGCCGTCTATTCGACTGCTGTTTATCCTGATCGTCCTCCTGCCGGTGGTCATCGCCTCCGCTGCGCTGTTCACCCTCGCCCAGTGGACTGGTCATTCCGTCTCTAATCAGCAGGCGCTGGAAGCGATCACCACCGCCACGAACCAAACGTCTGAGGAGGTCACCGATTTCCTGACGCACGCTGTCCGGCTGAGCGAACTTTACTCCCGGCGCATCGGCGACGCGGAGCTACCGACGACGAACTTCCAGCAGGCCTGGCTGCGGAGCATGGCTAACGATCTCGCGACCACGCCGGAGATTGCCTCCATCTGCTTCGGCAACCCCGCGGGCGAAGCAACCTGGCTGTCGCGCGTCCACAACCGCATGGAATTCGGCTTGGCGCACGCGGGCGCCGGCGACAATGCAACAGAATTGCTCGCCTCCACCAGCGGTGCCATCGCCTCCACCCAGCCCCTGCGCGTCTACCATTACGATCCGCGCACACGCCCCTGGTATGAAACCGCGCTCCGCTCGCATCAAGGACTTTGGACGCCGATCTACTTCTGGTTCCCGGATCCCACCATTGAACCGGAGACCGGCACCGGATTCACCCGTGCCATCCGATCGCCTGACGGAAAGCTCCTCGGCGTGCTCGTAATCGACGTGACCCTCGGCGGCTTCTCCGAGTTTCTTCAGCACCTCCCGCTCACCAGGACCGGCTACGCGTTCATTGTCGACGACCAGGACATGATCGTCGCGGCGTCGCATGGGAGTGCGATCTCGCAGGACGGAAAGCGGATCTCGCTCGAGCAGTCCACGCACCCTGCGGCGCGCGTGGGGGCGCAACTGCTGGCTGCGAATTCGAGGAAAACGCAGCGCGTGTTCCTGGGTGATGATCCGGCACAGGCCCAGGTCGCGAGCATCTCGCCTTATCCGGGCATCAACTGGCGGCTGATTGCGGTGCTGCCGGAGTCCTCTTTTCTCGCTGAAGCCCACGCACTGCGGCGACGGGCGCTGATCATCGGCATCATCATCGCCGCCGGCGCGCTCCTGCTCGGCTTCTTCCTCTCCCGTCGCGCCGCGCAGCCTATCCTCGAGCTGACGCGACACGTCGCACAGGTGGGCTCCGGCGACTTCGAGACGCGCCTGAGCCTCTCCATCGCCCGGGAGCTGCATGATCTTTCGGAGGCGATCAACCGAATGTCCGCCGGGCTGCGGCATCGGCTCGAGCTTCAGCAATCGCTCGCCGTCGCAACGCATGTGCAGCAGTCGCTGTTGCCGCAGAATCTTCCCTGCCCCGCGGGGCTGGACGTCGCCGCCCACAGCAAATACTGCGACGAAACGGGTGGCGACTATTACGACTTCATCGACATCGCCGAGCTTCCCAACCGACAAACCCTCGTCGCCGTCGGCGATGTGACGGGTCACGGTATCGGCGCAGCGCTGGTGATGGCCACCGCGCGAGGCTCCGTCCGCGCCAGCGCCGTCGCCGGCATTTCGCTCGGGCAGATCATGTCGCGCGTCAATCACGTCCTCGCTGCCGACGCTCGCCACGGGCTGTTCATGACCCTCGCCCTGCTCATTCTCGATCCATACGAGAAGACCGTTCGCTACGCCTCAGCAGGCCATGACGCACCCATCCTCTACGACCCGCACAAGGACACCTTCGAGGACCTGAAGGGCGCGAGCATTCCTCTGGGAATCGAGGACGACGTTCACTACGACCAGTACCTCCGTGCCGACCTTCCCGACGAGGCGATTCTTCTCGTTGGCACGGACGGCATTTGGGAAGCGCGCGATGCGTCTGGAACAATGTTCGGCAAAGATCGCCTCAAGCGGATCATCCGAGACGGCGCCCGCAAACCTGCCGCCGCCATCGCGCGGGCGCTGGATGATGAATTGTGCGCCTACACCACCCCCAACCCGATGCATGATGACGTCACCTTCGTCATCCTCAAGCTTCAGCCGATTGACGCGCCTGTCGTATCTCAAGCCGCGTCGATGTAACTTCAGCGCGGGCGGCGCATCTCATCAGCAGAGAAAGCGAAGTTGAACACTCCTATCATCAAACCAACCATATGAAATCAATCGTGCTCCTCTCCCTCGTGGCGTTGATCGCTGGTTGCGAGTCTGCCGCCCCAACTGCGCCCTCACCATCAACCGTCAGGACGTCAACCATGGCGACGCAGCAAGCCACCTTCGCCGCCGGCTGTTTCTGGGGCGTGGAGGCCGCCTTTCGCAAGCAGCCTGGCGTGATCAACACGGCCGTAGGTTACACCGGCGGCAAAACCGATGCCCCCACGTATCGACGAGTTTGTAATCACGACACCGGCCATGCCGAAGCGGTGCTGGTGACGTTTGATCCCGCGAAGATCAGCTATGCGGAATTGCTCGATGCCTTCTGGTCCGCGCATGATCCGACGACCGCCAATCGCCAAGGCCCCGACGTCGGCGATCAGTACCGCTCCGCCATCTTCTTCCACGACCCTGATCAGGAGCGAATCGCGCGAGCCAGCCTGAAAGAGGTCGAGGATTCGATAGTGTTCAAGCGCAAGATCGTCACCGAGATTACCCCCGCCTCCCGCTTCTACAGCGCCGAAGAATACCACCAGCAATACTTTGAAAAGCAAGGGATGGCCGCCAACTGCCACGTCGGCATCGCACAGGTTCACACGCAACTCGCCAAAGACGCCGCAGCTCGCCGCAATACGACCCTTCAGCCCACCAATTCCGTAGCGGCGACGCCCGCGTCGCCCGCAATTTTGCGTGCGCGAGAAGGCCCGGGTGAGGTCTCGTCCAAGTAAGATGCGCCCATGAAGAAAGTCGACAGAGTGACACCCGAATCGACTTACCTCAACCGCCGCACCTTTATGCGCGGCGGCATCCTCGCCGCGACCACCCTCGTGACCGCCACCGTCTATCGAAAGCTCAACGGCATCCCCGCCACCCAATCCCCCACACGAAAACTCGCCAACCTCAGCACCGCCCCATCGCCAACAACCTCGCCGTCCACACAGCGGTACCTCTCGGCCTTCCGGACCGACGAGACGCCCACGCCCCTGGCCGACATCACGCACTACAACAACTTTTACGAGTTCTCGACCGACAAACAGGAGGTCGCCGAAGTCGCCGCCAAATTCGTCTCCCGGCCGTGGACTGTCACCGTTGCCGGACTCTGCTCCACCCCAAAGACCTTCGACCTTGACGATCTTTTCAAGCTTGCCGTGCCGGAGGAGCGAATCTACCGCATGCGTTGCGTCGAAGGCTGGTCCATGGTCATTCCGTGGGCGGGCTTTTCGCTGTCCAAGCTCCTCGATGCGGTGCAGCCGCTGGCGTCCGCGAAATACGTCGCCTTCGAGACCCTGTTCGACCCAAAGCGCATGGCGAACCAGAACAGTCGTGTGCTCGATTGGCCGTACGTTGAAGGCCTGCGCATGGACGAAGCCATGCACCCCCTGACGCTGCTCGCGACCGGTCTCTACGGCCATGAACTCCCTCCGCAGGACGGTGCCCCGGTTCGACTCGTCATCCCATGGAAGTACGGCTTTAAAGGCATCAAGTCGATCGTGAAGGTGACCCTCACAGAAACCCAGCCCCCTACCACGTGGTCCGCCTTCGCACCGAGTGAATACGGCTTCTACGCCAACGTTAACCCAGAAGTGGATCACCCCCGCTGGAGCCAGGCCAGCGAGCAACGCATCGGCGAATACCGAAAACGTAAAACGCTCATGTTCAACGGCTACGCCAACGAAGTGGCGCACCTCTACCACGGGATGGATCTCAGAAGATATTACTGACGCTGATCCCGCGTCCGGCGCGACTGATCTTTCCCCCGCAATCCCTTCAGCTTAATCTGCGCACTCGATCATGAATCGTTTTGTGGCCGCCATCGTGGCTCTTTCTCTTTTTGCTCAAGTTGCTCTCGCACAGACCACACGCCCCTCGATCGCCCAGCCACTTCTTCAAGCAGGCAGCCGGAACATCAGCACGCACGATCCCTCCAGCGTGATGGAATCTGATGGCGTCTACTGGTTCTTCGCAACCGGGCCGGGCATTCGAACTTACCGGTCGGCGGATCTTCAAACTTGGACATTCGGCCCTCCCGCTCTCAACCATCTGCCGCTGTGGGCCCGCTCCTACACCAAGACACAAAGCCTTTGGGCCCCGGATGTCGTCCGTGCGAAAGATGGCCGCTACCTCCTGTACTTCTCCGCCTCCTCCTGGGGAAAAAACACCTCTGCAATCGGCCTCGCCTCCAACACCACGCTTAATCCGGGGGATCGCACCTACAAATGGGTCGACCACGGGGTCGTCATCGCTTCCTCCGCTGCCGATGAGTTCAATGCCATCGACCCCGCTGTGCTCATTGATGATCAGAAGATGTGGCTCACGTTCGGCTCGTTCTGGAGTGGAATCAAGCTGATCGAACTCGACCCCAAGACCGGCCGGCGCCTCGCCGACAACAGCCCGATCCACGCACTGGCTCACAGCAACCAGATCGAGGCCCCGTTCCTCCATCGCCACGCCGGGAAATATTACCTCTTCGTCAATTGGGGCTTGTGCTGCCGCGGTGTCAGGAGCACGTACAACATCCGCGTCGGCCGCAGCGATCGCATCACCGGGCCGTACCTGGACAAAGACGGCCGCGACATGCTGCACGGCGGCGGGACGCTGCTGCTCGGGTCGGACAAGCCCTTCATCGGCCCCGGTCACGCCGGCATCTTGCGCGCCCAGAACCGCGACTGGTTCACCTGCCATTTCTACGACGCCACGCAAGCCGGCCGCGCCACCTTCGCCATCCGCCCGCTCTCCTGGACCAAAGACGGTTGGCCTGTCGTTGGCGCTGACGATTGAGCGCGAAACTGCGAGCAAACCATCAACTTCCCTTTAGCACGGGGCAAGTGCTCGATGTGGATGGTTGAGCAATGCCGGTTTTTCAGCAGCTTCGCCTGATTTGCACCGTCGCCAGCACGTTGAACGCTGTTGTAATTCCTGTCGCTCCCGATGATTCCGGCGATTACCAAACTTGCCTCGTTTTCGTGGTGTCTTGTACGATGACCTTTTGAGCTTCGAGGAGACACCTATGACCCGTGTTGCGGTGGTGGTTTTAACGGTTTGGCTGGCGGCGGCGACGGTGGCGCTGGCCAAGCAAGGCGTGGTCAAAACCCGCAACGGACAGACGTATGAGGGGGACGTTGAAGAAAAGAACGATGGGCTCATCGTCACCAGCCGGGGAATCCAAACTCGCATTGCGCAGCGCGACGTGGTTTCGGTGGTGTACCCTGAGGATTTTGATAAGCAGTTGGCCGATCGACGCGCCAAGCTTGCGAAGGACGACGTTCGCGGTCGCATGACGCTCGCGCGTGAAGCATTCAACAACAAGCGCTACACGGTGACCCGCGACCTGATGGAAGAGACACTGACGATCGATCCCAACAACACTGACGCTGCCGAGCTGCGCGGCAACGCAATGGCGCAGATTCGGCTGGAGCGCATGCGCCGCAACGTCGTCACCACCGGCCGGGCCAAAGAGCAAATTGCCACCACCACAACCGCACCGGCCACCACCCAGGACATTGCCGACAGGCGCTTCCTCAGGGGCAACGACATCAACACGATCCGCCAATTCGAGCTCCAGGAGACGGAAACGGATGTGCCGATCCGCTTCGAAAGGGATGTGAAGCGGCGTTACGCGATGAAGCTGTCCAACCGTCCGATCGATCAGTTCCTCGCGCTGACGCCCATGCAGCAGGCCATCGATATCCTGAAGAACGGCGCCCCCGAAATGCGAAACGACGTCCGCATCATGCGCGACCCGCAGGCGATGATGGTCTACCGGCGCGCGGTGCAGCCTTACGTGCTTCAAAACTGCTCAACGAGCCAGTGTCACGGCGGACCCGGTGGTGGGAAGCTCGTCTTGTTCAATCCTGCCGATTCGGACCAGGCAACCTACACGAACTTCTTCATCATGCAGGCTTACAACAAGAAGGCCCAGGCAGCGAGTGGAATCTTCGGCACGGGAGAACTCCAGATGATCGACCGGATGAACCCGGCCAGATCGTTGCTGCTTCAGTATTCGATCCCGCAGAACGTTTCTGAATACGATCACCCGCAGGTGGCGGGGTATCGGCCGCCGTTGCGGGGGCAGGACGATCTGCGGTATCGGCAACTGTTCGCGTGGGTCCATGACTCGATCAACCCAGGACTGGATGTGCCGAACTACGGTATCAATTTCCCCACGCCGGGTGGATCGACACAGCCCGCGACCAACGCCGCCTCTCAGCCGGCGACGACCACTCCGGTGGGTGAGCCCGGACCTGCCGCCGCTCCCGGCGCCGGCACAGGTGTCGCGCCAGGTTCAAACACCGGCACCGCGCCCGGTGCACGACCGATCAACGGAACGGTGACGCCGGGCCCTTCCCAGCGCCCGAACGCGCCATGACGCCGATCGTTTTTCTTTCGATCCTGCTCATTGCAACGGCGGCGGTCACGATTGTGCAGATGGTTCGCCGTCGGATTGAGATTTCTCGTTTGCGGCAACTGGCGTCGCGCTGGCAGATGCACTACACGCCAGACGACCGCTTTCGCCTTAGCACGCGTGTGGCCCCCAGACTGGGTGTGCCAGGGGCGGCGTGTGTGCGCGTTCAGGATGTTATCTACGGCAGCGAAGGCGATTGTTACCGCTACTTTTTCACCGCCCAGTTCACCATCGGCGTGCTGAAGCGAAAGAGTGATGAGCAATCCGTCTGCACCATCACCGAACAAAAGGCGCGCGAAGGAAATCACGAGCTGGGCCCGATCACCGTCGCCTCAGGGGGAGTGACGGTGGTCGATCAGTACGAATATTTGAAGAAGGGGCTGCGCGGTATAGCAGCAGGTTAAGAGCGACAATCCTTCAGGCGCAGCAGCCGGTCTCAGCGTCTCCGCAACTCGCGGTACCGGCTGATGAGCTTATTCGTCGAGCTGTCATGCGCGAGCTGCACCGCCTCTTTCGACTGAAGCTCAGGCAAGATCTTCTTCGCAAGCACTTTCCCAAGCTCCACGCCCCACTGGTCGAAGCTGTTGATCTGCCAGATGACGCCCTGCGTGAAAACGGCATGCTCGTAGAGCGCGATCAGCTTGCCCAGTGATTCAGGCGTCAAACGATCGATCAGGATTGTCGTGCTCGGTCGATTCCCTTCGAACGTGCGATGCGGGATCAGATCCGGCGAGACGTTCTCCTGCTTGAGCTGCTCGGCGGACTTGCCGAACGCCAGCGCCTCCGCTTGCGCAAAGACATTGCTCATGAGCATATCGTGATGCTCGCCCAACGGGTTGAGCGTGCTTGCGAACGCGATGAAGTCGCACGGGATGAGCTTCGAGCCCTGGTGGATGAGCTGATAAAACGAATGCTGCCCATTTGTGCCCGGCTCGCCCCAGTAGATCGCGCCGGTCTGGTAGTCCACCGGGCGACCATCGAGCGTGATCGACTTGCCGTTGGATTCCATCGTTAGCTGCTGAAGATACGCCGGGAAGCGCTTGAGGTACTGGTCGTACGGAAGCACCGCGATCGTCTGTGCATCGAAGAAATCCGTATACCACAGGCCCATCAGTGCCATGAGAACTGGCAGGTTCTTCTCCAGCGGCGCCGTGCGAAAGTGCTCGTCCATCGCATGGAAACCTGCCAGCATCGCGCGGTAATTTTCCGGCCCGATGGCGAGCATGGTCGACAGGCCGATCGCACTGGTCATCGAATACCGCCCGCCAACCCAATCCCAGAACTCAAACATGTTCGCGGTGTCGATGCCGAACGCACCGACGTCCTTGGCATTGGTGGAAACAGCCACAAAGTGCTTGGCGATTGCTTTCTCGTCCTTCGCCTGATTCAGAAACCACTGACGTGCGCTGTGGGCATTGGTCATGGTTTCCTGGGTGGTGAAGGTTTTGCTCGAGATGATGAAGAGAGTTTGCGCGGGATCCAGGTCGCGCGTGGATTCGACGAAATCAGTGCCGTCGACATTAGAGACGAAGCGGAAGGCCAGGTTACGGTCTGAGTAATACCGCAGCGCTTCATACGCCATGACTGGCCCCAGATCCGAGCCGCCGATGCCGATGTTGACGATGTTCTTAATCGGCTTTCCGCTGTACCCCTTCCACTCGCCGGATCGGATGCGATTAACGAAGCTGGTCATCTTCTCCAGAACCGCGTGAACTTCAGGCACAACATTTTTACCGTCGACGTTAATCGTCGCACCCTTGGGCGCCCGCAGCGCCACGTGAAGCACTGCCCGGCGTTCCGTCGTATTGATCTTCTCACCCGAGAACATCGCGTTAATCCTGTCGCGCAGCCGGGACTGATTCGCGAGGTCGACCAGCAGCCGCAGTGTCTCAGCGGTGATGCGATGCTTGGAGTAGTCGAAGTAAAATCCCAACGCTTCAGTCGCGAATGTCGTTCCTCGATTTGCGTCTTCCTGAAACAGGTCGCGGAGGTGGCGCGATTGGATCGTGTTGTAATGCTGCTGGAGCGCTTGATATGCCGGGAGCTGCCGCAGGGGGGTGAGTGATTCAGTCATGCCGCTACTGTCTACGGGAGCGGCTGGATTGCCAAGCTCACTTGATCAGTTGCTCGAGGCTGAATCGCAGAAGGTCTGCAATGCGTTCGATGGTCACGTCGGCGGCCGGATATTTTTCAATGGTCGCGGGATCGAGTGCGTAATGGCCCTGCCGAGGAAAGACCGTCGTCACTTTGTTCTTCCAGATCCCCTTAATCGCGCTGAGCAAGCGCAGCTTGTCATCGATCATCACGTAATGATCCGCAGGATATTTCGCTTCCACGTCTGCGAGTTCTTCTTCCTTATGGATATAGATCAGCACCCGATTCTCGAAGCCTTCCCGCAGCCCGCTGCGCTCCACCTTCCGCGGCTGAAAGACCACGTCCCCGTCTGAAAGGATCACCGGCGTTCCCCACTGCTTCACATGCTCCACCACATCCAGCGACTGCGGATAAAGCCGCGTTGCAAACGGATAATCGACCAGGAAGCTCGACAGCTCCAGCAGCTTCACATCGTGCGGATTCTCCACGCGGTAGCGCTGAAGCGACCCGAGATAGTCGGCATACCCAAGCTCCCGGCGCAGCTCTTCGAAGATCGCAAAGTATCGCTCCCGCGCCGCCGTGCCGAAATGGGTCTCGATGTATCGGCGCAGGTGCGCGGTGACGCGATCATTGTCCAGCAGCGTGTTGTCAACGTCGAACAGAAAGACAATCGATCGTTGCATCACGTTCCTTCATAGCATGGATGGCTCGCCCATGCACCAGCACGTGCCACACGTTGCAGCGTTACTTCATGTCGATTGCCGCCGGCATCACCAGCAGCACCGGGTGATCCTGGAGGAGTTGCAACGTCTGAATCTGCCGCGCCATCAGCCGGTTAAGCTGGGGCGACATCAGCTTCAGAACTGAATCCGGCGAAATGGTCACCTTCGGCGCCAGCGTAGCCGCCGCCTGCGGCCCGTTGTACCCAAAGTAATCCGCCAGCGTGCGAGGCGCGGGCAAGATGCGCAGCTCATAATCGCCCTCCTTGAGGTTCACCTTCTTGGCCGCGTACGCCAGCGCGTCGCTCGTCCCGCCAATCTCATCCACCATGCCAAGGTCCTTCGCCTGGCGCGCCAGGAAGATCCTCCCGCGCGCCACCTTGTCGATGTCCTTGATCTTGTCCTTCCGTCCGGACATCACCCGCTCGGTGAACTGATCGTACGTCTGGCGCATCCAGCTGGTGATCATCTTCTTCTGCCGCTCGTCGAAGGGATTTTGCGAGCTAAACAGATCAGCGTTGCGCCCCTTGGAGAAGCTTTCGGTGTGGACGCCAAGCTTTTCCATCAAATCCTTGTAGACGAACTTTCCTCCGACCACTCCGATGGATCCGACAATTGCCGACGGATCGGCAAAGATGTGATCCCCCGCCGACGCGAGGTAATACCCGCCGCTTGCCGCCATCCCGCCGATGCTGATGATCACCGGCTTCTTGGCCGCAGCGCGACGCGCCGCTTGCCACATCACTTCACTCGCCAGCGCGCTTCCGCCGGGCGAGTCAATGCGAATGACGACCGCCTTGATGGTGTCATCGCGGGTTGCGCTGCGCAGTGCTCGACGGAAATCCTGCGCCCCAACCGCCGAGCCAAACATCCCTTCACCGCCCTCACCGTCGACGATCATCCCATCCGCATACACGAGCGCCACGCCCGGCTTCTCGCTCGGCGCTGGACGCTTCGCCATCGAGGCAAACAGCGCAAACGGGTTTGAAAAATCCGGCGTTTCCCGCGGCTCGCGCCCGTAGTCCGCGACGACATCCATCTCCTTCTCATTCAGCTCGGTCTTGATCAGGTTGCGCAGCCCGTCCTGGTCGAGGAGGTGATCCACAAGCCCCCGCTCCTTCGCCAGCGTGCCACGAATGATGCACTCGTCGATCGCGCGGCGGACGTTCTCCTTGCTGATGTTTCGATTCAGGCTGATGCCGTCAACGATCTCGTCATACATCGCCTGCGTCAGCTTCGTCAGCTCGCCCCGCAGCTCCTCGCTCGGGCGGCTGCGGGTGTACTCTTCATCCGCCCCTTTGTACTCGCCGATCTGAATCGAGTCCGCACGCACACCCACCTTGTCCAGCAGGTCCTTCAGGAACATTGTCTCCAGCCCCACGCCCGGGAGCATCAAGTCGCCGCCCTCCAGCATGCAGATGTGGGAAGCGCCGGTGGCCATCGTGTACATCGCCGTGTCATAGCTGTCGGCATAGACGAACGTCTGCTTGCCCGCCTTGTTCAGTTTCAGCAGGGCATCGCGAAGCTCCTGCGCCTGCGGGAAGGTCGGCGCTTCATCGCCAAAGGTAATGAGCACCGCGCGGACCGATTTGTCGTCCTGCGCCTGGCGGATGCGATCCAGCAGGTTGTTCAGCGTCTGCGTGTCCTGCCCGCCCCACAAAGAGAAGTCCGACGGCTTCTCGCTGAGGCGCGTCGCCAGGTCAAAGAACGCCACCTTCGGCGTCGCGTCTTTCTTCGCCTTTGTCGCCTTCATCTTCTCAATCAGCTCCGCCGGCGTCGGATACTTCTTCGACGCGCTCGTCGTCGCCGACGTGGTGGGTTTGGTCGAAGCAACCTGGGTCGGCTTCGTCGCCGGCGTCGAAGCCTTCGACGGCTTGGTCGTGCTTTCACCAAACGCGAAAGCACACGCAATCAGTACAACAGCGACAGCAACCTTCATTGGCGGCTCCTTGCGAGAATGTGACAAAGACGAGCGGCGTTGTGCGAACGGGCTATTGTAGCCAGTGGCGATAAAGGATTATCAGCTATTTCGACGCCCCACCGTGAGTTTGGTTTCCCCCGGCCCCTGCCGCTGTCCCCTATCCAAGCGGGTGACGCAACGAGGGCTTTGCACCTGCCGGCCATCCGACCGCCGCCCCGTCACTCCCAACGCCATTCGTTGCAACCCTCGCGCTCGCTTCTATAATGCCCGCCGTCACGGAATGTTTGCTCAGTTCAAGACTAAAGGAGTCCGCCAGTGCGCTGCGGCGGGATCGTAATTGCACTGCTGGCGGTGGGGCTCTTCTCACATCCGGTTTTCGCTCAATACCAGCCCCCGAGCGACGCCATGCTCATCAAAGCCGATCGCGCCGCCACCTGGCAGCAGGAGCGCTCGGGCGTCATTGAACTCATCGGCCCCGTCTCCATCACGCTGGATCGGGCACAACTCAATGCCGATAACGCCGTCATCTGGCTTACGCCCTCCACCACAAGCGGCAGCGACGAACAAAACGCCACCATTGCCCTCCTTGGCAACGCCAGCCTGAAACAGTCCGAAGTCACCCGTACCGGCAGCAGGCTGCTCGTGAACGCACAGGTTCGTAAGAACATCCGCATCACCGCCAACGAGCGCATCCCCCAGGATGACACCAATTCAGTTCTGTTCCAGGATGCTTCAGAACTGCGGGACGCAAACCTGACGCCCCCACTGGCTACAACCACCACCCTGCCGCTGCCGCAGACCACACCGGCAACAACGCAAGCATCCACCGCTCCCGCCCCCGGCTCAACCAATTATCCCCCAGTGCGCAGCGCGCCGACACTCTTCCACGGCACCTTCCACGGTATCACCAGCAGCGACGGCAAACTCGCGGTCGTGTTTCCGAGCGGCGTTTCACTCTCGCGACAGGAGCGCAGCGGCCGTGTGCTCGAGATGCAGGCGAGCCGCGCTGTGCTCTTCACGACGCTTAACCGCCTGCGTGACGTGCAGTCGCTGCCGCCCATCTCCGCAATCGAGGAGGCCATTACCGCCGCCTACCTGGAAGGTGACGTTCGCATCAGCCAGAGCGGCGCTCAGGTTAATCAGCCCGAACAGCGGATGACCGCGAATCGGGTTTATTATGAGTTCGCAACCGATCGCGCTTACCTCACCAACGCCGTCATCCGCACCATGGACCCCAAGGCGACGATCCCCATCGTCGTCCGCGCCCAGACGGTGCGCCAGCTATCCGAAAATGAATTCAAAGTCGACCACGCGGAGCTGACGACGAGCTCCTTCGCCGTCCCTTCTTACAGCGTTCGTGCCGAGAAGGCCTACGTCCGCGAAGTCGACACGGGCGACCCCCGCTACGGCTCGCTCACCCAGTTCGAGGGAGACAATGTCACCCTCCGGATGTTTAACTTTCCGTTCTTCTATTGGCCCGTCATGGGCGGTGAGTTCACCCAGCGCGGCACCGCCCTGCGCGGGATCCAGATCGAAGACAACCGCCGGTTCGGCTTCGGCGTCCGGACCGAATGGGGTGTGATGGAGGCGCTCGGCTACCTCCCGCCGCCGGATCTGGACATCGGTTTACGCGCCGATTACTTCGCCGAGCGCGGACCCGCGGCCGGACTGAACATCGACTACGGCGGCGGCTTCGTCACCGACACGACCAAGAAAGCCTTCAACTTCCAGGGCGAATTCAACTCCTACTTCGTCCCCAACGACCAGGGCATCGACGACCTGGGCCGGCGCCGCCGCGACATCGCTCCAGAGGAAACCTTCCGCGGCCGCATTCGCTGGCAGCATCAGCAGTTTCTGCCCAACGACTGGCAAGTGCAGCTCACCAGCGGCTGGGTCTCCGATCCCAACTTCCTCGAACAGTGGTTCGAGAATGAATTCAATAACGGTGATCCGCTTCAGACCAGCTTCTACGCGAAGAAGCAGAAGGACAGCGAGGCGCTGACCTTGCTCGCCAGCTTCCAGCCGAATCACATCGTCACATCTGCCGACCTGTATCAGGACGTGAGGACATTCGGGCCGCGCATTCCGGGTTTTCCGCAGACCACCAACGACCATCCCTTCGAGATCGAGCGCCTCCCCGAGATCGGCTATCACCGCATCGGCGAGAGTATGTTTGACGACAAGCTCACGCTCATCTCCAACAACACCCTCTCCGGCAACCGCTTCATGACCGGCCAGGCGAATCTCGCGGAGCTCGGCTTCCGCTCACCGAACGCCCGGCGAGGCGTCGAAGCCGTTCTGCCCGGATATCCCGCCCTCGGGACCACCGGCACCACAGGCGAAATTGTCTATCGCGGCGACTTCCGCGAAGAAGTCGATTTCCCCTTCTCCATCCAGCAGCTTCGCGTCATGCCCTACGTGCAGGGACGCTACACCGGCTACACAGACTCGCCCGATCTCGGTCAGCTCAACCGCTTCTACAGCGCGGCCGGTGTGCGGGTGAACACCTCGTTCTGGAAGCTGAACAACGACGTGAACTCCGACTTCTTCGACATTCACCGCGTGCGCCACGTGATCGAGCCGGAACTGCACCTTTTCACCGCAGCGCAGACCCAGGATCGGCAGGATGTTTACATCTATGACCAGGATGTCGATGCCATCAACGACGTCTCGGCCGCATCAGTGGGATTGCGTCAGCGCTGGCAGACCAAGCGGGGCGGTCCAGGCAACGAACGCTCCGTCGACTTCTTCACGTTGAATGTCGAAGCTACGTGGTACACGAATAAGCCTCCGGAATCGGTGATTCCGCCCAGCGACTTTCGCGGCCTGTTCTTTCCCACGCTCCCTGAGGCCTCCATCCCCCGCGACTCCGTCAACGGCGAGGCCATTTGGCGCATCAGCGACACCAGCGTGTTGCTCGCCGACGCGCAGTGGAACATGGAGAAGAGCAACCTCGCCACCGCTGCCGTCGGCTTCGCCGCCCGGCGAGGCGATCGCGTCGGCTATTTCGTCGGCACCCGGTACATCGAAGAGCTCAACTCCGCCATCACCACCGTTGCCGTGCAATACCAGATCTCATCCAAGTACAGCGTGATGCTGCGGGAGAGCTTCGACTTCGGCGAACGCCACGACGTGCTCCAGTCGATCTCGCTCACCCGCAAGTTCGACCGCTTCTTCGTTGTCCTCTCGATCTATCGCGACGAAGTTGAAGACGAATCCGGCTTCAGCTTCGCCCTCTACCCCGAAGGCCTCGGCGCAGGTTTCAGCAGCACCGGTTTCCAGGACATCTTCGGACGCGGACGATGACCCCCGTGGCATGGGCATCTCGACCATGTCTCTTCTCTTCTCGGGCAAAACGCCCCCTGCTACTTTTTAACGATATTCAGAATCTACCGGCTCGCCTGCGACGCCGGCTTCCGCTGGAATAGCCAGACGTATCCATGGCGCTTGTACGCGCTGTAGAAGCCAAGCCGTTTCTCCTGCGCCGCTTCCATCTTCTCCCGCGCGCCGACGACGCGCGGATCATGACTGAAGTCGCAGCTGTTTGGATCGTCGCTCTTGTTCTTCAAGTTCATCGACGTGACGAGGGTCACGGTCGCCCGATACTCCTGCTCCGCCTTGCGATACTCCGCCTCGGCCGCCTGGTGCTCTTTCTCCTGCTCGGAGCTCATCCCGTCGATAGGGATCAGCTCATCGTTCACATCTCCAACCAGAAGATCCGCGCGGCCGTCGCCGTTGAAATCCGCGACGTTCACGCGCACGAACCCTCCCCACGGATGCGCCCGTCCAACACCCTGCGCCTCAAGATTCGCATCCGCGGTTGACGCCGGAACCAGCGTGCGCGGCGGCGCGAGCTTGAGCTTGTGACTCTCATCGCGTCCAATCCCGCGATACAGCAAAACACTTCCCTGCCCAGTGCCGACGAATAAATCCGGCAGCCCGTCGCCGTCCCAATCCGCCACCGCCGGCGCAGCATGCGAAGCGCCCGCACGGATTGCCCGCCCATCCGACGTCAGCGGCATCGCCGCGCCAAAGCTCGCTTTCTCCCTGGTTCCAATGTTCGGGATCAAAAACAGCTCGCCGCTCATCGTCCCGACGATGATGTCTGGCCTGCGGTCATCGTCCCAATCAGCCGCGAACGCAGTCGTGCCCGCGCCAACGGTGATGCACGCGCCGTCCTTGTCGCGCACGCGCTTCGGCCGCGCAAACGTTTGGTCCCCCCGGTTGCGGAAGAGAAACAGCTCCCCCGGAGCATAAGAGCCGGAGAGAAGATCGAGGTTGCCGTCGTTATCGAGGTCCACCAACTGTGGACTCATCAGGGCGATCGCTCAGCCATAGCCGACATGGGCGTAATCCCCCTGCGCCTTGAGCCAAACCCACTTTGCGAAGTTCGGCTTCTCATTCGTGCCAACGTTCTTGTACACCTTGCACGAGCCATCTTTGAACTGCCCCACGAGCAGATCTTTCACCCCGTCCCCGTCGACGTCGCCAAAAGCGGGAGCCGCATAACCTCCCTCCGCATCGACATCCCCTCGCGCGCTGGTCAGCTTCGTCGGTGACAGCAATTCCGGATCCAACCCAGCCGAAGGCTGCGTCGCCGGCGCTGCCAGCGCTGTTGCAGAAACCACCGCCGCCGCGGCGGACCCCAGCCAAGAGGAACGGAATAGCGCCTTCATGTGGATCTCCCTGACGATTCTATCGTAACCCGCGGTGCTGAGGACACAACAATAAACTGCGCCTCACCCAGACGTCTCCAGGTGAATGTCCTGCCGATGCTCAGACGGACAATCCCGCACAAGGTTGCACGGGATGGTGAAGTCCCTCCGACTGTCTCGCACGCTCCTCTCGATGGCGGTATAAACTCACCCGATGCGTCGCTCCATCCCGCTGTCGATTGTGGTGCTCTGCTGCATCAAGCTCGCCCTCTCCGGCGCCGGCTGTGCAGTTTCCGATGCGCCCATGCCGCCCATCACCACGCCCACCACAACTCCCGCCAACCTTGTAACGACCCAGCCCTATTACTGGACAACCCAACCCGCGGTGGTGACGGTGACGGGGCCAAGCTTCACCAAGCTCTGGAACGCCTGCGCCGACGTTGCCCGCGAGTACGGCTTTCGCCTGGACCGGCAGGAACTCCGCAGCGGACTGATGACCACCGAGCCCCTCGTGGGCCAGCAATTCTTTGAACTCTGGGCCCACAACACCGGCGATGCCGCGGGCGTCGCCAACAACTCCATCGCCACCTACCGTCGAACCGTGCGGTTCGAGATCGAGCGCGAAGGCGGTAAATTCGTCATGTCCCCCTGCGTGCTCGTTGAACGCTACGCGCAAGCCGAGCAACCCATCAGCTCCGAAGCCTACCTGCGCTCCTCGATGGCCACCCCAAAAAATCCAACCCTCGGCACCAGAGAGACCGACCGCGGCGTCTACCTCCCCCACGTCTACTGGTACGCCACCGGCAGAGATCGCATGCTCGAGCGAGAACTTGCACACGACATTGAGAAAAAGCTGAAGCGCTGAAGGCGACGTCCCATTGGCGACGTCTGACCTCTCATGCTCGCAGCAGCTAGAGCAGCGAAGTTGGATCCACATCCACCGCGATGCGATCTGTTTTCGACAGCGCCCCCTTCTCCCGAGCCGCCGCCAGGATGCGCTGAAGCCGCGATGCCTCCGCCGCAAACATCACGATCTGGTTCCGGTGGTACCCCGCGATGCGATTGATCGCACAAGGCATCGGCCCTTTCAGCTTCACCGCATCGCCCTCCTTCGCCGCCTCCTCGCTCAGCGCCGCCCCCAGCTCTTCCGCAAGCTTGAACAGCTTCTCCTGATCCTCATCCCGAAGCACGATCCGCACCATCCGCGCAAAAGGAGGCAGCCCCACCTCGCGCCGATTCTTCAGCTCATTGTTCGCAAACCGCACGTAATCCTGCTTGATCGCCGCCTGGATTGTCGGGTCCTCAGGCATAAACGTCTGAAGCACCACCCGGCCCGGCGCATCCCCGCGCCCCGCTCTTCCCGCCACCTGCGTGATCAACTGAAAGGTTCGCTCGCTCGCCCGAAAGTCCGGCAGTGCCAGCGCCGTATCCCCGCTCACCACACCCACGAGCGTCACGTTCGGATAGTCCAAACCCTTGGCGATCATCTGCGTCCCCAGCAGCACCTGGATTTCGTTATTCCCAAACCGCTTCAGCGTCTCCTCGTAATCTTTGCTCGAGCGCATGGAATCCGAATCCACCCGCGAATACCTCAATTCCGGAAACTTCCGCTGAATCTCCTCTTCCACCCGCTGTGTTCCCAGCCCGAACAGCGAAAGCTTCTTCTGACAAACCGGGCAATTCGCCGGCAGCGGATTCACCGCCAAACAGTAATGGCAATGAAGCGTCCCCGTATGCACCCCCTCCGCCGCCGAGGCATTCTTCGCATGCGTCCCCGCCGCCCGGTGGTAGGTCATCGTCTTGTCGCAGTACTTGCACGACACGACGTTCCCGCACGAAACGCAGTAAACAAAGTTGGAGTAACCTCGCCGATTCAAGAGCAAAATCGCCTGCTTCTTCGACTCCACCGTCGCCCGCAGCAAATGCTCCAGCCGCTCAGAGATTAAGTGCACGCCCCGGCGATACCGGTTGGCGATCTTCATGTCGATCAGCTCAATATGCGGAAGCGCCAGCCCCCGCACTCGCGAAGGCATCGTAAGCAGTTGCCACGTCGGCGCTGCACTGGTCTTCCCCTCTCCCGGTACTCCGGGAGAGGGCAGGGTGAGGGCTTTTTTGTATTGAACAGAACTTTCCCCCTCGCGCGCCGCCTTCCCGTAGCTTTCCAGCGACGGCGTCGCACTCCCCAAAATCACCGGCACTCCCTCAATCTGCCCGCGCTTGATCGCCACATCCCGCCCCTGGTACCGCGGCGCCGTATCCTGCTTGTACGAAGCCTCGTGCTCCTCATCCACGACGATGATCCCAAGCTCCGGAACAGGAGCGAAGATCGCGCTGCGCGCCCCCACCACCACATCCGCCATCCCGGTTGAGATTTGCTGCCAATACCGATGCCGCTCAGACGACGTCAGCCCACTGTGCAAGATCGCAACGCGCTTGAAGCGTGCCGTGAACCGCCGCACCGTCTGAGGCGTCAGCGCAATTTCCGGCACCAGCACAATCGCCTGCCTCCCGCCCTCCACCACCTTCCGAATGCACTGAAGATAAACCTCCGTCTTCCCCGACCCGGTCACCCCATGCAGCAGCGAAACGCTGAATCCCGCCGCGCCACCGGCCGCTTCTTTCCCCTCTCCCGTGACTCCCGGAGAGGGTAGGGCGAGCGCTCTTTCGGCATCAGCGCTAGAACTCCCACTTGCTCGCGCCTCCCCGCCTCGACTCAGCTTCGGCAACAGCGCCTCAAGCACCTTCTTCTGCTCTTCATTCAGCTCAATATCCGCTTCCACCCCCGCCCCGTCCCGCACCCCCGCCGTCAACCGCGGAAAATCCACCTGCGACGTGATCGTGATCAACCCACTCTTCGCCAGTTTTCGCACTGTCGCCGATTTCGTCCCCGCCTCGCTCGCCAGCTTCACCAGTTCGATCGACTGATTCTCTTCCAGCAGCAGCAACCGTGCCAAGGTCGCTCGCCGCTTAGGAGCCTTCGTCTTCTCGAGGATTTCCTGAATCGCCTCTCGCGGCTTCGCCAGCCGCACCATCTTCAGATACCCCACCCCAATCTGCTTCTTCACCGCCGCCGGAATCACACTGTCCAGCACCACACCCAGCGGCGTCACGTAATACCGGCTCATCCACCGAGCCAGCTCCATCAGCTTCGGCGGAACCAGCACGCGCTCATCTTCTATGCCCGCGACCGGTTTGATCTTCGGATAGGTCGTCGTCGCATTGATCGACACCACGTACCCCTTGGTAGTCCGATTCTTCCGCCCCAACGGCACCTTCACGAGCTGACCGACATGAAGCAAGTCGATCAGCCGTTTCGGAATCGAATAATCCAGCAGCCGATCGATCCCCTGCTCCAGCGCCACCGCCGCGAACGGCCCCTCCGGCATGGGCGCCGCCGGCGCATCTTCAATATCAAGCTCGCCGAACAAATTCTCCACCGCCCTATTATACGACCGCAGTTTGCAAAACGTTAGGTGCAACTGGCGGAGAATCCCTTCACTCGCCGATGAGACATTGCACGCCCGCCCCGATAAACTGCGCGGCTCAAGGACGATTCATGACCGCCATCACACAAGAACTTCCGCTGGACCCGAACAGCTACTATCACCGCGTCCGCGACCGCACCCTTCTTACCGTCGGCGCAGTCATCTCCTACGCGCTGTTTCTCGCGCTATCGTTTGTTTTCTCCATCCCGGCGCGCACAGGCTTCTCCGCATCGCTCATGCAGCAGCCCTGGCCGCACGTCGTGTTTTTGCTCACGGTCGTCGTCTTCGTCCTGGCGCTCGGGATCTCCGCACTGATTACCAACGTCGTGCATTACGAAGCAGGCTTTTACTGCGCCTGCATCGGACTCGCCGCCTTCTCCATCCGCGGCGGGCCGATTCGCTACACGTTGATGTCCGCCAATGGGCCGTCAATCTTCATCGCGCTGCTGATCGAACTGCTCGTCCTCTTCAGCATCCTCTACCTCGGCTGGCTCGTCCTTCAAATCCTCAGCGCCAACAACCTGGTGCTCCAGGAATCGCAACGCGCCCCCCTACCGCCGCGCGATGAAGATACCCTCCCTTCCCAGGGCCCGCTGTCGCTCGTCTCAACTTCGATGGCGATGATCTTCCTGATGCTGCTGCTGTGTCAGACCGATCGCAAAGTGCAGGTGCTCGCATCGGTCGGACTCAGCGCCTTCCTCGCAACACTCGCGGCTCATTCCATCTTTCCCTCCCGCCCGAGCTTCTGGTTCTGGCTCGCACCCTTGGTCACAGGCTTGCTCGGCTACATCTGCGCCTACTTCGGCGACGGCCCCTGGACCACCGGCGATGTCTACAGCATCGCACCCGGCATGGCAGCGCTGGCGCGCCCGCTCCCCCTCGATTACGCCACCGCCGGACCTGTCGGCGCCTTGCTCGGCTACTGGACCAGCCGGCGCTGGCACGCGATCCGAGAAGCAGAGGCCGCGCTCTCGCACACACCATCTACGCCAGCGACGGCTTAGTCTGCTGCGAACAGCTTCAAATCCGCTGGCGCTTTTACGTTTCGTTTCAGACGCCTTACTATCCAGACATGACGTCTGCTACTTCCGCGCTCGTACCCGATGATCTCGGCCATTTCGGTCCCTACGGCGGCACCTTCGTCCCCGAGACCCTCGTCGCCGCCTTGGAGCAGCTCAAAGCCGAATACGCTAAAGCCAGGAACGACCCGGCCTTTGAGGAAGAGTTTCGCCACTACCTCAATGAGTACGTCGGCCGGCCAAGCCGTTTCTACTTCGCAAAGCGTCTCACAGAATGCTGGGGCGGCCCGAAGATCTATCTGAAGCGCGAAGACCTCAACCACACCGGCGCGCACAAGATCAACAACACGATCGGCCAGGCGCTGCTCACCCGCCGCATGGGAAAGAAGCGCATCATCGCGGAGACCGGCGCCGGTCAGCACGGCGTCGCCAGCGCCACCGTCGCCGCGCTCTTCGGCCTCAAGTGCGACGTCTACATGGGCGCCGAAGACGTCCGCCGCCAGAACCTCAACGTGTTCCGCATGCGCCTCATGAATGCCAACGTCGTCGAGGTCCACAGCGGCTTGAAGACCCTCAAGGATGCGCTCAACGAGGCGCTGCGCGACTGGATGGGCTCCGTCGATCGCACCCACTACATCCTCGGCTCCGTCGCCGGGCCGCACCCCTTCCCGATGATCGTCCGCGATTTCCAGGCGGTCATCGGTCGCGAGACGCGCGAGCAGTGTCTCGCTGTCGAAGGGCGTCTGCCCGACATGGTCATCGCCTGCGTGGGCGGCGGATCCAACGCCGCCGGAATCTTCTACCCATTCGTTGAAGACAAATCTGTTCAACTCGTCGGGGTCGAAGCCGGTGGTCGGGGTAGCGCCCTCGGGCAGCACGCCGCAACCCTCTCGCAGGGCAAGCCCGGAGTCCTCCACGGCTCGCTCTCCTACGTCCTACAGGACGAAGACGGCCAAACTGCCGACGTCCACTCCATCAGCGCTGGCCTCGATTATCCCGGTGTTGGTCCCGAACACTCCTACTGGAAAGACACCGGCCGGGTCACCTACACCAGCGCCAGCGATGCCGAAGCCCTTGACGCCTTCCAGGAACTCGCCCAGTGCGAAGGCATCATCCCCGCGCTGGAAAGCTCGCACGCTTTCGTCGAAGCGAAGAAGCGCGCCCGAACGATGTCGAAAGACCAGATCCTCGTCATCAACCTCTCCGGCCGAGGCGACAAAGACTCCGCCGAAGTCGCGCGCCTCATCGCCGACCGCGTCTGATCGGTAACACCATCACGTAGGGGCGACACCTGCGTCGCCCTCTTCGTCCCCATCATCAAACTACCGCACAAACCGCGGGGGCAGGCCCGCCCATACAGAAGTCTCGCGAAGCGCCCCTTCATCCTGCACAATGCGCGCATGCAGAAGCACCTGCGTAACACCTTCCTCGCCGGCATTCTCGGCGCCGTCCCGCTTGCTGTGACGGCGTTTGTCATCTGGTGGATCGACAACCGCACCCGCGCGATCAGCATCTGGCTCTTTGGTCGCGAAATCCCCTTCGCCGGCGTACTCATCGCCGTCATCGCGATCTACCTCATCGGCCTTGTCGCCACGAGCCTGATCGGCCAAAGCCTGCTGCGTCTGATCGACCGACTGCTCAGTCGAATCCCCATCCTCCGGGAGGTCTACGCCGCCTGGAAACACATCTCCCTCACCCCCGGCGGCACCGAAGGCACCTTCTCGAAAGTCGTCCTCATCCCCGACGCCACCGGCAACCTCCTCCTCGGCTTCACCAGCGGCCGGCCCGTCGACAGCGCCGGTCAGACCCTCTGCGTCTTCGTCCCCAACATCCCCAATCCCGTCACCGGCCGGCTGTATTTCGTGCGGTTCGACCAATGCCGCTTCGTCGACATCAGCACCGAAGAAGCCTTTAAGGTCATCCTCTCAACAGGCAATTATGTGCCCGAGCAGATCGGTCACGCTGCGGCTTAGACGCGCGCCGGCTGCCGACGCGCCTTCGCCGGTTTCCCGTTTTTTTTCGCCCGTCCATTGGAATTCTTCGCCGGCATCGCGCAATAAGTCCCCGGAAACGCAGCATACATCGCCGCACACCGAACCAGATGTTCGATCGGCACCGAGTCATTCACAGTGTGCGCCACTTCTTCAGCCGCTGGCCCGAAGCCAACGCTCGGAATACCGAACATTCCGGCAATCGACACACCGTTCGTGCTGAACGTCCAGCGGCTCACCACCGGCGGCTTCCTGAACAGCGCCTTGTGCGCCTCGACCGCCGCGGCAACCTGCGGCGCGTCCTCTTCTTCAACCCAGGTCGGGAAGTATTTGTCGGTTTCGTAGGTGTTGCCGGTGTACGCGCGCTCCTTGTATTTGAGGAGCTCCACCTTCGCCTGCACGCCCGCGCGCTTCACTGCATCTTTGACTTCGCGAATTGCAAGCTCGGCGGTCTCCCCTGTCGTCAGCCGACGATCCAGCTGGATGTACGCAGCGCCCGGAACCGCACAGCGGCTCGGCGTCTGGCAATCGATGTAGCTGACGGTGATGGTGCCATTGCCCAGGAACTTGTCCTTCTTCAACCGCTTGTTCAGCTTTTCGATCTCGTTCACCACCTTCGCCGCTTTGTACACTGCGTTGTCGCCCTTCTCGGGCATCGAGCCGTGGCATGATTTGCCCGTGAAGGTCACGCCGATCTCCATCCTCCCGCGCTGGCCGCGGAGAACCTTACAGTTGGTGGAGTCGGTGATCACCACGCACTCCGGACGAATCTTCTCTTCCTTGACGATGTACTGCCAACAGAGCCCGTCGCAGTCTTCCTCCATCACCGTGAACGTCAGCAGCAGCGACCACTCGTCGCTCACCAGGTTCAGATCTCTGATGATTTTCATCCCGTAAACCATCGACGGCACCGCGCCGCGCTGATCGCCCGCGCCCCGGCCGAAGACGGTGCCCTTCTCCACCTTCCCCTTAAAAGGATCGTGCTTCCATTCCTTGGGATTCCCCACGCCGACGGTATCGACATGCGCATCGATCGCGATGAGCCGCGGCCCGCTACCCATCTGGACAAGAAGATTCCCCAGCCCGTCCACCCACACCTTGTCCGCCGCCGCCAGTTTTTCGACTTCGTTCCGGATGCGGTCGATGACGTTCTTCTCCGTGCCGCTGTACCCCTCGATCGCGATCAGGTCGCGGAGGAAGTTGACCATGTCCTGCTCGTAGTTCTTGGCGGCTTGCGCGATCGCGGCATAATCCATCTCGACTCTCCGGTAAAAAGCAGAAAAAGAATAGCAAAAAGTCCGGCGATAGCTATCGACGAACCGTCGTGCACGAGGCTAGTCCCGGACGATACGGGTGCCCGTCTTTCCGGCGAAACCATCATGAAATCGTTCGCAGCTCGTGATGAGCACCTCCGCCTTCGGATTTGAACTGTTCTCGAGAAAGTAGATCGCCGCTTCAATCTTGGGAAGCATCGACCCGGGCGAGAACTGGTTCTCTGCTTTCAATTGCACGGCTTCAGTCAACGTGAGCCGCGCAAGCGATTGCGCCGTGGGCTTGCCGTAATCCTTCTGAACCTGATCGACGTTGGTGAGGATCGCGAGCATGTCGGCATTCAGCTCGATCCCAACGATGGCGCTGGTGCGATCCTTGTCGATCACCGCCTCGACGCCGATGTAGTCGCCGTTGTCATCGCGCATCACCGGAATGCCGCCCCCACCGGCGGCGACGACGATCTGGTTCGCATCGACCAGCGTCTTGAGCAGCGGCAGCTCGACGATTTCTTTCGGCAGCGGCGAAGGAACCACCCGGCGCCATTGTCCCCGCGCTTTGTCCTCGGCCACTTTCCACCTGTCGTTGATCACATGCGCCTCGGCAAGTTCCCTCGTCATGAACGAGCCGACCGGTTTGTTCGGCTTCTCGAAAGCGGAATCGTTGGGATCCACACGCACGGTAGTCACCACGGTGGCGCAGAGCCGCGGCGAGCCGCGATGATTCAGCTCGTTCATCAAACACTGGCTGATCATGTACCCCATCCCCGCCTGCGTGTCGGCAACCGCGATATCCAGCGGCAGCGGGTAAACCTTGTGCTGGGCGGCGATCTCCACGCGACGCATCACCTGCCCGATCTGCGGGCCGTTGCCGTGGACGAGGATCAGGCGCTCGCCTTTGACGATGAGATCCGCCACCGGTTTCATCACCGCGCGCGTGGCCGCGTACTGCTGGGGAATGTTCCCCTCGGTGTTGGGAAGAGAAACCGCGTTTCCGCCCAGGGCTACGACAATGAGCATGGTGTGATGATCCGTTGGATTTGATTCCGGGTTGTCGATTGTCTCTAGCCGCGTTTGACCCCAACAATGCTATTGATAAGTAGAGATCGATGGCAACTCGCTCAACAGCCGCGCACGGGGCCATCAGAAGCTGTCGACACCCGCTCGGCTTCGCAGCGGTAACTAAGTAATCTTGATCGTCTTTTTCCGGCTCGGATGAAGCTGCGCTTTCACCTGAACCTTCTCGCCGAAGGTCTTGGACAAGCGCTCGACCGCGGCCAGGAAATTGTCCGCGTCGTCGAAGGTGTAGGTTCTCTTTTTGCCCTTGGCGTCGCGAAAGGTCCAGGTGCCGAAGCGGGCGCCCGAGAGGAACGAGCGCGGGTTGATGCACATCTCGGTGCACTCGGTCACGGGAGCGACCTTGTTCACCTTGTCGGCGGCCAGAAGCTGCTCCGGGGCGACACCCGCGACGGCATTCAGCTTCTCCTGCGTTTTCTGCGTCGCCCGTTTCTTGAGAAAGTGTCCGATGAGGATCCCCAGGAGCCCGAACTGGGCGGCGACGACCTGCGCCTGCTGCTTGGAGCCGCCCACCTTGATGAAGTAAATCGCCTCCGAAGTGAGGTAGATGCGGAAGAGCAGGTCGCCCTTCAGGCCCACGTTCGTGCGGGCGTTGAAGGCGTTCATGTCATCCAGGCCGGCGGAGCCGCGGTAGTTGAGGAGGATGGGTTGCGACATGAACGGAGATTGTACAACGCGGACAGGGCGCTTGGAAAAGGTAGTCTATTGCCCGCGTCAAAGCCGACGGGCTACCGTTCCTCGTCCAGCGTTTCTAGCAATTGGCGGCGGCCTGCGCCATCCGGGCAATGCCTCGCGCGGCGTGGTAGTCGTCTTTTCCTGTCAGCAGCGTCCAGCCGGCGCGGGCGATCCGCGTGAGATCTTTTTCCACCAGCTGCCGGATCGTCGGGAGCAGGTGCTGCATCCGGATGCCCAGTCCCCCCGTCAGCGCGACGTGATGCGGACAATAGATGCCGTGGCAGATCCGGATGGCGCGCGCGAGCGCCTTCAGCGCCGAGTCCTCCGGCCCCAGCCGGGCAAGGATCGTCGGGATATCGGCGTCGTAGCGCTTGGCCAGGGCGGGCACGCCAATATACCCCTCCAGGCTCCCCGCGCCGCCGTCGGGACCGATGACGGGATCGCCTTCAATGGAGCAATCCACCTGCCCGATATGCCCCGGCGATTCCCCATCCACCATCAGCGGCACACCATCGTCGATCACCGCCGCCCCCACACCGGTTCCCAGCGCCAGCGAGAGCAGCCGGCCGGTGAGCCTGTTCGTCGCGAACAGGTCGTACCCGTTGGCGACGGCGTCGGATGCGATTTCCAGGTGCGCGATCTTCTGGTTCAGCGCCTCGGCCACCAGCTCATCCAGCACCAGGCCGTTGAGGCTGGGGATGTTGACGGAATGCGTCACGGTGCGCCGGGCGCGATCGCGCTGCCCGGGAACGCAGATGCCGACCCGCGCGTCCGGCGGCATCGGGCTTTTCAGCGTCGAGCGGATGGCGGCGGTGAGCTGCTCGCGGGTGGGCTTCTCATAGCCGGCGCTCTGCGCGATCCAGAGAACGTGGTCGTTTTCAAGCGCTGCGAGTTTGACGGACGATCCGCCGACGTCGATTCCGAGTGCGATCATGGTGTGACGGAGAGGATACGGGAATTTTCCCCGGAAATGGAGGGCGAGGTCGAGCGGGTCGCTCACCCGCCGCGCGGCAGGAGAAAGGAAAAATGGTGCGCCGCGTGGATCAGGTGGTACCGCCGCCACTGCGCGGTGCTCATGTGACCGAACAACGGATGCGGCGCCCACGGCCCCGCGTGGTTCTGGAGGATCGCGATCGCCTCGCCCATCTCCCCAACCGCGCCCTCTTCAGATGCGGGCTCCTGCGGCTTGGCCGCCCGCGGGATTCTGACGCCCGGCGGCACCCACTCGCTCGCGAGGATGAGCCACAGCGCCGGCTTCCCCAGGACGCTTCCGCCCGGAATGCGCCAGCCGCCGAACCCGTCGCGCGAGGCGTAGATCGCCTGCGTGATGTGCCGGCAGATTTTCCCCAGGCTCCACCTGCCCGCGCGATCGTAGCCGGCGGCGAGCAGCCGCTGGGCCTCGCGCGTGATCTCCGATGGCTCGTGGAACTTGATGCGGCGGCGCTTCGGACGTGACGACATGCCGTTATTGAATCCGCCGGCGGCGCAACTGACAATGCGGCGATGAGTCGAGCGATGTTACTGGCCACCTGTCTGTTGCCCCTGATCTGCTCCTGCAACCAGACCGCCTCGCGCCTGGTCATCAACCGCGTGGACGTCCCGGCGTCGATCAACCTGACCTCCCCCGCCTTCAAAAACGGCGCAGCGCTTCCTGCGAAATACACCACCAGCCAGGACATCTCTCCTCCCCTGGCGTGGAGCAACGTGCCGCCCGCGACCAGGTCGCTGGTGATCCTCATGGAGGACGCCGATGTGCCCCCGCCCAATCCCTACCTGCACTGGGTGATCTACAACATCCCCCCGACCGTCACGTCTCTCCCCGAAGGATTACCCCGCGAGAAGAAACCCAAGGCGATCCCCGGCTCGGTGCAGGGCAAGAACAGCCGCAAGCGCCTCGGCTACGCCCACCCCGCACCTATCGACCGCAAGCCGCACCGCTATCACATCGAGATCTTCGCCCTCGATGACGTCATCGACCCCGAATCCGGCAAGACCAAGGCGCAGGTGGTGACCGAAATGAACGGCCACGTGCTGACGAAGGGGGAACTGATTTGTTCGCACCGGGCGAAGTGAGCGAAGACGGATCTGAACACAGAGATACAGAGACACCGAGGACAACTCCGCTGACCGCATTCTCTGTGTTCCGCGACTCTGTGTTCATTCTTTTTGAACCACCAAGGACAGCGCGATCGTGTGGCAAAAAGGAAGAGGACGATGGAGCTCCAACCGGGGGCTCGCCGCCGCCCCCAGACCCCGGCTCACCTCCCCGCCCCCTCATTGGGCGGATGTCCCGTTTTCCGTTACCATCCGATGCACAAGAGACGTTGGAGACACTGCGGAAAAGGCTACAGAATTAAATGACCGACCACCTGAGGCCTACCATGCCGCGCGTGCTGCAATACGGAAGAAATGCCGGGGCACGGTGGCGCCATCTTGCGTCGATCATTGCCGCTGTCCTGGCATTGATTGCGGCTGCGCTCTTAACCTGCAACAGCCTCGTGACAGCCAGAGACCAGGTTGCAGAACCCTTAGGAGTTCACGAAACGGGGGCGCACGTGATCCTACGCGATGGCTCCATCAGATTTATCAGCCCGTCGGATTTCAAGCATCTGTTTCCTTCCGGTGAAACTCAGTGCTCCCCCTTCCCCTCCCCTCCTCCCAGACGCACCCACGCGGATTACTCTTCCCCCGGCGGGATCTCCGGCTCTTCTTCTTCCACTAGATCCTGGGCCAGCCGGCTCAGGAAAAACTGGAGCTCCGTCGCCGCCACCGTTTCCGGCAGCGGGTCGCGCAGGTCGTACTGGTGGGAATGATCTTCGCTGGCTTCTTCGCCGCGTTTTTCGCCCTCGGTGATGATGTGGTGCTCAAAGGTGACCGCGTCCTCGTGGCTCTGCATGATCACCAGCTCGCCCCACCGCCAGGCGAGGTGCACGCGCACGGCCAACTGGTTGCCCCAGGAGGTGACGCGGTGGATCACCTTGTTGTCGTTAAACAGCTTGACCAGGTCGTCGATGGCGGGCAAAACCGCGCCGTTTAAGAAGTCTGCGTAGTTTCGGTTGTAATCCTGCTGCCGCTCCATCGCGGCGCGTTCGGCGGCTAGTTTCTCGGGCACCACGTCCCGGAAATTCGACACTCGCCGCAGCCACCACTTGCTGAACGATTTTTCCATGAGCCAGTCAGCGTAAGTCCGGCCGAGGGCAGCATCAAGCACTAGACATCGATGCGGCTTTATTTCAGAATTGGCGCAGGCGCGTTTTTGGAGCGCGATTTAAAATGCCCTGGGCGGAGGGACTTGAGTTTCCGTCGGAGGTTTCCACTTGTCTGAACCGATCGCCGTGAAAATCATGTCGACGGGCACTCCCGGCCTCGACAATGTGCTGGGAGGCGGTCTGCCTCCCGGCCGGCTTTACCTCATCCAGGGGGATCCGGGGACGGGAAAAACGACGCTCGCGCTTCAGTTCCTCTTTCAGGGGTTAAAGGAAAATCAGAAAGTGCTCTTCATCGCGCTCTCCGAGACGCGGGACGAGCTCATGGCAGTGGCCAAGAGCCACGGCTGGTCGATGGAGGGGATCGAGATTTACGAGCTGTCAACGGCGCAGCAGAACCGCGTGCCGCAGCAGAACACCCTGTTTCATCCCTCTGAAGTGGAGCTGGCGGAGCTGACGCAGTCGATCCTGAAAGAGATTGAGCGCGTGCGTCCGGATCGGATTGTGATCGATTCGCTTTCGGAGATGCGCCTGCTGGCGCAGAACGCGCTGCGCTTCCGCCGGCAGATCCTGGCGCTCAAGCAGTTCTTCAACGATCGTCCCACCACGGTGCTCCTGCTGGATGACCGCATGGGCGTCAACAGCGAAGCTCAGGCGCACACGGTCGTGCACGGGGTGATCGAGCTGGAGCAGATGGCGCCGGAATATGGCGCGTCGCGCCGGCGGCTGAGCGTGATCAAGCTGCGCGGGGTGAAGTACCGCGGCGGGTACCACGACTACACAATCGTCACCGGCGGGATCGTGGTGTTCCCGCGTCTGATCGCCGCCGAGCACCATCCCGGCTTCAAGGCGGACCGTGTGCCCAGCGGTGTAGACGGTCTGGATCGGCTGCTGGGCGGCGGCGTGGACCGCGGCACCTCGGTGCTGCTGATGGGCCCCGCCGGGAGCGGCAAGAGCACCGTGGCCATGCAATATGCGCTTGCGGCGGCGCAGCGCGGGGAAGCGACCGCCATGTTCGCCTTCGATGAAAGCGTCGAGACCATGCTCCGGCGCGGCGACAGCATCGGCCTGGACGTGCGCGGCGCCATCCAGAAGAACCTCATCTTCGCCCGGCAGGTGGATCCCGCGGAACTGTCGCCGGGCGAATTCATTCAGCACGTCCGGGATTCGGTTACCCGGAACCACGCCAAGATCGTGGTGATCGACTCGCTCAACGGCTACTTGAACGCGATGCCGGAAGAGCGCTTCCTCACGCTCCACATGCACGAGCTGCTGACCTACCTCGGCCAGCACGGCGTGATGACGATCCTGATCATGGCGCAGCACGGCCTGATGGGACGAATGGAGTCGCCGCTGGATATCAGCTACCTGTCGGACACCGTCTTGCTGCTGCGCTACTTCGAGGCGATCGGGGCGATCCGGCAGGCGATCTCCGTCATCAAGAAGCGCACCGGCGCCCATGAACGCACGCTGCGCGAGTTTCAGATCGGCGCCGGCGGGGTTCACGTTGGAGAGCCGCTCAATGAATTTCAGGGGATCCTGACCGGCGTGCCGCAATATCGTGGAGACCATGGGCCGTTGCTGAAGCGAAACGATGGGGTTTGACCGCAAACAACCTCCCGATCGAAACGAGCTGATTCTCGTGCTCGCACCCACCGGGCGTGACGCCAGCTTGACGTGTGAGATTCTCACGCAGCACGGATATCCCTGCTCGCCGTGCCCGGACGTCGAAACGCTCTGCGCACAGGCGAAGAAGGGGGCGGGGGCGGCGATCGTCGCGGAAGAGGCGCTGGATCCCGCCACCGCATCAAAGCTCATCGAGACCCTGTGCGGCCAGCCCGCCTGGTCGGATCTGCCGCTGCTGGTGCTTTCCAATTCCGATGAGATTACGACCTATGGCGTTCAGCTCTCGATCATGCGCGAACGCTGCAACATCGTGGTGCTGGATCGTCCGCTGCGCATCGTCACGCTCATCAGCACCGTGCAGACGGCGATCCGCGCGCGGCGGCGGCAATACGAGGTGCGCAACCTGCTGGACGATGCGCGGGATGCGATTCGGCATCGTGATGAATTTCTGGCGATGCTGGGTCACGAGCTGCGCAATCCCCTGGCGGCAATCTCCACATCCATGTCCGTGCTGGATGCGTCCAACCCCCCTGCCGACCAATTCGAAGAGGAGCAGCGGCAGATCGTGATCCGCCAGGCGAACCACCTTTCGCGGCTGGTGGATGATCTGCTGGACGTTTCACGCATCATCTCGTCAAAGATCAGTCTCCAGCGCCGGCCGGTGGATCTATGCCAGATCGCCACGCGGGCGTTGGAAGCGGTTCAGCCCCAGGTGCGGAACCAGCGCCACGAGACGGAATTTACAGCGCCCAAGTGCCCGCTGATGATCAATGCCGATCCGGTGCGAATCGAGCAGGTGGTTACCAACCTGCTGACCAACGCGATTAAATACACGCCCTCGGGCGGACACATCGCGCTGACGGTGGGCGCCAAGGATCAGAAGGCGATCTTGCGTGTGCGGGATGACGGACTCGGGATGGCGCCGGAGCTGTTGCCGCACGTGTTTGAACTTTTTACCCAGGCAGAGCGGTCGCTGGATCGGTCGCAGGGGGGGCTGGGAATCGGATTGACGCTCGTCAAGCGACTGATTGAGCTCCATGAGGGGACGGTTTCCGCCCACAGCGACGGGATCGGACATGGGAGCGAGTTCACGATCGCGCTGCCGATGTGTGCCGATGTGCCGATACAAGAGACGGTGGCTCGGCCAGCAGCGCCGCGCAACGGGAAGTCTCACCGGATCCTGCTGATCGAGGATCATGCCGACGCCCGGCGGGCGCTTCAGCGGCTGCTCCAGCTATGGGGACATACGGTGGAGATCGCGGAGGACGGCCAGGTGGGGGTTGATCTGGCCAGCTCCATCAAACCGGAAATTGCACTTGTGGATATTGGATTGCCGGGGCTGGATGGGTATCAGGTGGCGCGGGAGATCCGCTCGCGACTGGGGACTTCAATAAGGCTCATTGCGCTGACGGGGTATGGGCAGCCGGACGATCACGCTCGGACAAAGGCGGCGGGATTCGACGTGCACCTGGTAAAACCGGTCGATGCGCAGCTGCTGAACCAGATGCTGAAGGACGGGGTGCCGGCGGCGTCGGCTGGCGGGGCGTCTTCTTCAACTTGTTGACATTTCTGGAGTTACGACTACTTCACAAAATGGTGTGCAGGCCTTCTTGGCGCTGCGGCGGGTTTTTCTCACCCGCCGGCGGCAGGGCGTCCGATAAATGGAGGTGTCGAGACCCTGTGCGGCGGCAGGCCCTGCTTTGACGGGCTGCCCGGGTCTTTCTAAGATACCGGCTCGGTTTGATCCTTTACGATGAGTCGCAAGGCTGTTCGCGAGCGGCGCATCCACCGGGCACGGACGTTCGGTATTACGCCAAGTCGCCGTACCCGTTGATGCAATTATGATCGTCGATTGTCACACGCACATCTGGCAGTCACCTGACCAATTGGGCCAGCTTGAACTGGGCGAGCTTCCGCGAAATCAGCGGAACCGCGCAACCCGCACGGGGCTGCACAACCGCACCGTGTGGCGCTCCGTGCCCGCCGCCGACCCGGACCATCACTGGGCGCAGTCTGCGGCGGTCGACAAATCCATTGTCCTCGGCTTCAAGTCCAAGTACCTGCGGGCGGAAATTCCCAACAAGTACGTCGCAGACTATGTCTCACGGTATCCTCAGAAATTAATTGGGTTTGCCGGGATCGACCCCAGCGAGACCTCGGCTCGGGAAGAGCTCAAGATCGCCAAGTACGACCTGCGTCTGCGCGGCATCACCATCTCGCCGGCCAACCAGGATTTCCATCCCGCGGATTCCCGGGCGATGCGGCTTTACGAGCAGGCGGAGGAATTCCGCATGCCGATCCTGATCCATCCTTCCGGCCAGTACACCGAGCAATCCAAATTGGAATATGGCCGCCCCTATCTGCTGGATGAGGTGGCGCGGACCTTCCCGAACCTCCGCCTGGTGATCGCGCAGCTTGGACAGCCTTGGATCAATGAAACGATCTGTCTGCTGGGCAAGCACCCGCACGTGTTCGCGGATGTGTCAGGAATGCTGTCGCGGCCTTGGCAGGCGTACAACGCATTGGTCGAGGCGTACCAGGCGGGAGTCATTGACAAGCTGCTGTTTGGCTCAGACTTCCCCTACACCAGCGCCGAAGATTGCATCGAAGCGCTTTACTCCATCAACCAACTGGCGCAGGGGACGAACCTGCCGGTGGTTCCACGCGAGGCCCTTCGCGGGATTGTGGAGCGGGATGCGCTGAACCTGCTGGGACTGGGTTGAGCCGCTTCCTGCGGGGGCGAAAATCGTGCGGGGTGGCATCATCTACTGGATCCATGAAATTCCGCACACCGATTGTTTTCGCTGTTTGCACCTTGGTGGCGCTGGTGCAACTGGGCTGCTCGCAGGCGACGGGTTCGCTGATTCTTTCCCCGGTTGGCGGGAAGAAGAGTTTCTCGCAGCGCTTCACGCAGTCTTACGCGTCGCGCAATGACGACGGATCCTACGACTTCGTGCTGATCGCCGACGATGCGGAGCAGTCGGCTCGGAAGGCGAAGCCCGGCAAGGCGCTCAAGCCGACGCAGGATTTTCCGCTGCGGCAACTCGTCCACATCCGCGTCCCGTGGCTGCCGATGCGGGGGAACATCGCCGAGACCACCGTCTCCAATGCCTCTCTGAACTGGTACATCTTCTCCCTCGCTCCCGATCATGTGCAGGATCTGTTGCTCTATTCCGGGGCGGGATTCGCGCTGGCTCGGGAGAAGGGTGACAAGGTCACGCTTAAGCTGAAGGATGCAACGCTTCGGCCTCAGGTGGCGCGGGGGGCGCTCAATGATCCGCTGGGGCCGTTCAATCTTTCCGGGTCGATTCGGACCATCAACGATCCCGGCACGGTGAAGGACGTGTTGACGAGAACGAGGACGCAATTGGGCTTGGGGAATCCATAATAATTAAGCTATCGCGTTCAAGACATCAGCTTCGACATTTCTTCGGGAATGGGAGCGGCGAAGTGGACGGGAGCGCCGGTTCGCGGGTGGGTGAAGCCCAATTCAATTGCGGAGAGCATGAGCCTTTCGGCGGGGACTTTTCCGTACACCCGATCGCCGACGATGGGCCAGTTGCGGCCCGCCAGGTGAACGCGGATCTGGTGCTTTCGGCCGGTCTCCAGGCGGACGCGCAGCTCGCTGTACGGCGCTTTCTGTCGAACAGTGTCGTAATGTGTTACGGCGCGCTGACCCTTCCCGGCAACTCGTGTCGAGTGAACGGTGCCGTCGGCGTATTCAACGAGCAGGGATTCAATCGTTCCCGCGGGCGGGGCGACGTTTCCTTTCACGATCGCGTGGTAGACGCGCTGGACGTCGTGGCGGAAGAACTGGGTCTTGAGGGACTCATAGGCAACGTCTGACTTGGAGAACACCAGCAGGCCGGACGCTTCGCGATCGAGACGATGAATCAGGCCGATCTTCGTGCGCGGCTCCTTGATCTTGTAGAAGTTCTGGATGATCGCCAGCGCCGTCGGGCGTTTCTCTCGCGGGCCGGTGCTGGTGAGCAGGCCTGCGGGCTTGTTCACGATCAGCAGATCCTGATCTTCGAAGATCTTTTCCAGCGGGTCGAGCGAGACGGTGTCCTGGCGCCTGGGCCGATCTTCAACGCGCAGCTCATCGTGGGGTTTGACTTCATCCGTTAACCTGCGCGCGCGGACGCCGTTGATCCTCACGCGCCCCTGCTCGACCATCCGCTTGAGGGTTTGTTTGCTGGACTGGGGGAAGCGCTCGATCAGCACGTCCACGACTCGGGTCTGCTTAGTCGGCTCCGCGGGTTGCACGCGGCGATGGTACGCTGCGTTTGGCGCGGGAGAAAGATGCGCCGCCTAGCGGTGACGCTGCGCGCGAGTTGCCTATAATTCGGTTCAATGTCGAGCTACACGCAGAGCATCCAGAACCTCATGAACGAGTTGTCGAAGCTGCCCGGAATCGGCATGCGATCCGCGGAGCGAATCGCCTTCCATTTGCTCAAGCAGAAGCCCGAAGACGCGATGCGGCTGAGCGATGCGATCCGCGACGTAAAGACCCGCATCAAGCACTGCTCCGTCTGCTACAACCTCACGGAACAGGATCCGTGCGGGATCTGCTCTAACCCGGGACGGGATCAGTCGGTGGTCTGCATTGTCGAGCAGCCGAAGGATCTTCTGGCGCTGGAAGCGACCGGCTTGTATCAGGGTGTGTATCACGTGCTGCTGGGGAGGATTTCGCCGCTGGAGGGGGTCGACCCTTCCGATCTGACGCTTGAGCCGCTCGTGAAGCGGCTGGAATCGGGCGCCATTAAGGAAGTGATCATGGCGACCAATCCCACGATGGAGGGTGACGGCACGGCTCTGCACATCCAGAGCTTGATCGGCCGGTTCCCTGAAGTACAGGTGACTCGGCTCGCGCGCGGGCTGCCCACCGGAAGTAATATCGAATACGCCAATCGAAACATCCTCGCCGATGCAATTTCGGGGCGGCAGAGGATGTGAGTTCTGCGTTCAGAACGACCCGTCACTGACCGTCGCGTCGCGGATATGCGAGGATTGGGTGCTACGCCGGCTTCTTCTCCGGCATGTGGACGGGGAGTTCGAGGAAGAATGTCGATCCGACCCCCAGTTGCGATTCCGCCCACAGCTTGGCGCTAAGAAGATCCGCAGCTTGTTTCGCGATGGACAGTCCTAGCCCCGTTCCCGCCTGGCCGTGGGTGTCGCCGCGGGTGAAGTGGTGGAACATCGTCGAGAGCTTGTCCTGCGCGATACCGGGCCCTTGGTCCTGAACGGCGATTTTCCAGCTCAGGCTGTCGGTGGCGGTGATCCGGATTGTGCCGCGCTTGCTGTACTTGATCGCGTTACCAATCAAATTTTGCAGGATCAGGTTGATGAGCTGAGCATCAGAAGAGACCTGCGCTTCAGCCGGAACGTCCATCTCCAGCTTTAGATCCTTTTCCTTCGCCGAATAGCTGAACTGGTTTGCGAGCGATGCGATGAGATCGTGCAGGTTCACCTGGCTGAGGCGGACCTGCACTTTGCCCTTGCGAAATCGCTCAGCGTGGAGGAAGCGGTCCATCGTGCCGACGGTCTCCAGGATGGATCGGCGCATCACCTCGAGATCGTTCAGGGACTCGCCGAACTTAGGCTCATCTGCCAGATCCCGCCGCAGGACCTCGAGCATGAGCAGCACGCCATTCAGCCCCCCGCGCAAGTCGTGAGAAAGGAAAGACAGGTATTTCGTCTGCGCTTCCACCAGCGCTTGAAGCTCGGCCTTCTGCTGATTCACGAAGCTGACGACGCTGCGCCGCGCGGCGATGTCGACGCCGAGGTTCAGCGCGATGATCTCTTCGATCGATACGATTCGGCCGAGGCCCCGAGTGATCTCGTCGATGAGGATCGGGCGGAGCAGGCTGAATTCGATCATCAGCTCGCCGAGGTTGAAGTTCTGATCAAAGCGCACTTCGCCGTGGTTGAGGGCCACGTCCATGAGATCTTTGGTGGCCCGGGGATCGGTGGCTTCGAGCGCGAGCGACATCTGCTCGAGCGTGACGGGCAGGTCGTTGCGAAGCTGTGTGAGGGTGAGGGTGTGCGCCTGGGGCAGCGTTTCCTCGACGGCGGCTTGCCAGCGCTGGACGATAGCTTCCCGCTGGGCGCGCAGCGCTGCCGCCAGCTCGGGGAACGCCTGGAACTTAAGCAAGTCCATCGACCGGTTCTTCATGCGCTAAGCCCGGAGTACCCATACCTGTTCAACGCCGCTGACGCCAGCGCAGAGGCGCCGCGGAGCGGAAATACCTTGCCCCTCAGGAAAGATGAGATGGGGTTAACCCTCCACCACGCTCTTTTCGATCGGCTCAACGGTGACGCCTTTGGTGCGGAGAAATTCAATCGCTCCCTTAACGTCGATCTCGTTGCCCGTGAGCAGCACCGCCATGATCCCGATTTCGTGCTGGACCGACGCCTGGCGGATATCAAAGGTGACCTCGGGGAATTTCCGCGACATCTGCCAGATGATCGGCTGCTCAACCTGAGACTTGGTGGGGAAGGTGAACCAGCATCGACGGGAATATTCGCTCATGTCGCCATCTTAGCGAATCGCCGGGTGGTCGTCGTGCGGGCGCCGGTGTCTTGGACGTTCAAAGCCAGGCTTCAAGAGGTCGGGCAAGGTTGCGGAACTCCACCGCCGGCAAGCAAACCGTCTCCCATTTCGCCGAGCGCCGGCGCATGGAATTGCGGTACTCAGCAAGATCGATCCCCATCATTAAATACCAGCGGTCCCGGTGAGCGTACATCCCCGGCTCGGGACTCAGCGGTGGGTCGATCCAGTAGACGAAGCTGAGGACCGCTTTGAAGCCTTCGCCGAAGACTTGCTCCCATTGCATCAGGTCATTGATGTCACGCTCGGTGGCCCAGGTCTCGAAGCCTTTGCGGGTCGAGCGGTCGCGAACCTGGCGGCCCTTCACGTCGACGAGCAGGTTCGGACCGTTCTTGGAGTAGACGACAAAGTCGAAGCTTTTGAGCTTCGCGTTTGCAAATAGCGCCTTCTTCGCTTCGTCGACCGCGACGTAGGGGATGCCGCGGTCGCGAAGAAACGCTTCGAACGCCGCTTCGTAATGAACGGTGCGATCCGCCATCAGCTGGAGATTGTCAATTGACCAGCAGCAATTTTCAATCTTGATTCGCCTGCTCGCCGTCGAGCCGTCCGCTTGCGGAGCGCTTGGGAAGGGAGCAGGAGTGTCGATTGACGTGAACCCCCGATCCCCGTCATGCTCCCGGCATGCGAATCATCGCGGGCGAACATCGCGGCCGGAAGCTGCTGCCGCCGGAGTCGGAGACGACGCGGCCGATCACCGATCGCGTGAAGCAGTCGCTTTTCGATATCCTAACGCCCTGGATGGACGGCGCGGTGGTGCTGGATCTTTTCTCGGGCACGGGATCGATGGGTTTGGAGTGTCTGTCGCGCGGCGCCGCTTACGCAACTTTCTTCGAACTCGACCGCTCCGCCGTCATACGGCTCAATAAGAACATCGACACGCTCAAGGTGCGGGACCGCGCGAAGGTCGTGTCGTCCGATTTGTTTCGGTACTTCGCGACAGCGCCGGCCAAAGCGGACGCGAACCTGATTTTCCTCGATCCCCCCTACCGCTTTCTGCGCCAGCGTCCCGATGATTTGCGGAAGCTGGCGCTTCAGCTGGCGCAGCAGCTCGCGCCCGAGGGCATCGTCATTTTCAGGCATGATGCTGCGGACGAACTCGCGCTACCGCCCCTGGTCGAAGCGGAGCAGCGGAACTATGGGAGCATGACGATCGATCTCCTCCGCGCGCCCACTCCCGCGTAGACGCCAGCGCGGTTATCTTCCTGCGCGGCAGGAGCGAATCGCTCATCCATGACTGAACCGCTTCCTCCATCCTCGAAACAGGCCTCCAATGGTCAAGATGCGCTGGCCGTGGTTCAGCGCCTGCGCCAGCACGGTTATGTGGCATATTTCGCCGGCGGCTGCGTGCGCGACATGCTGCTGGGGATTGCACCGAAGGATTACGACGTAGCCACGGATGCGCCGCCCCAGCGCGTGCGGGAGATTTTCTCGAACACGCAGGCGGTGGGCGCGGCATTTGGAGTGATTCTCGTTCGCCACGGGAAGAGCACCGTCGAAGTCGCCACGTTTCGCAGCGACGCGCGGTACGAAGACGGCCGCCGACCTACATCGGTCACGTTCACCACGCCCGAAGAAGACGCCAAACGCAGAGATTTCACGATCAATGGCCTGTTCTTCGATCCCATCGACGAGACGGTAATCGACTACATTGGTGGCCAGCAGGATCTTCGAGACCGCGTGCTGCGCGCCATCGGGAATCCGAATGAGCGATTCGAAGAGGATCATCTTCGGCTGATGCGGGCGGTGCGCTTTGCAGCGCGATTCACTCTAAAGATCGAGCCGGCGACACATTGGGCAATTGGTCATCATGCCGATGTGCTGCGGCGAATCAGCCCCGAGCGCATCGCGGAAGAGTTGCGACTGATGCTCGCTCCCGCCTCGCGGAACATTGCATGGCCCATGCTGTGGGAGTACGGGCTGCTGCACGTGATCCTTCGGATGCTGCCGGGCTTGCCCAAGACAAAGCCCATGTTCGACCCACAGCGGTCGATTCTGCTCGCGCTGCTTCCGGGCGAAAGCGCCTCCTTTGCCACGGCGCTGGCCGCGGGCGTGTTGTGTTACCAGTGGCAGATCACGGGCGGCGACCTGCTGCCGCTGCTCCAAAAACAGCAAGTGCAGAAGGTTGTCCATTCAGTTCGGCTCACACTAAAAATCAGCAACAGCGAGATGGACGAAATGAGCGAGGTGCTCCATTCGCCGGCGGTGCTGCTGGGTGCAGCGGAGCCTGGCGTGGCGCAGATGAAGCGCTTCCTCGCTGGGGCGCATGCAGGAGGAGCGCGGCAAATTTTGACCGCTCTACGCACGGTCGGTCTGCACCCTTCTCGGTGCGATTGGCTGGCGAATCAGTTGGATGAACTGTCAAAAGGTGACTACGCCCCCATTCCATTCGTCACCGGCGACGACCTCACCGCTGCCGGTTATCGCCCCGGTCCCGTATTCAAACCGGTCCTCGAGCAGGTCTACGATGCGCAGCTTGAGGATCGGGTGAAGACGAAGCAGCAAGCGATAGCGCTTGCGCGAACCATTCTCGATAATGGGGCAGGAAGTGCCTGACGCACCCTTGGATGAGGTGCATGCGGCAGGAAATCTAAAACGAGCGCGACGGGGCTCGAACCCGCAACCACCGGATCGACAGTCCGGTACTCTAACCAATTGAGCTACGCGCCCTTATGACTGATTAAATAGCCCGACCGCCGGCCTGTTGTCAAGACCGGCGGGGGCAGAAGTCTTTCGAGTTTCCCGCCGCCCCGGTTTTGGGCTGCGGCTCTGGCGGATCAGTACCGGAACATAGCAGCGACGCCAGCGTCGGTCGGCATCTGGTCGTGCGGGATCACGTACACCTGGCCGTCCATCTGTAAGACCATCTCGGCAAGGTCATCGAGCACATCCTCCGACCGCGTTGCGTCTTGGCCCTGGGGGGAAGCGATGGAGCCTGACGTGCGGTCGAGGATGCCGGGGACGGAGGCCTGTTCGTCGATGAGCAGCGTTCCCACGCGACCTACCGCCGCCGCTTCGGCAACCTGCTTCAGCTGATCCGACCCAAGCTGCTGCGACTGTGCGATCCGGAATTGGTCCGCCAGGCGCTCAAGCTCTTCACGGTAGCGCGGCTCGATCAGCTTCCACGCTTCTTCGTGCATCCGATCCAGCGAGAAATGATCTGGGCTGTGGTTGATGCCGGTCTTCAGAATGTAGTCGTTTTTCGTCGCCTGGAGGAACCCCGCAAGGTGCTTGTTGTCCGCACAAACCACGATTGGCACCTTGGCTTCACGGGCGTAGTGTTCCCAGACGGTGCTATCCACGGCGCGGAAGAAGTTTTCTTCGCGCAGGATGTCCTTATCCGTCGGCGGCTGGTGGCTCTTCATCGTCTGCTGGCCATAAGGCTCATTGGGGTAGTCGCCCTTCATGCCTTTCAGGGTTTCGGAGGTGTTGCGGGGCACGCCTGGAAGGGGGATTTCACGGAGCTGGTAGTGGTTCCCCTCAAAGAGGCGCACGTTGTGGGTGGAGACGCAAAGCACCGCGAAGCGAGCCCCCTGCTGCATCACCTTCACGAGCTGGCGAATGTGGAACGAATCCCCCACTTCCACCATCGGCTGCACCGTGTGCTGAAGCTCAATGAGCTTGAGATCATCCGGCGAAGCGAAGAGGGCGAGGCCCTCATGGTCGCCTTCGCGCAAGGTTTCTCCGCCGGTGGCATTGGACAACTTTTCAGACATCTCGTCGGCGACTCGTGTCCCGTAGCGGCTGCGGACCTGGCTGTCGGCGCGGTCGAGCAGATCTTTCAGGATGATCCGATTCTGTTCAGAAATGGGTTTGTTCCGGGCAAAGGGCATGTAGATGGAGACGCAAGGTGGCTGCTTCTGTCCGAGAAGTTCGTTCAGCCACGCGGATGAGGTTGTTGCACGCATGTGATCCTCCAATGATGCTTTGCATAGAATCGGGCAAAGAGGGTGCCGATCGAGCGGCCGCGACTGTCGACGACTACGAAGGGTGCTAGTGAAAGGCTTCAAGAGGCGATGCAGATCAACGAATCTTTGGTCTATGAGCAATTAGGCGCTGATGGTTTTTCGCGTCTGGTTGGCGCGTTTTATCGGCGGGTGCGCACAGATGACGTGCTGCGGCCGATGTATCCCGACGAGGATTTTGAGGGCGCGGAGAAGCGATTACGGGGCTTTCTGATCCAACGCTTTGGTGGGCCGGCGGATTACTCGGCCGAGCGAGGACATCCGCGGCTGCGCATGCGGCATATGCCATTCGCCATCGATCAGCGGGCGCGCGATCGCTGGATCGAACTCATGGAGGGTGCAATGAGCGAGGTGCAGGTTCCTGAGAACCTGGTGGCAATCCTGCGGCCGTTCTTCCATCAGACGGCGACGTTCATGATGAACCGCCAGTAAGATGAACTGATCCCTGTATTACCGCTTCGGCTTCTGACCGCGGAGCGCGGCGCGCTTCGCGAGCAATGCCTGCTCCCGCTTTGAGGCGCTGGCGGCGTTGGACTCCGGACGCATCACCGCGCGGGCATGGGCAGCGTCTTTGCGGCCACCCACCATCGACGCCACCCGCTTCATGCGCTGCACTGTAGGGTCGGGCTCGTTGCCGCAATTTGGACAGTGCGCGTATTTCCCTTCCACCACTTCGCCGCAGAAAATGCATTGGCCCTGGGCGCGGCGGCCTTCGATGATCTTGTTGCGCTCGCGCTCCTGAACCCATGCCTTGGCCACCTGATATCCAAGCCCGATCAGGCCGAAAAGAAGCACGTACTTGTTGATCGTCTTAAACATCACCCAGACAACCAGCACCCACAGCGCGAGGAACCCGAAGAGAAACGCGTATGCGTAAAGCGGTGGCACGCCCTGCCCGTTGCGCTCGGCCGCTTCATGGACGATGCTCATCACCGCCACCGCGAACAGGATCGGCCACATCATCCAAAGCGACGGCCACATGATGTTGCAGACGATGCCGACCACGATGACGATGCCGATCACGATGTACGACCAGCGCATGTCATTGCGATAGAACTCGCTGAGCGCGAGGTAAGCTCGTTCTTTGCCTTCCTTGATCGTCTTGGCGTCAATTTGGGTTTTCATAGGGCGTCGGATCCATTGTAACGTGCTGCCAACAACGCGCGCAGTGCGCGTGCAACATCCCTCACCCCCAGAACGCAAACTTCTGCAGAATCGGTGCGCTCCCTGAGCCGATCGAGCCGCGGAATAAGCATTTCTCCGAACCACCGTCCACTACTTTTGCCTCGGAAACACTGAGCGGGCGCGGCTGTTTTCGATTCCGGCGGCAACGCTACATGAATCGTGTACTATGGAAGTGTGGAGGCGAGTTGAGCAGATTCCCGAATCCCATCCTGTTGCGAGCGATTCTCCCGGTGTCGCTGGCGATGGTGGCGCCGGCCTGGGCCCAGACCACGTTTGTCACCGATGCTTCACAGCCGGGACAGGCGTTCAGTCCCGGCGTGCGCGGACAGGCAATTCCCGCCGTCACCATCGACCGAGGCGAGTATGTGACGGGTGTGCCAAAGGCGCTCGAAGTTTCCAATGGCTCAAGCCTGCGCGGCGTCGCTGGAGGTTTGGAGGCCGACACCTTCAACTGGAAGACCCGCAACAACAGTCCACGCGCCGGCACGCTCGACTACCTGCGCCACAGCCGGAACTACAACGCCAATCTGTACATCACCGCCAACATCCGCGGCCTGGTCGAGCCCGACCCGACGACTCCCGGTAATCAACGATTCTATGACACAAGCATCCCGACGCTGGCGTCGCTCGCCGGCGATTGGGTGCGGTACACGAACCACATCGTGCAGACGTATCGCCAGGGGCAGACGATCACCGACACGCGCGATCAGGATATTCTCAATTCCCTCACGTGGAGCTCGAGCTTTCCCAACGACAATTTCGACAAGCTGCTCAGCACCACCGAGGCGGCTGTGCCGAAGGTGAAGTATTGGGAGATCGGCAACGAGCCGCGCGTCGGGCTGCTCAGCACGTACAAGGTCACCAACAGCTACACGTTCAGCGCCACCACGGCCGATGCGACGCACAAGACGGACTTCGCGCAGCGCTATGCCGCCCTCACCAGCGCCATGCTCGCGGAAGATCCAACGATCAAAGTCGGTCCCGCGATTCAATATCTGTCCGGGTCGTCGGAACAGGCGGTGATCGACACGATCCTCAAGCGCCAGCCGGATGGAACCTTATTGCCTGTCGACTTCCTCGGTTACCACCCGTACCAGAAGCTCAACGAGCAGACGACATCGGTGGGGATCGAGGCGGGCCTGCGGGCGATCTATCCGGATCACCAGAGCAAGATCAACAACATCCGCTCGCGGATCAGCGGCGCGGGTCGAGACCCAAATTCCGTCGCCCTGGTTGCCAGTGAACACAACGCGAGCAACCACTCGTCCAACGACTCCACCTTCGAAGCGACGATGGCGCACGCGCTGGGGAATACCGAAACGGTCTTCAGCTTCGCGCGACTCGGGGTGCAGGATGCGCATTACTGGGTTTGGCCGGCGCATCGCTGGGATGGCACCGAATATCCCGCGTTTCTCGCATCAAAGAAGTTGCGCGACTCAATGGGCGACACCATCCTTGCCGCCGACGCTTCCAGCTCAGACAACCTCCACCTCTACACCACGCGGGACAGCAAATCCAAACAGGTCTCGCTGTGGGGGTTGAACTTCAGCAATGATGTGGCGCTCTCCCGAACCACGGCAATCAACAACGTTGGCGGGCGCGGGAAAATCACGCTCTACACGCTGGGCGCAACCGTCGGCGCGACCACGCTGATGAGCTCCAACCTCGCGTCCGACATGGCCGGTGGTCCGACGCGAACGGTTGACTGGAAGAGCCTCGACATGACCGGCACGCGTCTCGACACGCTCTCACTCTCCTACCCCGCATCCACGATCACTCTGCTGACGATCGACCCCTGGAAGCAGGTTGCCCTCCCGGGCGACGCGAACGCGGACGGATTCGTCAATGCGGTTGACGCCAGCATCGTCTCGTCGAACATGAACAGCAACGAGCGAAACTGGTGGCAGGGAGACTTCAACGGCGATGGTCTCGTCAATGCAACCGATGCCGCCGTTCAGTCCGCGAACAACGGACAGTCGACCGGAAACAAGTGGCTCATGCAGGCGGGAAGCTGGAGCACGCGAACCAACTGGCAAACCGGTGTGGTGCCAAATGCGGTTGGCGCGTCGGCTTATCTCGCCAGCTCTATCACCGCGGGCCGCACCGTCACGGTGGGCGGGAACATCACGCTGGGATCGCTTCAGTTTGACAACGCCAACAGTTACCTCCTCAGCGGCGTGGGAAGCATCAAGCTTTCAAACCTGACGACGACGTCGGCGCGGGTTTATGTCGTCCAAGGGTCCCACAAGATCGACGTGCCGCTGACGCTGGTAAGCAGCTCGATCATCGACGTCGCGGCGCAGTCGAGCCTGCGCATCGGCAAGCCCGTCACCGTGCCCACGGGAAAGACACTATCGCAAACGGGGGCGGGATCGCTCACATTTGATTCCTCACTCACTATGCAGAGCGGCGGCCGCTTCGTCGTTGCGCCGGGCAATCATCTGGTGACGCTTGGCAGTCTTTCGATGGTGGCGTCTTCGACTATCGATCTCAATGACAGTGACCTCGTCGTCAACACCGGAAGCTACGCCGCCATTTATTCCAAGGTCATGGAGGGGTACCGTGATTTCAAAGACACCGCCGCTACCGGAATCATCTCCTCGAGCGGCCAAATTGCCGTCGGTCATCCGATCCTGGCGCTGTTCGACAATGCCCTGCTGAAGGCGACAGACTGGCCCTTCAGTTCTGGAAATTCCGTGGGCGCCAGCGCCATAATCGGCAAGTACACCTACCTCGGCGACGCCGATCTCAATGGCATGGTCACGCCCGATGACTACGGCGCGGTCGACGCAAACCTGGGGGCTCACGTGGGTACGACGGGCGGGATGAACTGGCTCGCGGGCGATTGGAACCTGGACGGCGACATCACACCGGATGATTACACCGCTGTCGATTCGAACCTCGGGCTGGGCCAGACGATGCCGCTGGCGGCAAATGGACTGAGCGTGCCGGAGCCGGGGATGCCGCTCATGATCCTCGGCGCGGCGGCAGTGTTGCGCGGGCGCCGACGCAGAATCATTTCTGCGTAAGAACGATTACCCAATCCTTCGCGGCGGATTCAAACCTCGGCTTGTTCAGCGTCGCGGTTCTTTGCACGTCCTGAAGATCCCTCGTCTTCCCGCTGGCTGGGTCGAGAACCTGCACACGATACGTGCGAGTCGGTTCGAGATCGTGCAGTTCGACCGCTTGCGGTTCCGGCACGTAGACCACCCGCACCTTCTCAGCGCCTGCGGCGAAGGGACCGTAGCTGGGTTGTGTGTTGAACGTGTTCCACGGCGCGCAGCCGTACACGCCGAGTTCCTTCGCGTTCACCTCTTCACCGCCGGGCGACTGTGAGACGGTCCAGGTTGAGTCGGAGACGACCTCGATCACGTTGCCGCTTTCCGTGGTGATGCGCAGGGCGCCGATCAGTCCTGCGGGATTCGCGGGAACGGGCGCGGCTCGGTTTTCAGCTTCCACGTTGAGCGTGTTTGGGCCCTGCTTCATCGCCCGCGTCACGTCCAGCGGTTGCGGCGTTTCCCACCCCTGCCGCTCTCCAACGGCCTCACCATTGATGGATGCTTTGAAATGATCGTCCACTGAAAGCCACAGTGATGCGGACCTGATCTTCGCCGGCACATCGAATCGCTTCTGAAAATATCGCTTCGCCACCGGCGCATCGGTTTTGGGATCACCTTCCGGATACCAGATCCACTTGCCCCACGTTGGCCGCTCAGTTGCGCTTGCGTAGCGCGCCCACTCGGGATGGGCCTTGAACTTGTACCACTCGAGCTGCTCGAGGAACTTCTTCGCGATTCCCGCCTGAGCCGAACCCGGCAGCTTCATCGCCTCGTCCCACGGCGTCGCGCCGTACGTGCCACCATGGGGGGATTTGCCGTAGGGTTTGTCCCGTTCGTTGACTTGCCAGATGCCGTTCGCGCCGTACGTATGACCTGCTGTTTCGCTGAGCAGACAGCTCCAGATCATGAACCGCACAACGTCTTCGTGACACGACCCAAGGATTCCTTCGTAGCACACTTCCGAGTTGATCGTGGGCATGGCGGGCGCAGCCGAACGCGACTGCTTCACCAGCGACAGCGTTGGCGGGATGCTCGCGCGGTCGCCGTGGCCGGTCTGAAGCATCTCAAAATCCAGCACACTCGGGTCGGTCACCTGCGTGCGAGAGAGATCTGTTGGATGAACCGTGATCGGGTGATGCTGCGGGTCGATCGAGCGAACGTACCGCGCAACCTCCGTCAGACCGCGACGTTGGAACTCCGTCTCTTCCTGCTTCTTCGGCGAAAGGTAATAAGGCATCGCCCCTTCGCCCGCGATGCACCAGAAAGTGGGATACGCGCTGTAGCGGGCGACAAGGTAACGCCAGTGCTTCTTGAACTTCTCAACCCCGGTCCACGGCAGGTGATATCCCCACCCGCCCACGATGCAGGAGGCGATGCCATGATCTGCGAGATACGCGATGCGCCGATCCGCCGCATCGAAGTACTCCGGATTGATGCGCCCATAATCCTTCGTCCATGGAAACCCCGCTTCGTTCGCGCCGCGCTCGTCGAAGGCGGGCATGTCGGGATACAGCCCCGCGACGATTTGCACGACATTAAAACCCTTGCTGACGCGGTCGTGGGTGAGGGTCTGGAAACCGGACCATTCCAGGCGCTTGGTCAGCCCCATCCACCATGTGTCGGCGAGCCAAAGAAAAGGCGTGCCGTCCGTATGTTCAAAGTGGCGCTCATCCGTTGCGACTCGAATGAAACCGTGAAGGTAGAAAGGGTTATTACCCGCGTAAGGCGCGATCTCTATTGAGCCTGTGCGGTTGTGAAGCTCCGAGTTATTGATGTCTGAGCAGATGGTCTTGAAAGTGTGGTTGCCAACGATGGCAGAGGTGTAGCGGATGTTCCACGTGGAACCGCCCGCCCAGTAAGCGGGGACGCGCTGCTGCGAACCATCCGGCGCCGTGACGATGGCATCAAGTTCGATGTCGTTGAACGGATCGCTGTAGCTCTTGGTGGACGTGAACGAGTGCTGGCAAACGCGATTCACTTCGGTCGCAATCAGCGGCTGCGAAAGAAGACAGACGAGCAGCGCGATGAGATCCAGTTTGGGCAGATAGGGCATGGCGGGCAAATGTTGATGGTTCTACTCGTCCGGGTCCAGGTCGACGTCGCAGTTGATGGCATTGCCGACTTCCTCCAGCTCGCGCCGCAGTTTCCCAAGCGGGACCTGTGGCGGAACCGTCAAGCGCATCTCGGTGACAAACAACGGCGAGCCCGCGAAAGCGGCGGACTCTTGGCGCGCTTCCAGCTCTTCGATGTTCACCGAATGCGACCGAAGCACACTGGTGATCCTCGCGACAATCCCGGGTTGATCCATCGAGTAGGTCTTCAAGCGAAAGGGCAGACCCTTTACGCTCTCCCCCCGCCGCTCCTGGCGCCGAGCGGTGATCGTCAGTCCGATGCCCTGCCCAAGTGCGGCAATGTCGTGCTCCAGTTTCTTGGCCGCGTCCTGGGGAGACTCCAGCAGGATCATCATCGCGAACTCGCCCCGCAGGTTGACCATGCGTGAGTCGAGCAGGTTGCCCCCGGCGCTGTGAACGAAGCCGGTCAGCTCTCCCACAATCCCGGGGCGATCCGGACCGACCGCAGTGATGATCATCTGCACCATGGGAGCCATCTTACCCGATCCCCGCTTGGCGATGCACTGCGGCTGAGGACGGTGTACGGCGCGTGCAGCAGTTTCGCGAGAGGCTTGCGTCGGCCGAGATACTGCCTAGAATCACCTACCGCAGAACGGGCGATTAGTTCAGTTGGCTAGAACGCACGGATCACACCCGTGAGGTCACAGGTTCGAGTCCTGTATCGCCCATCCCCCTGCTTTGTCGGCATTTGCCGACGAATGACAGGAACCGACCAAGCCCCGGTTTTCCGGGGCTTTTTCATTGGATTCATGCTGCGTCGACATCTTCGAGTCGGTCACCTTCAACCGTCGCCGCATCTTTAACCTCACGAGGTCAACTAAACTGGGCCTGCTCAGACTAGGCTGCTCGTTTTGCTCCCGGCAGGTGCTCTCCCGCGGCGATTGCACACTGACGCTACTGACCTTTTGAGAGACAAACGGTAAATGGATCACGCCGCGCTTGCCGAACGTTAGATCTACTTTGCCTGCACGACCACCGGCGCAAGGTCTGGCGAGTGCGGGAACTTCGGAAGATTGCTCGACCCCGTCGACATCAAGGACGCTGTGTTACGACAGTTCAACGAACTGTCAACAAACACTGTTGGACTCCCGCCGACGCACCTCCGCAGACTCGTCGCTCTTCTCTGTGACAACCTCACGGTTGACCTAGAGACTCGTAAGTTAGAATACGAGGTGCGCCTGCCATCGTGGGCGATGTCGAAGGCCGACGCAATCAAAAGCGCTGTGGGCCTAGAATCACATCCGGTCCGCCAGACTGAACACGTGGCACACAGCAGTGGACCTCTGAAAATCGCTCATTACCGCTGCGAACATCATCGGAAAAGCCTCAAATCGCCTATCTGCTATCAATGTAGTCGGGTCTCCCGATCTCTCTTGGAACCTCCCACACGTAAAGCTGCATGACTGTCACGGAGGAAGTCGCCATGAACCATTCATCCGAAGATTCTCTAACTCCCCGACATCTGAAGGTGATAACCGTTCTCGATTGTGTTCCCGCATATGCAGACCACATCGGAGGTGAACCCATCAGTATCCTGACCATCGAGCATGGCGGCGACATCGACCATCCGATGATGTTGCGCATGCAAGACATGAAGTTATTAGCTGCATCCGTCATCAGAAGTCTTGCATATCATGGTTGTGAGGTAGCTGCGGATGTGGAAGCGAGGATGGCCCGAGAGGGAGTATCATTCGGCAAGGGCGTTCGGACGCCGTTCTAGATCAGCCGGAGGTTTTGTGCGAACAGCCGGAACTGGGCCAGACTTGAATTGCGACTGATCAGGCTTGCCACGACTCTTCCCTCAACAGGGTTTCGAACCGGCAAGTCCTTGTGATTCAGTCGCAGTGTACGTTTCAGTGTACGTGTGCGGCCATGAGACCAACGAGAAAGGACTTGCGTTGTCGCAAGTCCTTTCTCTGCAATCAGTAGCGGGGGGAGGATTCGAACCTCCGACCTCCGGGTTATGAGCCCGACGAGCTACCAGGCTGCTCTACCCCGCGATCGTTTAGTCGATGATACGACTCCAATTACTCCTGTCAAGCATCGCCGGGGGTTTAAGCCAATGCGGTTTCGGCGCAACTTCATGCCGCCAATCGGATAAGATTCATTTGCCCATGCACGAATGGCTTGAGGAAATCCAGCGCCGCTCTGCCACCGGTGAAGCTGTCGCCCTGTGCACCGTCGTTGCCGCGCGGGGAAGCACGCCTCAAGCCGCCGGGGCACGCATGGTTCTGCTTGCCAGCGGACATCAGGTCGGAACGCTCGGCGGTGGATGCGTTGAAGCGGAAGTCCGCCAGCGCGCTCTTCAAATGCTTGCAGCCAAGCAGTCCGGCCTGCTCACCTTCAAGCTCGACCACGACTACGGCTGGGACGATGGCCTCATCTGCGGCGGGACGATGAACATCTTCGTCGAAACCCTCGCAACCCCCGCCGCCGCTCAGCAGTACGACCAGGCCCTGCAGACGCTGCGGCAAGGAGCAAAACCAACCGTAAAGCTTTCCTTCGACGCCGCCCCCGGCGCATCGCACACCTACGAAGAAGTTCTCGAGCCTGCACCACGGCTCATCATCGCTGGCGCCGGTCACGTTGGCCAAGCCCTCGCGCGCCTCGCATCCGACGCCGGCTTCGACGTAACCATCGTTGATGACCGCGCCGATCTCACCTCCCCCGAGCGATTCCCCTTCGCCAGGCATCGCGTCGTCGGTGAGATCGAGCTCGAGCTCCGCCGCCAATCCATCAACCAGGATACATTCATCGTCATCGTCACTCGCGGCCACAGACACGACGGTCGCGCCCTTGCTGCCGTCATCGACTCCCCTGCACGCTACATCGGATTGATCGGCTCCCGCAGAAAGGTCATCACGATCTTTCAGGATCTCCTCCGTCAGGGCGTCTCGATGGAGAACCTCCTCCGCGTCCACGCTCCGATCGGCGTGGAGATCGGCGCCGTCACCGTCCCCGAAATTGCGCTCAGCATCGCCGCCGAACTCGTTGCCGTTCGTCGCGGCCTTGGTGGAAAGCCCGCGCTTCCCATGAAGTTCGATGCAGACGCGCTGCGCAAGCATCTCGAAGAGCAAAACGGCTAAAGCTCAAGACGAAACCGCATCAGGTCGATACACTTCCGCCGCATGACCTACGAGCTAGCCATCATTGGCGCCGGAAACATGGCCGAAGCCATCGTCCGCGGCGTCACCTCGCAAGGCGTCCTGCGCCCCGACCAAATCATCGCCGCCGACGTTGTCCCGCAGCGCCGCGCGCTCTTCGAAGAACAGCTCAAGGTGAGATCCGTTGCCGACAACGTCGAAGCAGCGCGCCAGGCAAAGACGATCCTCCTCAGCGTCAAACCCCAGCAGATGCCGGTCGCTCTCTCCGGCATCGGCGCGGTCATCGCCCCCGACACGCTGGTCATCTCCATCGCCGCCGGCATCGGCACAACCTACATCGAGCGCCACCTCGGCGCTCGCGCTCAATGGCGCGTCGTACGATCGATGCCCAATACGCCCATGATGATGGGAGAAGGCATGGTCGCCCTCTCCCGCGGCGCTTATGCCACCGAACAAGACATCGCGTCTGCCCAAAAACTGTTCCAAGCCGCAGCCGACGTGATTGAAGTCCCTGAGGACAAGATGAACGCGGTCACCGCCGTGAGTGGATCCGGCCCCGCCTACTTCTTTTTCCTCATCGAGCAGATGATCAAAGCCGGCATTGATCTCGGCCTCTCGCCCGATCACGCGCGAAAGCTCGCCACCAAAACCGCTCTCGGCGCAGCCAAGATGGCCGCGGAATCAACCGAATTTCCAGACTCTCTTCGCCGCAAAGTGACCAGCCCCGGCGGGACCACGCAGGCGGCCATCATGCACATGGAATCCCACAATTGGCCCAAGATCACGGTAGCCGCCATCAAAGCCGCTGAGCAGCGCGGAAAGGAACTCGGACAATGACCCTCGATCACCCCATCATCGGCGACCGCCGAAATTGGAAAGCCGCCCTCGGCCTGCTCCTGCTCCGGCTCTCCATCGGCTTGATCTTCGCGGGCGCGGGATGGATGAAGATTCACACCTTCGGCGTCGCAAACTTCGTCCGCATGTCCTCAGACAGCGTCCCCTCCTACCTGCCCAAAGCGCTGGGCAGAGGCTATCTCTATGCGCTCCCGTGGGTCGAACTCGTGCTGGGGATTCTGCTCATCGTCGGCCTGTTCACCCGCACCACCGCGCTGGTGACGGCGCTCGTTCTCGTCAGCATCATGATGGCGGTAACCGGCTGGTATGAAACGTCACCTGGACTATCGGTCCACACCAATGCGGTTTACCTGATGATCGCAATGGCGCTCGCACTGCTTGGCCCCGGCCGATGGAGCGCCGACGCCATGCTCTTCAGCCGGCGTCCCCGCTGATACGCACGCGCCGCCCGTCGAGGGTGAGCCGTCGCTGTGAAAAAAGCTTGACCGCTTCCGGATACGCGACCCGCTCCAGTTCCGCCACGCGGTGAGCTAATGCGTGGGCTGTGTCATTGTCCAGCACTTCGCAGCATTTTTGCACGATGATCGGCCCACTGTCGTACTGATGATCTACAAAGTGGACGGTGCACCCACTCACCTTGCACCCGTGCGCCAGCACCGCCTCATGCACGCGCTTCCCATACATCCCCTTCCCCCCAAACGGCGATGGCAGCAGCGCCGGATGAATGTTCATCACCCGTCCCTCATACCTCCCCGGCACCTCCAGCAGCGACAACCATCCCCCCAGACAAACTAGGTCCACTCCCGCATCATCACACAATCCAAACACCTTCCCGCTGAACTCCCCCACCGACGCATATGCCTTCGGCGACACCACGCAACGCTTCACCCCCGCATCCGCCGCCCGCTGAAGCGCATAAATCCCCTCGCGGGATGCGATCACCACCTCCACGCGCGCAGAAATCTCCCCCAACCGACACGCATCAATCAAATTCTGCAGCGTCGTCCCCCCACCGCTCACGAGCACCGCCAGCTTAAGCATCTTTTCCACCCGTGGCATGGGCGTCTCGCCCATGCGCCTTCATTTCAGCGCCTTCACCGCCGCCGCATCCCGAGCTGTCAGATCCGGATACTCCGGATCCGACCCGACATCCGGCCGGCGCTTCCAGCTCCGGGCGCACGCCTTGTACGTCTCCCGCCGATCCACCACTTCAACGACCACCGCCGGCCCTTCCGGCCCCTTCTCCGCAAATGATGCGCAGCCTACGCCGATCAGATCTTCCAGATCCACCTTATACGCCTGGAGCTTCCGCCGCACCGCATCGTCATCAACGTGGAAGATCACTTCCATATCCAGCGGCTTGATCTGCTTGGGGAACTTCCGCAGCAACGGATCGATCTGCAACATCGCCTGGTCCCGCAGCTCCATCAGCATCTGCCACTCACGCTGCTGCTCCTCGCTCGCCTCCGTTCCCGAAGGCTTCGGCAGCAGCGCCAAGTGCACGCTCTGAAGATCCCGGTCCTCCACCGGCTTGTGCTCGATGTATTCCCAAGCCTCATCCGCCGTAAATACCAGCATCGGCGCCAGCAGCTTCACCAGCGCCACCACCATCTGGTGCATCACCGTCTGCGCCCGGCGGCGGAGCGATCCGCTGGGCATCTCGCAATACAGCCGATCCTTCATCGCATTCCCGTAGATCGCGCTGATCTGCACCGAGCAGAAATCGTGCAGCAGGCGGAACACCTTATGAAGCTGGTAACTCTCGTAGCCGCTCGTCACATCCCGGATCAGTTGATCCAGTTGATACAGCGCCCACCCATCCAGCGAATTCGCCGGCACCTCCTGCGCATTCGTGTTTGGATTGAAGTCGTAAAGGTTGCTCAGCAGATAACGAATCGTGTTGCGGATCTTCCGATACTTGTCGCCGAAATCCTTGATCACCTGCGGCGAAGTAGGAATGTCATTCTCATAATCGACCGAGCAGCACCACAGCCGCAGCAGATCCGCGCCGTGCGTGTTGATCTCCTTCGTCGCCGTCACGTATTCCTTGTCGCTCTTGGAGACCTTCGTCCCGTCCGGCTTCACCACGAACCCGTGCGTCAGCACTTCCTTGAACGGCGGCTTCCCCGTCGCGCCCAGCCCCGCCAGCAGCGACAACTGGAACCACAGCCGATGCTGATCCGATCCCTCGAGATACATCTCGCACGGAAAATCCAGCCGGCTGTTTCCATACAAGACGGCGTGCCAGCTCGTTCCGCTGTCAAAGCCGACGTCGAACGTGTCCTGCTCCTTGCGCAGCTCGTCCGCCTTGAATCCCGCCGGATATTCGAATCCCGCACCGAGCAACTCCGATGGCGACATCGTGTACCACGCATCGCTGCCATGCTCGCGAAAATGCTTCGCTACCGCCCGCACCGATTCCGGCGTCAGCAGCGCCTCGCCCGCCGGGTTGTAGAACACCGGGATCGGCAATCCCCAGAACCGCTGGCGCGAGATGCTCCAGTCGGGCCGACCTTCAACCATCCCCGCCATGCGCCGCGATCCCCATTCCGGAACGAACTTCACGCCGTTGGTGATCGCATCCATCGCCCGCTCGCGCAGCGACCGCGCCGCAGCGCCCTCGCCTTCGCCGGATGCGACGTAGGCTTTATCCATCGCGATAAACCACTGCTCCGCCGCCCGTTGAATAACCGGCGTCTTGCTCCGCCAATCGTGCGGATAGCTGTGGCGTATCTTCTGCTGATCGAACAGCACGCCCGCTTCCCGCAGATGATCGATCACCAGCGGGTTCGCCTCCCAAACCGTCTTGCCATGCAGCCACTCGGGCGCGGTTTCATCGAATCGTCCATTCCCCTGCACCGGCGAATAAGGCGGCAGCCCATTCGCCTGCCCCGTCGCATAGTCCTCCACACCGTGCCCGGGCGCGGTGTGCACCAACCCCGTGCCGTCCCCCGTTGTCACGTACATCGCCGGCAGAACTTTTCCGGTGCGATCCACGAACGGATGCCGATACTCCAGCCCCGCGTTCACCAGTTCCGCGCCAAGCACGCGCTTCCCCACCACTTCGTACTGCTCAATCCCCCCGCGCTCCTTGAACACCCGATCCAGCAGTTCCGCAACCACGATCCCAACGCGCTCCGTTCCCGCGCGCACATACCGCACCGCCACATACTGATGCTCCGGATGCACCGCGATCGCCAGGTTTGCCGGCAGCGTCCAGGGCGTCGTCGTCCACACCAGCAATGCAACCGGCGCGTTCACCCGAGCATCAAACAACCCCTTCACCTGCCCCGGATTCAGAGCCTCAAACTCGACATAGATGCTGGGATCCTCCACATCCTTGTATTCCAGCTCGTGCTCCGCCAGCGCCGTCTGATTCGTCACCGACCAAGGCACCGGCCGAAACTTTTTAAACACCAGCCCCGCCTCCACAAATTTCGCGAACACCTCCAGCTGCGACGCTTCATAGATCGGTGACATCGTCACATACGGGCACTCCCACTCGCCCAGCATCCCCAGCCGCTTGATCTGCTCGCGCTGGATCTCGATAAACTTCTGCGCGTAATCATGGCAAAGCTTCCGCACTTCCTGCGGCGCCATCTCCCGAATCTTCGGCCCAACCTCCTGCTGGATCTTGTGCTCGATCGGCAAGCCATGGCAATCCCACCCCGGAATGTAGGGTGACAAAAATCCCTGCATCGTCCGAAACCGAATCACCACATCCTTCAGCACGTGGTTGATCACATGCCCGATGTGAATGTCACCATTGGCGAACGGCGGCCCATCATGCAGCACCCACCGCGGCGACCCCGCCCGCGCGGTCATCAGCTTTTCGTACAGCCGACCCTCCTGCCACATCTTCAAACGCCCCGGCTCGTTCGCCACGAGCTTCGCCTCCATCGGAAACGGCGTCTGCGGCAAATTCAACGTCTGCTTGTAGTTCTTCTTCTCAGTTGTTTGCGCCGGTTGCGTCATCGTCATCACTCAGTTTGCTGCTGCGCTGTCTTCCCCTCTCCCGGTACTCCGGGAGAGGGCAGGGTGAGGGCTCTTCTGCGAAAACTCCGCACCTCACTACGCCATCAACCCAACTTCCTTCACCTCTCCTCCCCGCAATCTATCCAACTCCTCTCCACCTTCCAACCGAATCCCCTTCCACGCCCCCCGCCGAAACCTCGTCCAGATGAACGAACTCAAGACCAACCCATACAGCGTTGCCACCACCCAAGGCCCCACCGCCCCCCACGAACGCACATACTTCGCCACCACAAACCCCACCCCCACCGTCATGCTCCAGTTCAAAACCGCTGTCAGGACCGCCGGCACAAACGTATCCCCCGCCCCCCGCAGCGCCCCGATGTACGTCACATACACCGCATCCGCCAATTGATACACCGCCCCAAACACCAGCATCATCGCGCCGATCCGCAGCACCTCCGGCTCATCCGTGAACAGCCGCATGAGCTCTCGCCGGAAGAGAAAGAACATCACCGCGCACGACAGCATGTACACCGCGTTCACCTTGAAACCCAGGTTCGCCAGCGCCACCGCCACCTCGGGCTGCCCTCTCCCGATATACCTCCCCACCAGCGCCGTCACCGCGGTCCCGATCCCGATCGCCGGCATGAAGCTCACGCTCATGAACCGGAACGTAAACATGTTCGCAAACATTGCGCTCTCCCCCACCTGCGCCATCACCAGGCTGGAAAACATCGACCACGCCAGCACATCCGCCACGAACTGCCCACCCGAAGGCGCCCCCACCCGCAGCAGCGTTCCCAGCTCGCGCAGCCGCAGCCGCCAATCCATCACGTTAAACGTCACGCGCACCGACCGCTGAACCACGAACGCCACCAGCACCAGCGCCTCAACCGTCACGCCGATGTTCTGCGCCCACGCCGCCCCGACGATTCCCATCCGCGGCACGCCCCACCGCCCCAGCGTCATCGCATACGCTGCCACCGCATTCCCCGCCACCGCGATCAGCGCCGACGCAAACACCACCCGAGGCCGATCCACCGCCAGCAAAAACTGCCCCAGCGCCACGCTGAGCATCTTGAAGAACGTGCTCAAAAGCATCAGCCGCAGATACAGCGCCTCCAGCTCCGCCAGCGACCTCTCATGCCCCATCACCGCGAACATCTTCCCCGCCACCGGCATCAGCGGAATCAGCGCCACCGACCAAGCCAGCCCAAACCAGATCCCCTGCCACAAATACCGCCCGCACAAGTCGTACTCTTTCCTCCCAAAGCTCTGGCTCACCAGCGTGTTCACCAGTTGCAGCACCCCGATGCCGAAGCACATCACACTGAACGTAAACAACCCGCTCATCGCCGCCGCCCCGGCCTCGGTCGTGCTTAACTTCCCCAGCAAATACGTGTCGATGAACTGCATCAGCGTATAGGACGCCATCTGCAACACCGTCGGCCCTGCCAGCCGCAGCAGCTCCACCAGCGGCCGTTCCCCCCGCGCCAACGGCGCCTCCAAGCTCGAGCTGTCGCCATCTCCATCCATCCAGACCACCAACAAAAAACCCTGAAGCGCCTCGGCTTCAGGGTTCATCTTCTTCTTCAAAGGGCGAGACCCGACCGCGGCTAGTCGCTACTCCTGAATCGAATTCCAATCCGAATCATCCGCATCGCTGTCTCCGGCTCAAATCCTATCGCCCCCCCTCCTCAAGTCAAACACCCAAAACCCGCCTCACCAATCCCGCCAGCAGGATTCACCGCTGGGGTACGCATCATAGCTCACGCCGCCCGCGCGCGATCACAACACAGTCTTCGCCTTAAACCTCTGCCGAATCCTCCGCGTCTCCGACCGGATGGTCTCCGCATCCGCGCTCTGATCTTCGAGGATCAGCCGCGACAGCGCCACCGCCGCTTCGGCTTCCTCGAAGCAGGCGCCGTCCGCCCCCGATTGCAGAAGCTCGTGCTGTTCTTCGATGTAGTGTGCGCGCACGAACACCTTGATCTCCGGGTTGATCAGCTTCGCCGCTACGATCAGCGGATTACGGTTCACCGAGTGCGGCAGCGTGACGATCAGATGCGTCGCCGTCGGAAGCGCATGGCGCATGATCTCGATGTTCGAACCATCCCCATAGATCGCCGCACGCCCCTCCCGCGAAAGCTGCTCCACCGTCTCCATGTTCAGGTCAATGATCACCGGCTGAAGCGCGCTCTCCCGCAGGATCGAATCCACCGCGCGCCCCACCGGCCCGTAGCCCACAATCACCGCGATCGGTTTGTCGCCGCAGCCGTCGATCGCGTCCTTCGCCTGCTGGTTGATCTTCCCCTCGCGCGCCGCGGTCCTTCGGCTCAGCCACCGCCACAGCCGCGGGCTCTTCCGCAGCAGGCGCTCCATGGGATCGATCGTACGAAACAACAACGGATTGATCGTGATCGTAACCAGCGCCGATCCCACCAGCAGGTTGTGCCCATCCTCACCCAGCAGCCCGTGCGCGCGCGCCAGATCGGAAAGGATGAACGAGAATTCACCAATCTGCGCTAACCCCATCGCGACAGTCAGCGCCATTCGCACCGGATATCCCAGCACTGCCACGATCACAAACGCTGTTAACGGCTTGCTCACCAGGATGATCGCGAGCCCGGCCAAAAGCAGAAACGGATGATGAATCACAAAGCGAGGATCAAACAGCATCCCTACCGACGCGAAAAACAGAACCGCAAACGCATCCTGCAACGGCAGCGCATCCGCCGCCGCCTGGTGCGAAACCGGCGACTGCCCCACCACCACTCCCGCCAAAAACGCCCCCAGCGCCATCGACGCGCCAAACAAATAATAAGATCCCGTCGCAATCGCGATCGCCATCACCAGCACCGTCAGCGTGAACAGTTCGCGCGAGCGAAACCGCGCTACCTTCACCATGATCCACGGAATCACGCGCGACCCACCCACCAGCAAGATCGCTGCGAACACCCCCAACTTCAGCAGCGCCGCCCCGAGGCTCAGCCACACGTTCCCCGTGGCGCCCGCCTCTCCGTGCGCCGGCGTCCCCATCGCCGGCAGCAGCACCAGCACCACCACCGTGAACAAATCCTCCACGATCAGCCACCCCACCGCGATGTGCCCCGCCGTCGTCTCCAGCGACTGGTTGTCCGTCAGCACGCGGATCAGCACCACCGTGCTCGCCACCGCCATCGCCAAACCCAGCACCAGCCCACCCTTCAGCGGCATGCCAATGACCACCGCAAGCCCCACCCCCAGCAGCGTTGCCACAAGCGACTGCCCGATAGCGCCAGGAATCGCGACATCCCTCACTGCCAGCAGGTCGCGCAGGTTAAAGTGCAGTCCCACGCCAAACATCAGCAGGATCACCCCGATCTCTGCCAACTGCCGCGCCAGGTGAACATCACCCACAAACCCTGGCGTGTATGGCCCGATCACCACCCCCGCCAGCAGATATCCCACGATCGGCGACAGCCGCAGCCACTGCGTCAGCAGCCCCAGCACCCACGCCGCCGCAAACGCCCCTGCGATCGTCGTTATCAGCGGCAGCTCATGCATCGCCTGCTCCTGCATTCCCTCTAGACCCCCCGCGCAACCAGCCGATAACATCATGCCTGTGTCAGCTTCGCGCACAACCCGCAACGTCTGCGCCAGCCGCCGCTCAGACCACGCACCAGCCGCCCCGGCGGATTGATTAACCCCCGCATCAGCCTAGAATCGACCGTCGCGGCAGATGAACAGACCCGGGAAGGAGCCGTAAAATACTTATCCCGGTATTGCCAACACAGAACGTTTCCGCCCGCGCCTGACCCCATCGGAACGGCGCCGCGCAACACCGGCCATTAGGAGAATGGACATGTTCGAAAGATTCACCGACCGAGCCCGAAAGGTCATGGCCCTGGCGAACCAGGAAGCCCAAAGATTCAACCACGAGTACATCGGAACTGAGCATATTTTGTTGGGGTTGGTTAAGGAGGGGTCTGGGGTGGGGGCTAATGTTTTGAAGAATTTGGATGTGGACCTGAGGAAGGTTCGGCTGGAGGTGGAGAAGCTTGTGAAGTCGGGGCCGGACATGGTCACGATGGGGAAGCTGCCTCAGACGCCGCGGGCGAAGAAAGTCATCGAGTACGCGATCGAGGAAGCAAGAAACCTTAATCATAATTACGTGGGAACTGAGCATTTGTTGCTTGGTTTGCTGCGGGAGCATGATGGGGTGGCGGCCCAGGTTTTGATGAACCTGGGTTTGAAGTTGGAAGAAGTCCGGGAAGAGGTTCTCAATCTTTTGGGAGCTGGCGTGGAAAGCGAAGAACCCCAAGCGCAGGAAAAACAAGGAACCAAAGGCAAATCAAAGACCCCGGCGCTCGACTCGTTTGGTCGAGACCTCACGGAGCTGGCGCGCGAGGGTCAACTGGACCCGGTCATCGGGCGCAAGAACGAGATCGAGCGGGTGATTCAGATCTTGTGCCGGCGGCAGAAGAACAACCCGGTGCTGCTCGGTGAAGCGGGCGTGGGCAAGACCGCGATCGTTGAGGGTCTTGCGCAGATGGTGATCACGAACAATGTGCCGGAGATTCTGCATGACCGGCGGATCGTGGTGCTTGACCTGGCGATGATGGTCGCGGGGACGAAGTACCGCGGTCAGTTTGAAGAGCGCATCAAAGCTGTCATGAACGAAGTGCGGCGCGCGAAGAATGTCATCCTGTTCATCGACGAACTGCACACGCTGGTGGGCGCCGGCGGCGCGGAAGGCGCGATCGACGCTTCGAACGTGCTGAAGCCGGCGCTGTCGCGCGGCGAGATCCAGTGCATCGGCGCGACGACGTTTGATGAATATCGCAAGTACATCGAGAAGGACGCGGCCCTGGCCCGTCGCTTCCAGGCGATCACGGTGGATCCGCCTTCGAAGGAAGATGCGATTGAGATCCTCAAGGGTCTGCGGGATCGTTATGAGGCGCATCACCGCGTGCAGATCACGGACGTTGCCCTTGAGGCGGCGGTTGAGATGAGCGACCGGTACATCACCGGGCGCTGCCTGCCGGACAAGGCGATCGACGTGCTGGACGAGGCGGGTGCTCGAATCCGTCTGCGCAGCATGACCAAGCCGCCGAATCTGGCGGAACTGGAAGAGCAGATCGAGCGGCTCTCGATCCAGAAGGATGAAGCTGTCAAGAATGCTGAGTACGAGGAAGCCGCCAAGCTGCGGGATCAGGCCGAGTTGCTGCGCGCGAAGAAGGAAGACATGCAGCGCCAGTGGCGTGAGAAGGCGAAGGAAGTCGACGGCGTGGTCGACGAAGAGGTCATCGCGGAAGTCGTTTCGAAGATGACCGGTGTGCCGCTCACGCGCCTGGAGAAGGAAGAGGCGCAGCGTCTGCTGGAGCTGGAGAACGAGCTTCACAAAAAGGTTGTGTCGCAGGATGAAGCGATCAAGGCGATCAGCAAGACGATCCGCCGGGCGCGTTCGGGCCTGAAGGATCCGCATCGTCCGATGGGTTCATTCTTGTTCCTCGGCCCCAGCGGTGTCGGCAAGACGCTGCTCTCCAAGGCGCTGGCGGAGTTCATGTTCGGGGACGCGGACGCGCTGATCCAGATCGACATGAGCGAGTACATGGAGAAGCACAACGTTTCCCGCTTGATCGGCGCGCCTCCGGGCTACGTCGGTTACGAGGAAGGCGGGCAGCTCACGGAGCGCATCCGTCGCCGGCCGTACTCGGTGGTGCTGCTCGACGAAGTCGAGAAGGCGCACCCGGACGTGTTCAACATGCTGCTCCAGATCATGGAAGAAGGCCGGCTGACCGACTCGTTCGGGCGGCACGTCGACTTCCGCAACGTGATCATGATCATGACGTCGAACATCGGCGCTGAGATGATCAAGGGCGGCGTGCAGCCGTTCGGTCTCTCCGGTCGCGGCAAGGGCTCGGCTGAAGAGCAGAGCTACGACAAGATGAAAGAACTGCTCATGAAGGAAATCGAGCGGTACTTCCGTCCGGAGTTCATCGGCCGGTTGGATGACGTGATCGTCTTCAAGCCGCTGGGCCGAAAGAACCTGGAGTTGATCGTTGAGCTGGAGCTCAAGAAGGTGGTCAAGCGGCTGATCGAGCATGGCCTGAAGATCGAGCTCACTGCCGAAGCGAAGGAGTTCCTGATCGAGAAGGGAACGAACACGGACTTTGGCGCCCGTCCGCTGCGTCGCGCGATCGAGCAGCACGTGGAAGACCCGCTTTCGGAAGAGCTCCTCCGTGGCTCGTTCAAGGGCAAAGACCTGATCAAGATCTCGCTGAAGACGGAAGAAGGCGGGAACAAGCATCTGTACTTCGAGACCTTCAACAGCAAGGAGGGTGAAGGGAAGGAGCAGATGGCGCAGGCGGGGTCGGATGCGACTTGAGTCTGTTGATTGATGAGTAGTGATTAAGAAGAAGAAAAGCACCCGGTTCGAGAGAGCCGGGTGTTTCATTTACACTAAGGTTTAGCCGGCGTCGCCTTTGCTTGGCGGTGGGAGGGATGCTGCGGCTCCTGCGGCCAATGATGTTGCGAGTGCGCCGGCGGTGGCGGTGTTGAGTCCGAGTCCCGGACCATTCATCTGCTTCGCCAGGAAGCCGCTGACGAAGTCAACGAGAGTAAAGTTAGGCGCGGCCCCGACGATCTGTTTCGTTGCGGCGGCTTCTCGACCGAGAAGCTCAACCTCGACCGAAAGCTCCGCGCGTTTTGCGAGGCCCTTCCGTTGAGCAAGGACCGGTAGATAAGCAGCCTTGCAGGCTTCAATGCATTGTTCGACGATTTCCTGCGGAAGGCGAATCTCCTGGAGTGCGACTTCTTCGACGCTGATGCCGTACTTAGAGACGCGCTGCCGAACGGCGTCTTCAATCCGTGACGCAAGGCCATTGGCCGCGTCCTGCCACTCTTTCGAGGTTCCCTGGGGGCCGGCAAGCATGCGGCTCTGAATGAACGAGTCTCGCACCTCGGGGATCTCCTCCTTTAGGCGCTCGGCAATCAACAAGCCGGAGCTCACCTGGGAGACGACGATGCGAGTCTGCTCTTCCGCGATGAGCCTGAGCCATGTGATGGCCGACTGAACAAGGCGGTCGATCGCGCTCTTCGGATTTGAATCGCCGATCGGCACGCCCCTGGCTCCCGTTTCAAGCCGGCCATCTGGTTGTTCGGTGGTGCTGCGAAGTTCGCGGCTGACCAGGAGGTAGAAGCTCTTGATGTCACGAATGCGCCACTTCATCGTGCCGCGAATCATCACGCTGAGGTATTCGCGAGTGAGGACGTTGTCATCCGTAACGCTTAAGGTTTGAGTTTCAAGCGGAACGCGAAGCGCCAACTCTTCCCCGAGAACGGGATAAATCAGGCGAATACCGCCGTGTCCATCATCGAGGCTGTCATCACAGAACCCGAGCGCTTTATTCTTGAGAAAGAGGACACCTTCTATGGGATCCCATGCAACCAACTGGACAAGCCCCCAAAGCAGAGGGACTGCTTTCTCGGTCAGGACCTTCTGCCGCGCCTGCAACAGCAGCCAGAGTTGCTGACATAGACCCGCCGTCGTCAACAGAAACAGAATGAGCGTGAGATATCGAAGCAGGGGAGAAACGAAGTAAGCAACAAAGGTAATCATCCCTACGCCGGCCCAACTCGATAGGAGATAGGCAGTCAGTTGAGGAAAAGTTGTAGGTGGGTGAAAGCCCAGTGGTGTCGAGAGGGGTGGATCGGCCTGGCTCTGATCGGGGCGAGACAGGCCGGCCGGCGGTGGAGGCACGACAACGCGTGATTGGGGGATGTGGTGCGCGGGCGTTCGGGTCGCTGTCGCGACAGGCGAGATTGCTTCAGGAGCGTGAGAGTGGGCTGCTTTAGCGTTGCCTGATATGGAGCGAGAGGTCCGGTCGGCGTTGGATGAGTTCGCGGCCGGATACGGGACTTGAAGTACGGTACCGCAGGCGGGGCATTTGGTCTGTCGACCGGCGTGAGACGCAGCAACCTGGTATTGCTTGCCGCAAGCGCAGCCAAAACGAATGGCGGCTGGAGAAGGGTTCATGATGATGCTCCAACAAAGGTAGGAACTGGAACACGTTGAGCATGCGCGCCTGCAAGGAGGGTGGTAGAGTTGATCACGTTACTACCTTCGTCGCAGTTGAAGAGGCTTTCGGCGAATTGCGCAAAGGGTTGATCTTCAGGCGTGGCGCGGAGTTTTAACTGACGGAACGCGGGGAGGTGACGGGCAAGGTTGTCACGGCAGAATGGGAAGGCTGCGTGCTTGCACCGAGTGCAGGGGCTGCGACTGTACTTGCTGCGAGCCCGTTGCGTGACCTTGTAGACGCCGCAGAAGATCATGATGAAGATGAAACGCAGGATTAGCCCTGCGAGGGAGCGAGGGAGCAGGAGCAGCGCGCTGGAGAACAAGACCACTACGGCAACTCCGAGCAATGTGCGGGAGGCCATTTTGTACGGCTTCCACTGGATCAGAAGCTGTGCAAGCGTTGGCAGGTAAAGCGCTGTTCCTGCAGCCTGTGCCTGCCAGACGTGGATTTGAGCAAGCCACGAAGGATTGCTGATCCAGAGCAGCACGAGCGTAACCGACGCCGCCGATGCACCGCAGAGGAAGCACAGGCAGCCGAGGCAATAGGCCGAGCGACCCAAGCGAATAAGATGGCCGTCAAAGCATTTGCAAGTTGGATGATGCGCCCAGCGTGGGGTGCGCGAGAGGGTCTGAAGAAACTCTGTGGCCGCTTTGGACTGGCATCCCGGTAGGAGGATTGGATGCGACGGCAGTGACATCATTTCCGCCTTGAATCAAGGATGAGCGAAGATCAGGAATGAGGCGCGTTTCGTCTGCGATTGGCACCCGACCGTTGTAATTGTCTCGGGATAGGCAGTGACCAGCGAAAAGCCTTGTGCAGCCATCTGGTTGCAAACGCGTTCCACTTCAACATTCAAGCTGGGGGGCGAGCTACAGCACCCGGCCGTTCCAGATGTGACGACGACCACTTTGTATGTCACCGCGCGACCTCCCGCCAAAGACAACAGATTTGAGAACAGCAACTATAGTTTGAGTGAGATATTAAGCAAACAAATTCTGGCGCAGAGACAGCGAGGCGTTACGCTGTGGATTCGAGGCAGCCCCCGAAGAGGGCGACGCAGGCGTCGCCCCTACAGACCTCCAAGCTCCCGGATCCCGCAAGAGGAAACATATGAACGAAATCAGGTGGTCTGCGGCGGAGAAGAAGGTTGCTCGCGCGGCTTTCGAGCGGGCGCACGAACGCGAACTTTCCGCGGTTCGGGCGGAGGTCCAGGGGATGCTGCGGAATGAGAAGGACGATGGGGTGGTCTGGCGGGTGGAATCGTATCTTCGGGAGAAGCGGAGGGAGATGAATGAGAAGTACGACTACCGGTACTCTGTGCTGATGTTCTTGTTCATGCGGCTGTACAGCGACGGATATGTGACTGATGAGGACCTGGTGGGACTGAGGGCGGAGAAGGTGGAGCGGATTCGGAGGGGGGTAGGGGTGTAGAGGAGTGGCGCTGCTGATCGACGGCTGAATGATATTGTCGACGGGCGCTGACCTAACAAATACGCTATTTCAGAGGCGAACAGATCTCGGATTTCAGATTTCAAATTTGAGGGGGAGGGCGTCATGCACGAGTTGGAGGAGGCGGTGGTGGCGGGGTGGGAGCGGGTGAAGGGAACAAGCCCGCATCATCTTCGACGCCCGCCGCCCCAGCCTCCGCTCCAGTTCCTCCCGATCGGCGATCGTCTTCAAGCCGCTGGGCCGAAAGAACCTGGAGTTGATCGTTGAGCTGGAGCTCAAGAAGGTGGTTAAGCGGCGCATCGAGCATGGCCTGAAGATCGAGCTGACGAACGAATCGAAGGAGTTCCTGATCGAGAAGGGAACCAACACCGATTTCGGCGCCCGTCCGCTGCGTCGGGCTTGAACAGCATGTTGAGGATCCGCTTTCGGAAGAGCTTCTCCGCGGCTCGTTCAAGGGCAAAGACCTGATCAAGATCTCGCTGAAGACCGAAGAAGGCGGCAACAAGCACCTGTACTTCGAGACCTTCAACAGCAAGGAGGGCGAAGGGAAGGAGCAGATGGCGCAGGCGGGGTCGGATGCGACTTGAGTCTGTTGATTAATGAGTAGTGATTAAGAAGACGCAGAAGCACCCGGTTCGCGAGAGCCGGGTGTTTTTGTTTGCTACGCGGCGTGGGAACTGATCACGGAAGTGACCGGTTCTGCTGCGTCGCCGTTAGGGGCGGTTTACGATTGCTGATAGGTCGTGGCGGTGGTTCTGCATTCGCGACAGAAGAAAGCGTAGAAGATTCCTTCGCTGGTCCGGAATTGAGCGTTATCCACTTGCGCGAGGAAAATCATTGTTCGCGCGCAGCGGGGACAGCCCGGAAAACTGGGACTTTGCACCCAGGCAGGCAAGCCTCCAACCTGGCTGATGGTCGTGGGAAGAAGCCAATCGACTGCATGGAAGATAGAGCGCCGCTTGAGCCGCAGCGGTACGCCGGCCCAAGGAGAACGTTGCCAATCTGCTGGATCTGTTGGGAGCCATCGAGGTCGCTCGTTTTTGTGGCTCCAGGATGCGTATCCGCTGTCGTCAAGCTCAGCAAAGACATGTTTACCGAAGCATGCGCACAGGTCGCAGGTGATCAACTGGAGCCGCGGGCCGGGGAAACGCAGAAAAGCGAAACGATCATCGCTGACATCGATCTCAAGCAGCGCAACGAGCGGGCGGCGGCACCACGAACACGGTCTCGGCAGTTCCTCACAAAGTTTTAACGCTGGGTCGGTGATGCCATCGGGAGCGGGAGTGAAGGCGAGAGAGGTGGACAGGAATAGATCTCGCTGATGGCCAGCTTCGATTTCCCAGGCAGCATCAAGCGTGTAGGCGTCGACGGACGCCTTCATGTTCTTGACCCTATGGGTCGGGTCCGCTGCGGCGGCTTGAACGAAAGCGACCGCATCGGGATCACGAATCCATGCAAGTGCTCTCAAGGCCAGGTTGTGGTTTACCTCCTCCGAGTCTAGCGCGCGAATCAGACGGCTGGTGATGGAAGACCGGGCATCGCGGAAGGCGAAGGAGGGCCAGAAGTGATTTTTGTCGAGGAAGGTGCTGAGCAGCGGGTCAAGAGAAAATCGGGTAAATGCGGCGAGACATCCAGCGACACTCTCAGCGAAGTTGGTGTTGTTCTGGGAAAGCTCTGTTGCCGCCGCGTTCATCAGCAAGGTCGTGTGATGAGGAGACAGTGAGGCATACAACTCTTCGATGGATTGTGGTGGCGGAAGCAAATTGACCAGCGGATCGTGCGTGCGCGGCTGGTGAACGATACGCAATATGTCGACCGGGTCGGTGAGTCCTGCGTAGAGGTCGACATCCTTGCGGTGCTTGCGGATGTATTCGACGCGTGCCGCGTTGGCTATCTTGCCGGCGCAGGGACCACAGTAACCACCCGTGCGTCGGGCGGTGGCAGGTTGGATGGTGTTGGCGCACCCGGGCGTTTTGCATGGCAAGCGTTGTTCGGTCATGCGACTATGCGTACTTTTACATCGTAGTCGAGATCAAATGCTATGAGCGACCGGCGAAGGGGAGCTCACTGCAATCTGGTGCGGAACATTGGATCTATCATCGTGTGCGGCAATGCGACAGAAGAAAACCAGCGTTATCGGTGTCATTGCGGTTTGCATGGGCGTGATCGGACTTCTAAGCAACTCGGCACAAATTGGCTCCTTGATAGCGTCAGGTGTTGCGCAGAATAACCCCGTGTTTCTTGGGAACCGGCTTGTCTGTGTGTTGACCAAGCTTTGCCTCATTATAACGGGGGTTTTGATTCTCAGACGGTCTAGTCTCGCATTGCCGACATTGTTGCTCACGTTGCTGCTCTCTCTTCTGGATTCAGTGGCGGTTTGGTTATGGTTCCTCCCTCCTGTTCCAGACGGTCTTTCACACGCGGGACGCGCAGGGCGCGTCGTCGGTCGGATGGCCGGGCTATGGCTGCCAGTCCTTCTTTACTTCGCTGCACTCACCTTTCTCAAGCGCCCAGGGACCTGGCGCGAATTCACTCGACGGGATCGGAGCACCACGTTGGCCGCAGCGCAACCTGCAGCTGCGCTGGGCCGCGGCAACTGAACGTTGATCTCTTCCGAATGGTCGATGCGGCAGGACGGGAATCATTGGTGTTGACCCGTCGCGCCTCCCACTTGCGGCCGGCCGGGCGGAACGGGCGCTGTGGCTCACAAGAGGGCTGAACCATGCTTTCTGGTGCCCCGCGATCCGCGCGGTCGATGACCGCGGGCTAGCGTAGATCGGTGCTGCACCGAGGGTAGATGCTTAAGTTAGAGCCGTCCCGGTTTTCCGCTTAGCAGCGGAAAAGGTCAACAATCGGCGAATCCATTGACAATAGACTTGGGCGGTCCTCCGTGACATGCCCCTGCGCCGGCAGACGAGGTCTGCACGTTCGAGGAGTTTCATGGCGCAAACGAATACCGAACTGTTTGTCACGCTGTCAAGCTTAAAAGCCGTTGCACACCGGAGCGGCCGCCAATAACCTGATGAGCATCTGCCCGCTGCTATTTAGCGCCGGGCGTTCGGTCAATCATAGTTATGCAGCAGCGCGCGTCCGCATTTGGCCGCCTCGTTCCCAAGCTCTGGCTCGGGTTTCACGTGGCGTCGGCGTTGTCGCTCGTCTTGTGTGTCGGCGCGTATACGGCACAGGTAAACGGGTGGGGGGTACGGCTGTTCTCCTTCACAGTTGGATCGTACGCGAGACCGCCCGAGTACCTCTACGGCCTCACATGGGGTGAGCACTATGCCACCTTTGCCGGCATCTGGTTGGTGACGGTCTGGCTCCCGGTGTTGTGGATTCTCGCTGCTTCGTGTTGGATGGTTCTCAAGCTCCACCGTCGCCGAAATCGTGCTGCATAACCCGCCAATGCAGTGGACCGAGCCGGCGGGTATGCTTCTCGTACTTCGAGAGCCGGCGCGGCGCCGGCTCGGCCACTGATTGGCATTACGTTATCGAGCACGAGGTCACATGTCTGATCCAACAAAACCGTGGGACGAACGTCAAGCCCGTGTCGAACATGAATTCGCGAAGGAGAGGCAGCGCTGGAAGCTCGAATGGTTTGCGGCGGCGTTGATCGCGCTGGCCGCTGTGGGGTGCGCCATCGCGCTGATCAAAACGAAAGGAGAATCGGACTGGGCGCAGACGTTGCTTTGTACAATTACCGGGGCGGCGCTTGGCTTCGTGATGAAGGCGACCGTGGATAGTAAGCCGCCCAAGCCGAACCCGTAGTGCTGGCGTTCGGCGTGCTCGATAACCAGCCGCTGCAATGGACCGACCCGGCCGAACGGTCCTGGGGATTTGGAAGCTGGTCGGCGCCGGGCCGGCCATTGATCGTCAGTCCGTTATTCGGCAGGAGCGTCTCCCCGTGGAGTGGTCGGAGCCATATCGTGAGCGGGCGGCCAAGTTCGGCGCGGCGATCGGCATCCCATCCGGCAGCCTCCCGCTCTTCGGCGAGCCCGAGCGCAACAACCTGGCACACGACCAACGTCACTGGATCAGCAGGGTCCAAGACGGGTACCGCCTGTTGTGGTTCGACAGCGGCACGGCGATGTCCAAGCGCGATTTCGCGGATGCCGACGAAGCGCTTTACCAGTTCTTCTGCGACTATACCGAGATCATGGCACGGGAGCAGGTGAGGTCGCGCAACCCGACCCACCGCGACGAGCGGGTCCCGGTCGGTGAGATTCAGGTGCGGTTGCTCGCAAAGGCATCGGAGGCATGGGCCGCCCGACGCGAGAAAGAGGTCGCGGCGGAGATCGTCGCCCGTCCTTACCAAGATCCGCCGCACCCGTTCGCGAACGTACCGTTCTACTACATCAGCGACAGCACACAGGACGTCACGGGCGACACGTCGGAAGCGCGACGCGCGACGGCCAAGCGGCCTGCCGAATAACCCGCCGCTGCACTGGACCGGGGCCTTGGTGCGGCGCTGAGATTCGAGAGTTCGCTGGAGGCCCCGGCCAGTGAACGGCAAGTACGTTATGTCACACGAGGCGATCCGTCTTGGCGACTCGAACGACTTCGTTGAATTCGAAGTCCTGGAGCGCGGCACGCTGCACGGCCGGAACGAGGGCGACCTCCGGCTGGGCGTTTCCGTCCGCAACGGCACGTTCGCCGGTTCGTACGATCAGGTTTGGATCGCGAAGGATGAATGGTCGTCGTTCCTGGGCACTATGAGGCGGCTGGAACGCGACCGGAGCGGTCAAGCGTCGCTTCTTTCGATGTCGCCCGAAGAGTTCGAGTTGCATTTGGAAGTCGTTGATCGCGCGGGTCACCTCGCCGTGCACGGCTGCTTGTCGCGTTACCACTTCGGGCATCCGTCGGGCAAAACGACTCGCTCGCGAATCGAGTATCACATGCCTGTGGATCCAAGCCTCTTGCGCGAGTTGGTCCTTTCGCTTGAGGGTCTTGGCCAACCGGCGGTGTGACATAACCCGGCAATGCAACGGACCGTTCCGGCGGTACGGTTATTGGTGGGTCGAGAGCCGAACTTGCGCCGGCCCGGCCGTTGATCGCCACTACGTTATCGCTCAAAACATGACCATTTACGACGTGAAGTGTCCCCGATGTGGCGAACACGCGACCGCAGAGATGCGGCCGGATGGCATCGTCGGCACATACCGTGAAGCGTTCGTCAAGCTCGTCGCTCGCCGGATCGTCTGCCCACGCTGCGCGTACAACGTCACTTCCGATTCCGCCGTTCCGTTCGAGCTCTGGTACAAGGTTGACGTGGGAGGGCGGGAGGTATGGGCACGAAACAAGGTGCACGCGACGTTTTTGGTCGCGTACCTATCTGGCGCGATTCCCGCGCGTGAGGTTGACGCCTCCTCAGTCGAAACGCTGCCCGGCTGGATGCTCGAATCGAAGAACCGCGCCCTTGTCGTTGAACGCATGGGAGCAATGCTCGGCGAAGTTGAGCGTTAACCCGCCGCTGCACTGGACCGCGGCCGCGGGACGGTTATCGTGATTCGTATGGTCCGTCGGCGCGGCCGCGGCCAGTGAACGACTTTACGTTATCCCTCACATGGCGACCGAGGCGCAGCTCAAACAGTGGCGGAAGTATCACCGGCAATCGGTGCAAGCATTGCCGGTCGCGATTGGGTGTACTGTCGTTTTGTGCGCCGTCTTGTGGGGCTTGAGCTTTTGGCTCACGATCCCGATTTGGCTGACGTCGATTCTCGTTGGTGTCTCTGTCTTCTCTGTCGTGATGGATGCGATCAACATCGTATACCTGCGCGGGAAGCTTGGAGCGGCGGCGAGAAGTGAGGGATAACCCCGCATTGCAACGGACCGGCCGGGCGGAACGGTCCTTGTGATTCGAGAGACGGTCGAGCGCCCGGCCGGCCGTTCAATGCCGCTCCGTTATGCCCCTTCCTCGGGGTGGAAGAGTCCGTAGACGGAGGCTCCGTGCCACGACCCTATACCTGTTCGGTCCAAGCTGGTGACCCGATCCAGTTCCCAGATCGGTGCGTCATGTGCGGGAAACCGCAGCCTGGGGCCACTCACCGGTACGCGGTGAAGCAGAGCCTTTCGCTCTCGCGGTTCGGCGGGTGGCAGGGTATTGAGATACCATGCTGCAAGGGTTGCGGTTGGCGATTGGACTTCGGACGTGTCCTCCGCGGCGCACGCTTCCTCCTGATCGTGGCGGCCGTGGCGATTCCGGCGACGTGGTTACTGTATCACTGCACGTCGCTCCGCGATGCGGCTTTAGGGGGGACGGTCTTCGGCATCATCTGCGTCGTCGCGCTAGCCAACGCTGTGTGGGAGATGTTCCGCCCGCCCGAGTTCGCGATCGATGTCACTAGCAATACCGCGTCGTTTGAGTTCCGCGACCGCGCCCGCGCAGAGGAGTTTGCCGCCGCGAACGGCATGAGCTTCGCCCCGTCGCCGCCGAACGGGGCATAACCCAACATTGCACTGGACCGGCCCCGCGGAACGGTCTTTGGTAGAATCAAGGCAGGTTGGCGCCGGGCCGGCCAGTGAATGTCTTTACGTTATGCTGCTCGAAGCGCTGCACAAGTTCCGCTCGTGGTACTGGACGCGGCGATACCGGTCGGGCCAGACGCTCACGCACTTCATCGCCAAAGACGTTCGTCGCGATGTCGAGGTGGTGGATGCATCGCGGGCCGCCACCGGCCTGCTCACTGTCAGGACGCGCACGTGGAACGTGTTGTACGCGATCAAGGGGCTTGCGCCGCAGCCGCCGTACGGGGAAGTCCGTGAGGTCGCGATTCGTGACCTCTGGAAGTGGTCCGGCGAGTCGTGGGGCGGCCCGGTTCCCGCATCGACAGACAGAGCAGCATAACCATTGGCTGCACTGGACCGGGGCCGCGTCGGTCCTTGTACTTCGATCGCTGGTCGTCGGCCCCGGCCAGTGAGAGACTTTACGTTATGGAGCACGGAAGACGCATACTCTGCCTGCTTGCGACGATCTGGCTCGTGGGATGTGGGCCGCGCTCCAACACCTCCGTCCCTGATCCCGTCGCTGACGCAAAGGCCGCTCTCGCGCAGGGCGATCGTCGTGTCGTCGGCTACATGGGATACGCGCTGGTTGTTCCCGGCACGCCACCAGGCTTCCAGCATTGGACCTACGCGCCGGGCGTGAATATCGTGTCAAACGTGACCGACACTAGCCCGCGGAAAGCGATCAAAGCCGCCGACGATTACGCCACTCGGTACAATCGAGTAGTTCTCGTCGGCAGCGGCGGTGCTCCATAACCACACGCTGCAGCGGACCGGGCGGGCGTCGCGGTCCTCGTGATTCGAATACCGGCCGGTGCCCGCCCGGCCGCTGAACGTCGGTTCGCTAGTCGGCCTCCATGTGGCGTCGTCTGCTGATCATCCTCGTCGTCGGTGCGGCAATCCTGCTGCTTGCGGAGACGTTGGGTCCCGGTGGCGTTCAGCGGCGAGGGATGAAAGCGGCCGAGTCGTTCCGCCAAAGTATCGCTCCGTCGCTGGCGGCCGATCCGCGATTTGCGAGAGTCGAGACGAGCGTCATGACGCATCCTAGCCTGCGCGTGTATGGCGAAGTGCCGGATGAGACGGCGCTCTCAGACTTGCAGCGGTTGGTGCAGGCACCAGCAGACGCGCCGTTCCGCGTTATTCTGCACGCCAAGGTCCGCGATATCCCGGTGACCCGGCCGGGCGACTAACCAGCCCTCGCAGCGGGCCGGGCGGGCGTCGCGGTCCTCGTGATTCGAATACCGGCCGGTGCCCGCCCGGCCGCTGAACGTCGGTCCGTTATGCCACTCAGCCTGAGCGCGTATGATAGGTGGAGACATTTACGTGCACGATGCCCGCCTGCTGCGCGTGATCGAAGACGCGGCAACGGACACGCTGACCATGGAGGTCGACCTGCCACAGGACGAGTGGAGCGACGAGCTTGTACCGCGCGTGTTGGTGTTCGCGGACGCCTACGCGTATCAGGTTTACGAGGGGCCGTTCCTCGGATGTCCGGCGATCCTGGACATGACCGTCGTGGGCCAGAGCGGCGAGTGGAGCCGCGTGCGGCTCAACACCAGTGCGGGCTATCGAGAGTTGTACTGCAAGTCGGTCCGCGTTGCCGACCGTGCCTCCGTGGCATAACCCGCCGCTGGAGCGGACCGGCGGGAGTATCATCTGCGAGGTCGGCGGGTGTGGCGCCGGCCGCTCAACGGCCACTAGGTTATCTCTCCCGTGACGACTGCACTCGACTACGCACCGCCCAACGTTCCGAGGCCGCCGAATCGGCTCCTCGGCGTGCCCATCGGCCTGGTCTGCATGTGCTTGTCGTTGTACGTCGCCAAAGAAGCGATCACCGACGCCTACTGGATGACCCACTATCCGAGCTGGGGGTGTGGGTTTGGCTACGGCGTCCTGCATCGCCGGTTTTGGGCGCTTCCGGCGGTCCAAGGGATCGCGTTCGCCGCGTGGCCGGCGTGTGCGAGGCTAGGTGCGGGTGTATCGCTGTGTCGGGTCGGTCTTATGGTCGGCGTCCTGAGCTGCGCCGCCTCTTTTCTGTGGGCCCTCTGATGGCCGCGCGGCGGGAGAGATAACCCGCCGCTGCACTGGACCGCGGCCGCGGAACGTTTACTCTGATTCGAATGGTCGCCGGCGCGGCCGCGGCCGGTGAACGGCCCTACGTTATCCCGCCTATGCCCGATGGTTTTCCCAACGACTCGGACGGTGACGCACTTCGACGTGTCGCGGACGACGGCTCGGACATGTCCAAGCCCATGTTCATCAACTTTCAGGTTGCCGTACCCGACGAGGCGGCAGCGAAGGCGTTGGCGGAGGTCGTGTATAAGCTCGGCTATCGAGTGAGCATCTACGAGAGTCCCGAATGCAGTTTGCCATGGACTTGCGAATGTTCGTCGCGGATGTTGGCCACCTATGAAGCCGTTCTTGCCGTGCAGGACGAGTTGGCCGAACTGAGTGCGCGTGTCGGCGGTCACCCCGACGGCTGGGGCACGTTCGGCAATGGTCCGAACGGCCAACCGCCGGCGGGATAACCCCGCACTGGAACGGCCCGGCCGGGCGGAACGGTCGTTGAGATTCGAAAGACCGTCGAGCGCCCGGCCGGCGGTTCAATGCTGGTCCGTTATCCCGCAGGAGCGGTGAAGAGTTGGTTCAGAACGTCAACATGTTTGCGCCTTTCCTCGTCGGCGCGTTGCTGGCGGCGGCCACGTTTCGATGGGTTGGGCGGATGGGCTGGGGGTTGTTCATGCCCGCGGCGCTGGTTGTCGCCGGATTCGCTTGGGCCGCGGACACAGTCCGTTATTGCGGCTGGCGGGGCGAGGTGCTGATTGGATCGTTCGCCGCCGCGGCAATGGTGCTGCCGATGGCCCTCTTTCTCGCGAAGATGCCGGACCCGCATCGGCCGCGGCCGACCGACAATTCTTGGATCGGACTGTTGATTCTTCCCCTCGCGTTCGGCGTGCTTTACCCGTGGACGCAACGGGTTTCCTGGGCAGAGAAGATGGCTTGGTCCTGCGACGGCGTGATCGTCGAGACGTACCGTTCGACCAACCACGGCGCCCCTACCCTGGTTGTGCGGGATCGCAAGGGCACGCCAGTCAAGCTCGAGGGGGTGAGCGAAGCGGTGTGGACGCTGGCCGCCGTTGGCGACCGCCTGGTCAAGGAGCCGAGCCGTAGCGAGGCGCTGCTGAATGGGGAACCGGTGGAACTCGTGCTCCGGCACGCGCGGTGAAGTCGCTTGCGCCGCCGACCGGCTACGTGGTCCGGCCGGACTGGGGATAACCCGCCGCTGGAGCGGACCGCGGCGGCGGTATACTTTATTGGCGGGTGAGCGTCGCGCGTGCGCCGCCGCGGCCGCTCAACGGCATTACGTTAGTCGGCCGGAGCGACCGTGCAGGGGACACTTCTTCTCGCCATCCTCACCGTGAAGAGCAGTTACACCGGCGAGGTGGAGCGCCCGCTCGACGGACCGGATGACGTGCCGGACACGCTGCAATGGTGGATCGGCGAGCAGACGTGGCGGATTCGGACTTACGCGCTCGACCACGACATCCACACTCACTCCGTCGCACGCACGGGCCCCGAGGTGCTCGAACTCGCGAAGCAGAACAATGCAAAGCACTACGCGGAGGTAACGGCAGCTCAGCACGTCTTGCACTTCCGTGACTGTGCGGACCCGGATGATGCCGCGACGGTGCTGGGTGCCGCGGGACTCGATAACCGGCTGGAAGTGGCCGCAGGTCGCTTCGCCTTCTGGAAACCCGACGACACGCGGTACCGAACCCGGTCCAGGCCGAAGTAGCGCGCGGCCCGCCGGCCGACTAACCCGCCGATGCAGCGGACCGAGCCGGCGGGTAAGCTCCTTGTGGTTCGAGAGCCTGCGCGGGGCCGGCTCGGCCACTGATTGGCGTTACGTTATCTGGCTTCGGGCGTTCCACAGATGACGGGCGAGAAGAACCCTCTAGACTACGCATCGCCGCCCAAAGATGGCGGTCGAACGTCTTACGGATCTCTGATTGCCGTCGCCTGTTTCGGGGTCTTGCCACTCTTGCTCGGCACTCGCTGGCTTTATGTTTTCGTTTTCACCGACTACCGAGCACACCATCGTCCCGTCATGATCCCGCTCGGGCTCGTGACGACCCTGGTGGGTGTCGTGATGATCTCGCTGCCGTTTGTACTGCGGGGGCGGCGCTGAAACGCCTGATAACCAAACGCTGCAATGGCCGGCACCGCGTCTGGCGTTCTGGTAAATTCATGTCGGTCGGTGCGGTGCCGGCCGTTGACATGCTGGCCCGTTATACCGGTGGTGCGATTTCTCTCGATCATCCTCCTCTGCATCGTCGCCGCCGTCCTCTACGGCGTCGTCCATGATCAGATTACGGCCCGCATTTGTGTCGAGTACTTCACGATCGGGCACCCGCCGGTCTTTGATACGAACGATCCAACGCTTTTGGGATTGGGCTGGGGCGTGATCGCAACGTGGTGGGTCGGCCTGATCTTGGGCGTGCCGCTAGCTCTGTGCTCGCGCGTGGGATCATCGCCACAACTCAGCGCGATGCGGTTGGTTCGACCGCTGGCGATCATGCTGGCAGTCGTCGCCGTATTGGCTTTAGTCGCGGGCGTCGTGGGGCACGTTGCCGCGACGCGAAGATGGGTCTGGCTCCTTGAGCCAATGGCGTCGCGCGTCCCCGCAGATCGGCACGTGGCGTTTCTGACAGACCTTTGGGCACATTTAGCGAGTTACATCGGCGGCTTCCTCGGCGGCGTCGTGCTTTGCGTGTATGTCCTCGTGAGACGGGCGCGCGCTCGGCGGTCCGTTATGTCGCAAAAGGTCACAGATGACGATTGGCGTCTGCTGGGGCAGGAACGCTACCTGTCCGCCGCCACACTGTTTTGGCGGGCGTGGCATGAAACGCGTCCCGGGTGGGATCACGATCACTGCGAGTTCTGCAATGCGAAGTTCATGGATCGTGAGGGCGTTGCGGATGTGTTGCGCGAAGGCTACACCACGGACGACGGATATCGGTGGGTCTGCGCGGGCTGTGCCTCCGATTTCGCCGAGCGCTTTAAGTTCAAACTTGTCGGCGGCCCGGCTGCGACATAACCCGCCAATGCACGGGACTGGGCCGGCGGGTAAGCTAATCGCGAAAGTTGGCGCTTGTGGCGCCGGCCGCTCAACGGCCACCACGTTATACCCTCGCGGCCGCACGGCATGATCGTTCTCCCCGTCCCAACGAACGATTGACCGGCCAGCATTTCCCCATCCGCCCGTGCCTGTTCTCGGCGAGGGCGCCCCTTGGCTGCCGCGATGGCGACTCTGAGTGCTATTGCTCGGGACATACAAAGGAGTGGCAAGTCGATCAGGCGCCTAAGGGTGGTTTGAGGAGAAGTTCAACTTGCGACCCCTTATCCGGCCGACCCCTTATCCGGGCTCGATTTTGCGACTACAGGCGCGAGCGCCGGCGACTGAGGAGGAACAGCGAGGCAAGTGCTAGCGTTGGGAAGATCGGTTCAGGGACGGCACGGACCGTGATGTAGTGGGGTACGGAGTAATCGACGGTGCATCGGTCTGTGACGTGGTCGAAGACGCCAGTGAGGGATCCGGTGTAGCTGGCGACGACGTAGGGGCCTGGGCCGGTGATGTTGGTGAGATCGAGATAGTCCTCATGGGAGAGGTCGAGGTTACCGGTCACCTCCAACTTGGTGAAATAGTAGAGGTCCAGGGAGAGGCGCGCATTGTCTCCAAGCTGGAGCGAGGGACTCTGCATGAGGCCATTGCGAAGAATCCGGAGTGTGCCGTCGGTGAAGATGGACGAACCGCTCAATGCGACAGTGGCCGCGCCATCAGCTTGAATGGTGCCATGATTGATGAGCGGCTGGATGCTGGAGCCAATTTGAGCAGTGCCACCTTTGATGGTCACGCCGCTGCCGATGACAAGAGGATCGGTGGAGGGTGAGGGGGAACTGGAAATCTTTTTAGCGGTGATGGAGCCGAGGAGGATCGTGGCATTTCCGGAGATGCCGTGGGGCAGGTACAGATTGCCGCTGGAAGGCATCTGGAGGGTGCCGTTAAGAACCAAGTCGTCAAGGGTGGCATTCGTGTTCGGGTCCACGACGAGGTCGGCACCCGGTGTGGTGCTGAGCGTGCCGCCGACCATTTTGGCGTTACGGAGTCGGGTGGGCAGCGCGGGCATCGTGTAAGTTTGACCGGTGTTGTCGAGCGTGCCGGCTAGAAGAAGCGTCCCACCGCTGCCGATGATGGTGCCAAGTCCGGAGGTTGTATAAGTTCCGGCAAGGGCGACGGTCGCGCCGCTCTTACTCTCGATGGTGCCGAGGTTAGTCAGAGATGAGGTGCTGACGGTGAGGGTAGCTCCGTTGGTGTCGGCGGAGATATTGCCATAATTAATTACTGACTGGGTCGTGGTGCCGATGGTGCCTTTTCCTCGAACAGTGGCGTCTGCGCCGATGGTCAGCGCGCCGCTCTCGGAAACAAGACTGCCGAGCAAGTTGAGGCTTGTCGATCCGCTAAATGTCTGTCCTGCGACAACCTTGACGGTGCCTTTTGCCAGAGCAGGCGCGTTGACGATGACGTTGTCCAGCCGAGTTCCTGCGGCGGCGAAGACTACTTGCGTCGAACCGCTGGAGGTGAGGGTCCCGCCGACGATTGTTCCGCCCACTTCCAGCGAGCCTGCATTGTCGAGGTTGAACGTACGCCCCGAATTGTTCAACGTCCCAAGCAGGCGGAGGAGACCGGAGCCGGCATTATTGATTGTGCCCAAATCGGAGAGCTGCTGGATCGTCGTATTGATTTCGACCGTTGCCTGATTGGCTATGTTGATTGAGCCGTTGTTCGTAAACGTGGATCCCGCGGCAGTGACGACTGTGAATGGATCGGCAGCTGTAATGGCGCCATTGCTGATCAGGGGATAACTGGCGGAACCGACGTAGGTGTGGGGCGATTGATAGTCGCCGATGGCGCTGATGGTGATTCCCGAGCCGATGGTCAGAGCGCCCCCGGCTGAAAGAATCCTGCCGTTGGTACCGGTCGTGGAGATTCTTCCGGTACCCGAAATCGTCGCGCCCGCGGGCAAAGAAACGGTGGCGCCTGCGACTTCGAAGAAGCCGTTGACAGTCAAGGCATTTGTGAGGGCGAGCGTGGTGGAGGTCATTCGAAGGCCATCGCCGCCATCGATGCGAAGGGAACGAATCGCGAATGAGCGATAGCTTGGGCTGTCCAAGGACACGATGGAAGAATCGGACTTACCATCGATGCTGACGTCGAATTCTTCTTGCAATGTATTGACGGGAACGACCGCCGGAGTCCAGTACATCGGCGAGTCCCATGTGTGGTCACCGCCATTCCAAATAGCGGTTTGTGTCGCGGCTTTCGCAGCGCAGGGAAGCGTGGCCGCGCAAGCGACGACGAGCGGAGAGATCCGGCGTTTTCGCATTTAAGTTCCCCCACGTACGGGTGAAGTGGCTGGAATATAGCACAGGTTCGGCACCGAAGCACGAGGGGGTTTGTGACAGAGTAGAGGCCATAGATGAAGTGCGAGATTATGGGATGGTGTAAAAGGGTGAGCCTTGTGTGAAGAGGGACTACTTCGACATACAGGGTGGTGGAATGGAGGAAGGCGGGGAATGTTGTTGACGGAGGTTATCCTAACGGATACGTACTGGGGCTGGGGTCGAATGGGGATGTCAGATTTCAGGATGTCAGATTTCAGGATCTGAGATTTCAGGATCTGAGATTTCAGGAACTCAAAGGGGAGGGTGGGATGCATGAGTTGACGGATTTGGTGGTGGAGGGGTGGGAGCGGGTGAAGGGGTGGGTGCTTTCGGATGGGGAGGAGTTGGAGCGGAGGCTGGCGCGGCGGAAGTCGAAGATGGCTCGGGCTTGTCCGCGGGCGTGGTGTTTGGTGGTGCGGGCTTCGGATCAGCGGATTGATTCGATGCTGGGGAGTTCGTGGAGGGAACGGGAAGATCATTTGCGGCTCGCGGGGCAGCGATGCGAGTTGGGGCATGAGATCACGGTGGATGCGGAGATGGTGCGGTGGTTGTTGCGGCCGGTGTATATGGATCGGCCTTATTCGAGGAAGAAGGAACTGGCGCGAAAGTTGGGGGTGAGCGAGCGGACGTTGACGCGGTCGGTGGAGCGTGGGCCGTTTCGGGTGCGGGGGATTT
>DASVUC010000123.1:0-15940 GCA_036387255.1 Tepidisphaeraceae bacterium | reverse complement strand
CACTTTTCAGGAGGTCCGCAAACCGCTTCCCTCGTGCCTCTCCCTTCGCCCCCACCCACGCCGTCAGGAGGTCGGCGCGGAGCGAACCTTGAGCAGATCGTCTTTCGAGTCAAAGTACGCCATGTCGGCAACCGACCCGTTGGAGAAGACGCTGAGGTATTTGCCCGCCGAGGATTGGAGAGCAGTCGAGGTCAGCCCCTGATAGCCGTCGCGCACGAGGATCAGCCGGTCGTTGGTCTTGTCGTACGTGTAAATTGTGGCGCCGCTGGCGTCGTAGGCGAGCTGGTTGTAAAGGCCGACCTTGCCCTTAGACAGCAGCGTGCGGACGGCCCAGGTCTTTCCGCCGAAACCGGCGAGTTTGAGATCGCTGGAATTGGCGTCATAGAACGCGATGGTCGGCTGTTTCGAGTTCTTCGTGTACGCGAGCGAAAGATAGTCAGCGCCGGCCTTGGTGGAGGCTGCGACCATGTAGCCCCACTTGTTCGCCTTGCGGTGGCGCGCCCAGATGATCTGCTTCTTCGTCGAGTCGACGTAGGCCACCACGAAGTGGTTGCTCACCGGATCGATGGCCAGCGAGCTGCTTCGACCAACGTCGCCGGTGCGCTGGACGACTTCGAAGCGCCAGCCGCCAGTGGACATGTCGCGGACGGCGAACTTGAGATCCCCGTGGCTCTTGTCGTAGTAGACCGCGGTGGGCCGGCCAAGATCGTCGAACAGCATGGAAGGGTAGAGACCGACAGAGCCGCGCGAGTCGACGGTTTCGGTTTTCCACGACGCGCCGTCTTTGAAGGCGAACTTAAGATCCCCGCTGGATCCGTCGAAGTAGGCGATGCCCGGCCGGCCGTTGCGGTCGGCGGCGATGGAGAGATATTGGCCTGCGTTTGGTGCGGCGTCGACGGTGATCGGCTCGTCCCACAAGCCACTCGGGGAGCGGTACGCGTACTTCAGCGTTGTGGTGGCGGCGTCGTAGAAGGCGACGTGCAAGCCGCCCAGGCGGTCGCGGTAGATGTCATTGGCTCGGGCGCTGGTGAATTCATCAGGTCGCGGAGATTCAGCCGAGCCGGGCTCGATTTTCTCCATCGCGTACCCCAGCGGCGGTTCGGTCGACTGCCCCGCGACGAGCAGGTTTCCATCGTCGGCGACCGCGATCTGACCGGCATCGCCGCCGGCGACATCAATGGTGTCAGGGTCGTTGTCGGCGGTGTAGATGATGTTGGAGAAGACACCCTGCGCATTAACGTACGCCACCTGCGCCGCGGCGCTCCGCGCGGGGTTGGAGCCGACGATGAAGAAGCGGCCATCGGCGTGCGCAACCATGTCCGTGGGATTGCGGAACTCGTAACCCGGGTCGGCTTCTTTGTTGATGTAGAGCTGACCGGCAGGCGAGAACAGACCAACGATGAGGCGGCCGTCAGCGGCGTCGCTGGTGGCCAGTCCCGCGGTGCCATCGGGGTGGACCGCGAAGGCGGTTGGGGCAACGGACTTGGTGCCGTTGGCATATTGCGAGCGGACGATGCCACCTGTGCCGTAGGTGGTGTCGAGCGTGCCGTCCAGGTTCAGCCGCGCGACTGCAAACATCGCTGCGCCATAAGCAAAAGGCGTGGTGATTCCTGTGGTCGGGTCGAACCCGCCTGGCGCGTAGCTCTTGGAACCGCCGCCGACGAGCAGCTTGCCGTCAGAGAGAATGGCAACTCCGGCGATGCTGTCTTCAAGATTCGGCGCGAGGAGGTTGGTCGTGCCGAGCTGGAAGCCGGCGGAGGAATTCGTGCCCCAGTTCGTGTCGGGCGAGCTGTCGCTGTTCAGGCGATACACGCGCACGCGCGTGGAGTTGGTCTCGGTGTCCTTGACGATGCCGGCGATGAGCACTTTTCCGTCCGGTTGAACCGCGACGGCTTGAGGCGCGAACGTCGAGGAGGAGGTGACGAGGGCTTGTCCGCCGCTCGCGTAGCTGGCGTCAAGATCGCCGGCCGAGGTGTAGCGGAGAAGTACGGTTTTGCCGGCGGAGGTTCCGAGGCAATAGAGATTGCCGGACGGATCCGATGCGAGCGCCTTGAACCCAAACCCGCCCGGGAAGACGGCGCGCCCGGATGTGCCGAAGGAGGAGTCGAATTCTCCCGCGCTGGTGTACTGCGCCAGTCCCGCATTTCCACCGGCGATGACTTTGCCGGAGACGACGGACAGTTCCTGCACCAGCGGAGCGGCGGTGGCGGAGGGAAACGTCGCGATGGCGTGACCTTGATCTGCGAAGGAGCTCACGACTTGCCCGAAGGCGAAGAGCTGTCGCGACTCAAGGAGTTCAACCAACATCGTTCGCATCATAGGCTCAGGGCGACAAGACCCGCATCCACCGAAAGACGACGGCGCCGCATGTGTCATTACATCACAAACGTCCATCGAGAACGGGCGCTGTAGCAAAAACGAAGCGCCCACGGAGCGATATCCGTGGGCGCTGGCTGCTGTGCACGTTGCCATCGCGCTGAGCGTTAAGCTTTGCTCAGTTTGTCGCCCGGACCGGAGCGCCGCGGACCTTAAGGACTCCGTTGACGGCGTCGTAGTAAGAGACGTCGGCGACGGAGCTGTTGGAGAAGGCGTTGGCGTAGTTGCCGGCGCTCTTGACGATGGCGGTGGCGGTGAGTCCGGAGGGGTTGTCGTCGATCAGCAGGAGCTGATCGTTCGACTTGTCATAGGTGTAGAGGTGGGCGCCTTCGCTGTCATAGAAGAGCGAGTTATAGAGACCGACCTTGCCCTTGGTGGCCAGGACGCGGGTCGTCCAGCCGGTGCCGGCGGAGTTCTGCGTGGTGAGCTTCGCGTCCGCGCGGTTGGCGTCGTAGTACGCGATGGCAGGCTTGCGTCCGTAGTAGGTGTAGCTGAGGGAGAGGAAGTCCGCGCCGCCAACGGTGGTGGCGGCTTGACCGATAGACCACTTGCCGCCCTTCTGGTGCAGCGCGTAGTTGATGCCGCCGGTGGTGCTGTCGGTATAGACGACGGCGAAGCGGCCCGTGGTCGGATCAACCTGAAGATCGCCAGAGCGCCCGACGTTGTTCTTCGATTGAACGGTCTCGAAGGCCCAGGTGTTGGTAGTCATGTTGCGGACGGCGAACTTCGCATCGCCCTTGCTCTTGTTGTAGTAGAGGACCGTGGGGCGGCCGGAGTTGTCGAACTTGAGCGCGGGGTAAAGACCGGTCGAGCCGGCGCCTTCGACGGTTTCGGTTTTCCAGACGTTGGCTGTCTTGTAGGCAAACTTGAAGTCGCCGTGGGTTCCTTCGAAGTAGGCGATGCCCGGGTTGCCCTTGGCGTCGGCGCCGATGGCGACGTACTGGCCGGCGTTCTCGGTGCCGTCGACCGTGACAGGCGCTTCCCACAGGCCGTTGGGCGCGCGATACGCGTACTTGAGGACCTTGGCGGCGGCATCGAAGTAGGCCAGGTGAATCCCGCCGAGGGCGTCGCGGAAGATCTTGTTGGCGCGGGCGTTGACGAATTCGTCGGGACGCGGCGCATTGGCGCTGCCTTCGTCGAACTTGCCGAGTTCGAAAGCAAGGGTGCTGTCGCCGGTGGAGCCGCCGACAAGGAGGTCGCCGTCGGAAGCAATGGCGATGGCGCCGGTGGATCCGGAGATGTCGACGGTGTCTTTGTCGGTGTCGTCGGTGTAAGTGACGTTGGAGAAGACGCCGCTGGTGGTGACCTGGATCATCTGCAAGCCGTAGGGGCGAGCGCCGTTGTTGCCGAGGATGATCCATCGGCCGTCCCCCTTGGCGGCCATATCGGTGGGTGAGCCGAACTCGTTACCGAGTTCGGCGGATTTGTTGAAGGCGACGGCGCCGCTGGAGTTGAACTGCGCGACCTTAAGCGCCTCGTTGTCGTCGTTGGCGGCGATGGCGCAGGTGCCGTCGGGGAGAGCGGCAGAAGCGCTCGGGAGGTTGGTGTCTTTGCCGGTGGCGTAGGTGGCGCGGGCGACGCCGCTGCTGCCATAGGTGGTGTCGAGGGTGCCGTTGGTGTTGATGCGGGCGGCGGCGAAGACGTTGTCGCCGAAGGTCGCATCGACGTAGTCGCCGGTGTCGGGGTCGTTAAAGCTGGGGGCGTAGTTGCGCGAGCCGCCCATGACGAGGATCTTGCCATCGGCGAGGACGAGGATGTCAGTGACGGTGTCCTGGATGGTGGGCGTGAGGAAGTTTCCGGCGCCAAGCTGGATATCGAGGATTCCGCTGGAGTTGAAGGAGGTGTCGCCGGCGCCGTTGGTTCCGAGGCGGTAGATTCGGGCTTTGCTGGAGTTGCCGCTGTCGGTGGTGTAGATGCCGCCAACGAGGATCTTGCCGTCGGATTGGACCTGAAGGGCCTGCGGGGAGAACGATTTGCCGCTGGTGTTGGTGGTGACGAGGGCGGTTCCGCCGGAGGCGAAGGAGGTGTCGAGCGCGCCGGCGGCGGTGTAGCGGAGGACGAGGATGCCGGCCGATCCAGTGCCGAGGACGTAAATTCGGCCGGAGGAGTCGACCTCCATGTCGGTGAAGGTGACGTTGGGAAGTTTGACCTTACCCGTGCTGGAGCCGAAGGAGGTGTCTGGTTGGCCGGCGCTGGTGTACTTGGCGATGCCGCCAGGACCCGCGGCGACGATCGCGCCGCCGGCGAGATGGATCTCGCGGATCTCGGGTGTGGATGAAGGATTGGTGAAAGGCGTGATGGCGTGGCCGGCGACGCCGAAGGTGGTGTCGGTTTGACCGAAGGCCATGAGCGTTCGGGATTCGAGAGATTCGATGGCGCACCGGTTGGCGCGCGAGTGGCGAGAAAAGTTGCGCGTGTTCACGATTCCTGCTCCCTGAGTTGAAGTGGGACGGCCCCATTGCCGTCGCGACAATGGACGACGCAAACATCTGCGGCGTTACAGCCGGCCCAGATTCGCTGAAGTGATATCGGCGGGCAATGATATTTTTCGTGATGGTGAAGCGCGCGGGAAGTTTGGTGCAGGCCCCTCTCCCTTGCCCTCTCCCCGATTACGGGGAGAGGGAGAGGATTATTCAGATTATCGGGCGTCGCCGAGGATCGGGAGTTGGACGGTGACACTGCGGTCCTGGCCATCGTCGAGGCCAGGCGCCTTTCCGATGAAGTTTTTGTCGAGGCGCTTTACCTCGCGCATCGGCGGGTGGTCGAGGGGTGTGAGGTCGGGGGCGTCTGCGCCCTCATGAAGCTTTAAGACGTTGTAGTACTGGTCGCGCTGCGCGGGAATCCAGCCAGCGTCGCGGATGAGGCGACAGATTTCGCGTTCATTGAGCTTATAGGTGGTGCCGGCGGCGCTCACGACGTTTTCTTCCATCATGACGGAGCCCATGTCGTTGGCGCCAAAGAAGAGGGCAAGCTGGCCAACCTTGGGCCCCATGGTGACCCAGGAGGATTGGAGGGAGGGGAAGTTGTCGAGGTAAAGGCGGGCGATGGCGAGGGTGCGGAGGTATTCGTCGGCACCGGCCATTCTGACGACGCGACCTTTGAGGATGTCTTCGTGGGTGCTGTCGTCGAAGGGGCCGTGGGATTGCGGGTCCCATTCCTTGGCGCGGCCGAGGGGGGTGTTTTCTCGTTGGAAGGGCCAGTGGATGAAGGCGGTGTAGGAACCGGGTTTCGGGTTTCGGGTTTCGTGTGTCGGGGAAGAGGCGAAGACTTCGGGCCGACGTTGCTGGATGTCCGGAACCCTGGACCCGGAACCCGGAACCCGGAGCGACAGCGCGTAGTCCTGCATGTCGCGCAGGGCGGACATGTGGGCGATGCGCTCGCGGACGAATTCGATGTGCCCGATGAGCATCGTGGCGCTGGTGTTCATGCCCTCTTCGTGGGCGACGCGCATGACGCGGAGCCAGTCGTCGCCGGAGCATTTGCCGAGACCGATTTTTCTGCGAACGCGCGGCGCAAAGATTTCGCCGCCGCCGCCGGGGATGGTGCCTAAGCCGGCGGCTTTGAGGCGGCGGATGATGTCGCGCACGTCCATGTTGAAGAAGCGCTCGAACTCGACGAATTCGGGCGGACTGAAGGCGTGGATGTGGACCGTGGGGAATTCTTTCTTGATGAAGCGCAGAAGGTCTTCGTAGTAGGAGAGGGGGAGGGCGTCATTCATGCCGCCCTGCATGAGGATCTGGGTGCCACCGATAGAGACTAACTCACGGATCTTGGCGGCGATGGCTTCGTGGTCCAGCGTGTAGGCGTCTTCATCTTCGTGGTCGCGGCGAAAGGCACAGAAGGTGCACTTGGCGGTGCAGACGTTGGTGTAGTTGATGTTGCGGTCGATGACGTAGGTGCGGTACGGCTCGGGGTGGAGACGCTGGGCGACGGCGTGGGCCCATTGGCCGAGGTCGTGGAGCGAGGCACTGGCCTGGAGCTCGAGGGCCTGGGCGTCGGTGAGACGGGATTTGCCTTCGAGAATGGGGGCGATATTGAAGGACAGGGACGACATAGATGCGTAAGTTTATGCGGCGGGGTGGGGGTCGCAACCGGTTTCAGGTGAAATGAAATTCACCCGTGGCATGGGCGTCCCGCCCATGCTTAAGGGTAATGCATGGGCGGGACGCCCATGCCACGCTGAAGACCCGCGTTAGCTGGCTAGTTTGGCGAAGCTCTTGTGGGCGGTGCAGCCGGGCCAGTAGTGTTCGAGGTAGGTGTCTAGGGTTTGAGCTGGAGGGCCGTCGGCGGCGATCTTGCCTTCTTTCATCCAGATGACCCTTGTGCAGAGGTCGTGGACGGCGGAGAGGTCGTGGCTGACGAAGAGGATGGCTTTGCCCTGGTGCTGGAAGTTCTTGATGGCGGCTTTGCACTTGGGTTGGAAGTCTGCATCCCCCACCGCAAGGATCTCATCAATGAGGAGGATGTCGGGGTTGACGTTGATGGCGATGGAGAAGCCTAGGCGGGCCTGCATGCCGGAGGAGAAATACTTCACCGGCGTTTCCATGTGGTCGGAGAGTTCGCTGAAGTCGACGATGCCTGGGTACATCTGGTCGACATCGCGCTTGTTGAACCCCAGGAAGCTGGCGGCGAGGTAGACGTTTTCCTTGGCGGTGAGGTCTTCGCAGAAGCCGGCGCCGAGCTCGATCAGGGCGCTGAGTCGGCCGCTGATGTGGACGTGGCCAGTCGTAGGCTGGATGATTTTCGACAGCAGTTTGAGGAGAGTGGATTTGCCGGAGCCGTTGTGACCGACGACGCCGACGGTTTCGCCCGGGTAGACGGTGAGGGAGAAGCTTTGCAGGGCCCAGACGGCGTCGCGCGCGTCGCGGGCGCGGCCGCCGATCATTTCGAAGAGTGCATCCTTGATCTTGCGCGGGCGGTGCTGGTGGAAGTAGTACTGCTTCCAGACCTTGACGCACTCAATTGCCGGAACGCGGCAGCGCAGGCCGGGAATCATCTGCTGAGTGAGGGCTTCGAGAGGGGCGATCATACGACCTCCGCGAGGAAGCGCTTGGAGTGGGTAAAGAGCAGCCAGCCGGCGGTGAAGATCAGCGCGACGAAGCCAATGGCGATGAACCAGGTGTTGGTTGCGTTGCCGCCGACGGCGGGGTTGGTGGGCCAGGTTCCCCAGTACATGGGGCCTTGGAAGAGGGCGAGGAGGTCGGCGATCGGGTTGAGCGCGACGAGCAGCGCGTAGTCGTTCAGGTTGATCATTCCGGTGGCCCAGAAGACGGGGGTGAGGTAGATCAGCGCGGTGAGTGCGAGGCCGACGAGGTGGTCGAGGTCGCGATAAATCACGCACCAGGCGGCGAGGGGCAGGGCGAGGCCGAGGGCGAGGAGGTACGAGAGGATCAGCGCGGCGGGAAGGACGATGATTGTTTTTAGAACGGAGAACGATGCGCCCGTGTCGGCTGTGTGGAGGAACGCGAGGAGGACGAGCGCGACGACGAGTTGGAAGAGGAACTCGACGAATTTCACAGTGACGGCGGCGATGACGAGGATCTCGAGCGGCAGGTAGACCTTGCGGACGATGCCGGCGTTTCGGCGGATGGACCAGGAGCCGTCGATGATCGCGCTGGAGATGAACTGGAAGACGAGCATGCCGGAGAGGAGGTACGCCCAGTAGTTGTGCATCGTCGCGCGCATCAATCCGGTGCGGTGGAAGACGGTGTACCAGATGAGCAGGAGGGCGGCAGGATGGAGGAGGGACCAGGCGAAGCCTAAGCCGCGCGACTGGTATTTCACCTTGAGGTCGCGGAGGACGAGGTTGGCGAGGACCTGAGAATACTCAGGCAACTCGCGGAAGCTTTTGGCTATTGTCGTCATGCGGGGGTTGTGCGGGTTTTTCAGTGACTCCGTACCTCATTGTGGGTGCGGGGCGTTTTCCCGCGGATTGCAATCCGCGGGCTTGGTGCAGGAGCGCGTTTAGCGCACGGCGTGCTTTGAAGATGGTGTATTGAACTGGACCTTTGAGAGTTCCCGCGAGTTCTTCCCAGACCAGGTTGTGCGGGTATGGGGTCTTCGCGCGGACACCATGGCGCCAGCTCTTGATGAACCAGTGAGGCAGATGAGCGAACAGCCGGATAGCTGCGCGATATTCGGCATAGCGGAAGATCAGGTGCCAGAGATAGGCGGCGTGTCCTACGGCGTAGGAATGAATGTGCTTGCGTAAGGCCCTGTCGCTGGAGCGGTGGTAGTGGTGGACAAGCGCGCCCGGTTGGTAGTGGATGGAGAAGTTCTGCTTGAGGATCTGGAAGAAGACGAGGGTGTCTTCGCCGCAGCCACCGACGCCGCCGGGGCCCATGTCTATGTCGTAGCCGCCGAGCTTGAGGACGAGGTGGCGGTCGACGAGCATGTTGGCGCCGGCGCCGATATGCCAGGTGGGCGGGGTTTTGGTCTTGGAGGAGTCGAGCCAGGTTTTGTCGTACCACTGCTCGTAGTAGCCGCGACCGAGGCCGCCGTAGATTTCGAAGGTGATCTCCGCGGAGTTCTCGAGCTGTGCGGCGCGGACGAGGCCGCAGACAGCTCGGCAGCGGGAATCCTGGAGCGGGCGGACGAGCTCCTTGAGCCAGTTCTTCTCGGGGCGGCAATCGTCATCGGTAAAGGCGACCCAGCGGGTGCGGGCGGTCTTGAGGGCGCGGTTGCGCGCGCGACTGAGGCCGGCGATCGGTTCGCGAACGTAGTCGACGCCGAGGCGCTCGCAGACGTCGAAGGTGGGGATGTGATCTTCGCTGTTGTCGCAGATGAGGATTTCGTAGTTGGGGTAGTCGAGGGCGAGGAGGTTCTTGATGCACCCTTCGAGCTGCTGGGCGCGATCGCGCGTGCAGACGACGACGGTGACGGGAGGGCAGGCGAAGGTGGTGCGGGATTGGCCTTGGGTGACCCAGGTGCGGAAGGGTTCGCGCAGGCCTGCGGGATCGAGCACTTCATCGTGGACGAAGCGCTTGGTGAAGAACCAATCTTTGCCGGCGAGGCGGAGGCCTCGGGAGACGTTGGTGTTCCTGGTGAGCTCTGCGGGGCCGGCGGACATCGCTTCGCGGGTGAGGTGCTGGATGATTTCGTAAGATAGCTTGCGGGCGATGCGGCGCTTGAGGCGGCGGTGCGTGAGGATGCGCTTGCGTACCGGGCGGGCCATGATTTCGCCGACGGGGGCATCACCCATGCGGACGAGGACGTTCATCGCGCGGTAGCCGGGCTTGAGCTTCAGCGTGGGCCAAGGCTGGAGGAGGTCGATTTGTTCGAGTTGGATTTTCACGCGGCCGCCTTGTGGATGCCGCGCTCTTTGTAGCGTCGCGTATCGCTGTGCACTTTGCGGACGGAACGCTCGTACGCGGCGAGGCCAAGGATTCCGCCGGCGACTTCGAGGACAATGAGGTGGAGGGGGAAATGCTCGCGGAGACAGATCGCGAGCTTGAGATTTTCCTTGAATCGGTTGATGCCCCAGAAGCGCGTCCAGCGGCGGAGCATCTTCATGGCGCGGTTGCCCATCTCCAGATCTCGCGATTGCTTGATGACGTAAGAGACGAAGCCCCAGCCGTAGTCGAACATCTGCTGGCGGAGCGCGTCCATGGTTACGCGGTGCTGGTGCCAGACCAGAGCCCGGGGCTCATAAATGAGCGAGCCGCCGGTGGTGATGACGCGGGCCATGATATCGAGATCACCTCCGCCACGAGCGATAGAGCCGCAGTCGAGGGCGGGGTCGAAGCCGCCGAGGCGCTGGAGCGTGCTGCGTCGAAGCGAAAGGTTGACGCCAGCGCCGAAGCGCCCGGAGCCGAGGGGGAAAAAGTCGTTCCAGGTGCCGGGGCGATACTTGCGGCGGGCGAAGCCGCGCTGCATGCCGCCGTATTTTTCGAACAGCTCCTGGGCTTCGGTCTCGAGCTCCATGGGGAAGGTGCAGCCGGTGACGCATTCCACGTCGGCTTCGCGGTAATTGTCGGCCAGGGCGCTGAGCCAGTGGGGGTCGACGGTGGCGTCGTCGTCGGTGTAGGCGACGATTTCCTTGGTGGCGGCTTGCCAGCCGGCGTTGCGGGCGTAGTCCAGGCCTTTGCGGGGCTCGAGGGTGTAGCGGACGCTCGGGAACTTGTCGCAGACGGCGCGCGTGCGGGTTGTGCGCGGGGCGTTGTCGACAACGAGGATTTCGAAGTTGGGGTAGTCGAGCTTCGCGAGGGAGCGGAGTTGGCGCTGGAGCTGGTCGGGGTGCTCGCGCGTGCAGACGACGACGGAGATGCCGGGGGTGTGGGGCGACGCAAGATCTTCGAAGGAGCGGTTGTTGCAGGCGTCGATGATGTGGAGGGAGAGCTTCTCGGAGATGGCGGAGCGCTGGATGTCGGGTGTGAGGGTTCGGCCGAAGCGGGCGCGGGGGATTTTGATCCAGCCCAGGGGTTGTCGGTTGAACTTGACCAGGGACCAAACGGCGCGGTGGTGCGGGCGCGGATGGATGTCCGCGAGGGGCTGGGACAGGTCAATTTCGGCGACGAAGGCGGACAAGTTCACCCTTACAAAACCGGATGCATGGGCGAGACGCCCATGCCACGCAAAGACAACCTTGGGCTGCCCATGGCACAAGCGTGGGCGCACAGTCTCTCTTGTGCGTTTATCGGCGGGGTCTTAGGGGTGGTTAATCAAGCGCGGGTTGATCTATTACGGGTTGGACTGGATCTGGTGGAGGAGTTCGGCATGCGCTTGGGGGCCGGCGGCGAGGAAGGGGACTTTGGCGCCGGCGTAATTGCGGAGATTGAAGGGGAAGATGGGGGCGCCTTCGAAATCAGTGATCACGCCGCCAGCTTCCAGCACCAGGGCGGCGGGGGCGGCGCAGTCCCAGAGTTTGCCGTTGACGGTGATGGCGGCGTGGGCGACGCCGGCGGCGACCATCGTGGCTTCCAGCGCCGCGGAGCCGAGGATGCGCATCTTCCACATGGTCTGGCCGAGGAAGTTGCTGGCCCATTTGGGGCAGCGGCCGGTCTTGTCCAGCAGGTTGCTGGTGGACATGACCAAAGAGCTGGGGGAGAGGGCGTCTTGCGGAACGTGAAGGCGCTTGGAGCCAAGCCAGCACCCTTCGCCTTTGGCGGCGGTGTACATCTGATCACGCGTGACATCGTAGACGATGCCGAGGACAGGCATGCCTTTGTCGAGCAGCCCGATGCAGACGGCGAAGGCGCCCAGGCCGGAGACGAAGTTGTTGGTGCCGTCGATGGGATCGATGACCCAGTTGCGGCCCATGGGATCAGGACATTCCATAGTGATCGATTCACCGGTTTCGGATTCTTCGCCGATCAAACCGTCACCCGGAAAACGCCGGCGCAGGCCGGCGACGATGAGGCGCTGGCTGGCCCGATCTGCTTCGGTGACGGCTTCGTCGGTGGCGGCGGAGTGGGTCTTGGTGAGGCGCTCGACTTTGCCGTAGTGATCGAGGATGAGCGCGCCGGCGCTGCGGGCAAGTTCGGTGGCGAATTGAAGATCGTGGGCGAGGGTCATGGTGGTGCGGGAACAGTACGAGGGGCGTTCATTTTGAGCAACTGAAAGGGATGCATGGGCGAGAGGTCCATGCCACGGCAAGAGTCAACGTTCATTGAGCCCTGTCGGTGCTGCGAGATCGCGCACCAGTTGAAGGACACCCGCGCCGACGGGGGTGAAGCGCGGACCTGCCATGGCGCGATCCAGCTCCGCGCGATCGACATGCACGGCGATGATGGCTTCGTGCTCTTTCTCGTCCAGGCGAGCTTCAATTTCTGCTTGCGTGAGGCCCGATTGAACGTGGAACACAATTTCAGGCTGGCGAAGGGAGGGATCTTCGACGATGCCGATGCAGCGGATGTCTTCGATGTTGTGGGGCTGGAGGGAAAGTTCTTCGCGGAGTTCGCGGAGGATGTCGTGGAAGATGTTGATCGATTCGAGGGAGCCGGCGAAGGGGTGGATGCGGTTGGGATAGTAGGCGACGCTGTTGTTGCGCTGGCCGAAGAGGAGGAAGTTGTCGCGGGTTTGGAGCGCGGCGCTGAGCCCGATGCCATTAGCGAGGACTTCAGGGCCGAAGCGGTCAGCGAGGTGGGCGTGCTGGAGGTTGGTGCCAAGGAAGGGCTTGTAGCTGGTGCACGAGAGCCAGAGCTCGAGCTGCTTGCCTGCGGACCACTTTTCCATGCGGCGCATGGGACCATCGAAGAGTTTGTCGCCGAGGGTGGCGCGGGCGTTCGCCCAGGACTCATCGATGATGGCATCGACTTCGGGGAGGATTTTGCGCTGCGATTCGACGGTGTGGGTGATGACGTCCTGCGGGCGCCATGAGCCGGTGGCGCGGATGATGACGCGGGGGGAAACGCTCACGGCAGCTCCTAGCGTGCGGTGACGGCGGCTTCAGCGCGGGGGATCACCACAGAGGCCGGAAGGATCACGGCGAAGGTGCTGCCCTTGCGATGCTCGCTGGCGACGCGAATCTCGCCGCCCATGGCTTCGACGAGGCGTTTGCTGATGGCCAGGCCGAGGCCGGAGCCCTTGGAGCGACTGGGATCGGAGATCTGGTAGAACTCGTCGAAGATCTTGCCGAGGTGCTCGGGCGCGATGCCGACGCCGGTGTCGGTGACGGAGATGACGATGCCGCCATCTTCGGTGCGACCGGCGGAAAGGGTGATGTTGCCTTCGTCGGTGAACTTGATGGCGTTGCTGAGGAGGTTGCCGACGATGCGACCGAGCTTGATGCGGTCGGCGCGGAGCCAGACCGGCGGGTTCACGCGGTCAGCGGCGAGCTTGATCTTCTTGGCTTCGGCAAGGGGCATGGCCTGCCGCACTTCTTCCTCGACGAGCGCGCCCAGCGGGAAATCGCTCTCGCGAAGCTCGAGCTTGTCGGTATCGAAGCGGGTGACGTCGAGGACGTTTGTGACGAGGTCGACCAGCGAGAGGCTGGAGGCGTGGAGCTCGGAGGCGAGCTGCCGCGTTTCGCCGATGAGCGAGGGGTTTTCGGCGGTGCGCTTGATCAGTTCGGCCAGCAGTGAGATGGCGTTGGCGGGGGTGCGGATGTCGTGGCTGGCGGCGGCGAGGAAGCGGGTCTTACGGACGTTGGCTTCCTCCGCCTCGCGGCGGCGCAGGTCGATCTCGCGCTGGAGAAGCTTCATCTGGGTGATGTCGGCTTTGACGGAGACGGCGCCGATGACGTTGCCGTCGCGCTCCCGGACGGGGACGGCGCTGATGAGGACGTGGATGCGCCGGCCGCCGGGGAGGATCCATTCCGATTCCTGCCCGTGGGTCTCTCTACCGTGGCGGGCAGCCAACACGATGGGGTGTTCGTCGATGGCGAGCGTGCGGCCACCTTCGATGGCGGTGATGTGGCTGAACGCCTCGGTTGAGCTCATCGACGTGTCGACGGGGACGCTGAGCATGGCGGCGCCCGCGGGGTTGGCGCGGATGTTGGTGCAGTTCTCGTCGCAGATGAGCAGGCCAAACGGAACGGCGCGAAGGACGGTGCCAAGCCGGCCGCGCTCGCGCTCGACTTCCTCGAAGAGCATGCCGTTCTCGAGAGAGATGGCGGCTTGGGCCGCGAGGGATTCGGCCAGGGCGACCTGCTCTTCGCTCCAGGAGCGTTTGACGCGGCTGTAGATTTCCAGTGTTCCGACGGCGCGGCCGCGAACCAGCAGCGGCGCGGCGAGGATGGCCTGCATCGGTTCGCCGCTGGCGGGGCGAGGAAACTTCAGGTCCGGGCGGAGGGAAAGATCTTCAACGTAGCCGCTGCGCATCTGGGAGATGATCAGCGATGCAAAGGAATCCCGGTAAGGCACCGGCTCGGCTGAAATGCCTTCAGCGCCAAAGCCGTAGTGGCACTTGACGTTCAGGTCGTCCCCCTCCTTGAGGAGGATAGCGGTGGCGGAGTCGGCGCCGTTGATCAGGTGCCAGAGCGTCTCGCAGATGCGCTCCATGATCTGGCCCTGCGTGAGCTCCACCGTGAGGGCGCGGGAGAGATCGAGCATCGTCTCCAGCATGCTCTCGCGCTGGGCCAGCTCTTCGTTGGCAACCCGCAGCTCTTCGCTCTGGCGCTCAAGCTCTTCGCTCTGGCTCTGGAGCTCTTCGTTCTGGCGGGCGATTTCTTCTTCGCGCAGCTCCAGGTCGCGGTTGCGCGCTTCGGCATCGGAACGGGCCTGCTCGATGCTGGTCCGCAATTGCATAAATGCGGTGACGACGATCGTCATCAGCAGCAGCGCGCCGGCGCCGATCGAGCGGTTAAAATAGACCGGCGCCTGTGGGAACGTCGAGGGGGGACCGTACGCGGCGTCAACATAGGTCAGAATCAGGCTCAAGCCGCACAGGATCCAGATCCAGATTTTGCTGCGCGTTCCCGCCGCCAGCACGACCGCCAGTGTGAACCCGTAGGACCAGAAGTAGTTCGCCGGCCAGGTCCATTCAAAAATAGACACGACAACCATCACCGCGATGGACAGTGCGAAGAACCACTTTCGGCTGTTGTCGTTGGTGGTCATCCTCATCCTCGATCGCGGCGGTAAATGCACGGTCCGACGCCGGAAAGGCGCTTGGTGCCGGTGGGGCGCTCCGCTTTTCCCAAGACGAGGAATCCACCGGGAGTGAGCGAACTCTCGAACCGTTCCCACATTCTTCCCGCGCACTCGGGCTTGAAGTACATGCAGACGTTGCGGCAGAGGATCACATCCCACGTTCCCGGTTCCGTGATCTGGGTCATATCCGCGGTGCGGTACTGGACCGCGTCGCGCACGCGCTGGCAAAGACGCCAGTGCCCTCGCTCCTTTTTGAAGTATTTTTCGAGCCAGACCTGTGGGACATCCCGCACGGCATGATCATCGTATAAGCCTTCGCGGGCGCAGACGACGGCGTCGGCACGGCAATCGGTGCCCAGGATGGTCGCGCCTTCCAGGCGATCCAGCTCTGCGAGGAGAATGGCAATTGAATAAGGTTCAGCCCCGTCTGAGCACCCGACGCTCCAGATGCGCAGGGCAGCGCTTCGGCTGTGCTTGCGCGAGGGGAGGACATGATAGGTCAATTCGTCAAAAGTAGCGGCGTCGCGGAAGAAGGAAGTCACGCCAATCACCAGCGCGCTGAGCGCGGTGACGGTGAGCTCGGGACTGGAGTTGATGAGCTCGCGCGCCTCCCTCACGTCGGACGTCCGCAGAGCACGCAGGCACGCGGGGAGCCGGCGGTTGAGCGTCTCCGGACGATACTGGTTCACATCCAGCCCGCCCCGGCGAAAGAGCCATCGCAGAAAGGCCGCCGGTTCCCCCTGGAGTGCTTCGACGCGCTCAAGCGGTTCAGTGGCCGGCGCGGCGAGGTTCCGCGCGCGGCGCATGCCCATGCCGGTGGCAAAAACCACATGACGGAATCGTCCCGCGCGCAGCCGCTGCACGATCGCAGACACCGATCACCTCAAAGCCGCTAATCCCACAAGATGCACCGCTCGCACCCGCAGATGTGCCGATGCTGGTCGGTATCTTAACCGATCCCTTCCTTTTGCCAAAACAGTTCGAATCTCAGGGTTTCCCGCAGGTCAGACGTCAAAATATTTCGCCTGGGGGTG
>DASVUC010000122.1:0-12120 GCA_036387255.1 Tepidisphaeraceae bacterium | reverse complement strand
TCCTGCCTGCGTAAGGATCATGCCGTAGCCAGGCGACGACGACCAAAGTGACGAAACCTGCGCACACGACGGCAATGACGCAGTGGCGATGTGGTCGTTCCTTGCCCATAGAAGGGGAAGGCTACAGGAGACACTGAGCTTCTTCCAACGTCGGGGAGGAAGCTATGGGCGGGGTCTGGGGCGAACCCCACTGTCGTTTCCGGCGATCCGCTGCTGAGCATCCGAGCCGGCGAGCGTTGGTGGCAGAGCGTGTTGATGGCAATCGCCTATCGCCCACCGCTCCCACCCTGAACGCACGGCAGACGCGGCACTGCAACGGAATCTGTGTTAGGGACCAGCGCCTGCGGTGGCCGCTGGATGATCTGCTTGTGCAGAACGCGAAGGCGGCGAGGGTAGCGCTTTAGGGACTCTCTGAACTTCTAGCGACGCGTGGGGTGCGGGTGGTGGAGGAGCGGCGTCATCGAGGCCGGTTACCGTGTCGGGGGCGATAATCGTAAGTATCAATGCAGAGGTCGTAGACATGCTGGCGGATTTCAATCGGGATTGTATTGCCGATCCCGTAGCGGTTGCCTCCGACAGCGCTGCATGGAAAAGCGCTTGCCACCTCGACCCATCTTCCCTGCTCCGCTGCTAGTTCTCGAACGTCACGAGCGGCTTCCGACAGGTCCTGATCCTGACTGAAGATGATTGCCACGTCGAACTCGCGACGGTACGCCAGACGCTGAAGGTCTAAAGCAATTCGGACATCTACCCCCTTCTCCTGCGCATACAAAAAGCTGTGGGTTCTGCCATTTGGCAGGGGAATCGTTTCAGTGCGGTACACCAACGCGCGGCTAAACACTTTGACGCCAGCACGACTCATACTTCGCAGCTTGTTTTGCCAGAAGTAGTTCCAATGGAAATTGTCAGCTGGTTTAGGAATCCCGGTATAAAAGCGTGTTTGAGCTAACTCCCAACCCTGTAAATCGCATACGGCTTTGGACAACTTCAAAACGTGGTAATTTGGGTGGGTGTAGTTGAAGCACTTTTTGATTGCATGGAATAACTTCTGACCATCAATGAACGCCACAGCACGCTTTTGAGCTGGAGCCGGAAATTGGTTCCCTGCGATCGCGACAGACATAAAAAAACCCACCCGGGCCTTGCGGCATGTCGAGTGGGTGAAAAGTCTACTAGTTTATCGGCAGGTTGCCACCCGCCCGTTAGCTATCGCCGAGGTTATCTACCACACACCACAGCGATGTCAAACGAAATGTACCATATTTAACACGCGCCGCCTACATTAAATTCGCCAAATTCGCGTACAAATCTTGAGGCGAACTCAGCTTACAAACCGCTCACCACCGCAGCGCCGAACTGGTAAGGGTTTATAGGTCGAGTAGTCGTGGGGGTCAAATCACGCAATTTTTGAGACCCCTTGCGACGCTCCTTCCGGTCCAAACTCTTTTTTGATCGTGTACTACATCTGGCGCTCCGTGCATGTTTGGGTAGCTACATGGAGGGCCCGGCTGTGGTCGACACCCCCCTTAACGTGAGGGTGGTGCCGTCGGTTGAAACCAACTGCATGTTCCGGTACTTCGCCCGAGGCTGTTGGCGCTTGATCTGCTTCGCCTGCATCAGCACACGCGGCATTAGCCGCTGGATCAGCACACGATCGCGGATGGGGTGCAGACCGTTGTTCCTCGCGATTTGCCGGACGATGCCGGCGTAGCGGTCGCGGTAAGGCCGGTGCGGCTTCGTCGTTAGTGCCCTCAGATCCGCCATCTGCTCCGGCGTAGGTTCTCCCCACTGCTCCCGGAACCTCGCCACCCGCTCCGCGATCTCGGCCTCGTGCGCGTCCTGCCACCGCACGACCGGTGGATCGGGAAATCGGCACAGGCCACCTCCAGGACGGTGAGGAAACTTGTAAGCGTCACAGCGGCACTTGGCCCGCTTCCTGTCGCTCGCTTTACGCTTGGCCCGCAGCGCTGCCTTGGCCGCTCGCTCCTCACGGTTCACCTGCTGCCAGTGCTGCCGCAACGGTGACCACGCTGCCCTGAGCACCGCCGGCGTGACACCCAGTTTCTCTGCTTCGTTCTTAGATCTACGCATAAGTTTCTCCTCCTCTGAGCGTGCCCGTGAAATCGAGCAGCATCGGAGTTATTCGCCCCTGGATTTGCGCTTCGACAGCGGTGGCCTCGGGAGTGGTCCCAGACCCCACCCACGGCACCGACGCCGCTTCTCCCGCTCCAAAACCGCAGGTGGCGCATTTAGATCCTCTAGCTTTGCCAGCATGGTGCCGCGGTAGGCATCGATCTTCTCCAGCCAATCCGGCTTCGCTGTCGCTGCTCTTCCGGTGGTGGCCGCGGCTATGGCGCCTCCCAGCGCCGCTGCGCCCGACAGAGGTATAACGAACGACCGCCGCTTGTCGGGGTACCACAGGCCGCTCTTGCGGTGGCGGTGGAAGACCCGCCAGCGGACGTATTGCCGTCCGCCATGCTCACGTAGGTACACGAGGATTGAGCGGTGCGGTTCCAGCGGCACCTCCGCGATGAAGGTGTCCACTGTGAGGGTCGGATCAGGCTTGGGTGCACTGGGATTGAGGGGACACGTTGCGGGCATGGTAGCTTGTTATTCGCAGACTAATACGCCTTGTAATTGCCGGCACGACGATGAGGGGGCTGGGCGGGAACAAAAAACAAGGCGTCTACACGCCCCCCCAACCACCTTTGCGGCTACGCGAATAACGTTGAAGCAGATCCCGCGCTTCGCCTTCGGCAGGGGGGGTAAGGCCATCGACACGGCCGACCGAGACTGCCCACCGCTTCCGCCCACCGGGGTAACACCTGACCAATCGTGCCAACTGAATTATTCTGGCATGAATGGCGCTGCCAGCTACTTGAATCACCGCACAAGCCGAGTTTTCCAGCAATTCTCCATTCGTGCCATACGTGCCAAAAGTCTCAATCTGTGCAGTGGTGGCAACATGGCAGTTGGCGCGTGCGAGGGCTTTCCCGCAGCTCAGGGTTCCTGTTCTGCCGTTCCGTCACCGCCGTGGTATTGCTCGGCAATAGCTGTCACTCACGCGGCCTTTCAAGCGGAAAAGATGCTGTTTGAAGGAAAGCGGCATCCCCGTAGCCACAAGCTAACGCTTTTCGAACCTGACCACTGCACAGGCACCCGTTCCACCACTCTTGATGTTTAAACGTGATCGACCGCACTCTTGACGAGAGCCAGAATCGCGGTCTTCTGTGCTGGCGGTAAAGCAGGCCAAGCAGAGATTACAGTGGCCAGCTCCACATCGGCAGGCACCGGCGGCGATAGTACTACTGACGCTTTCGCTGCACCCGCTGATGAATCTTCGCCAGGTCCCGCGGAAACGCGTAGTTTATCATTGGGTTCGACCCCCTTCACCCGCTTTTGAAACGCCGTCCAATTCGGGCGGCGTTTTGCATTTTCCTTTCTGCAAGTGACGACGATTCTGTCGCTTCGCCGCTCCTAATACGCCGTCCCCCGTGGGGGTTCCGCAATCACCGGCACCTTGATCGGGGCCTTCTCACGCGGGTCGAAATCCAGCATGCCCACAGGTCTCACCCCCGATCCGGTAACCCCTCGCCGACGATCGCCCAGATCTTCCGTCGCCTTGTCCGCAAGCTCCCGCAGACGCTTGGTCACGTCCGGATGATCCAGCAGCACGTTCTTTTGTTCCCCCGGATCCAGATCCAGGTTGTAAAGCGCCGGCGGAACCTTTGCCTCCGGATCAGCGCCTTTCGTGAATGCAGGCTCCTCTTTCAGCGTCGTCTCTAGCTTCAGCTTCCATTTCCCACTGCGGACGTTGAACCAAAGCAGCCGACGTCGTTGTACCCCTGATCGTCGGTGAGAATGACAATAATGTTCGGCGGTCGATCGGCGCCCAGCGACGCCGTCATCCTCCCGCACAGCACCAAACATCCTACGATAACAACCAGGCGCCAGCGTTGATTCATCGTGAATCTCTCTCCCCACCTAGGAGCGGTGGACTGCATCGCTTGCGGTATATCTAGTGCGCTGTCTACTTACGCGCACAGGAAGCTTCCCCCGACGCAGCAGTAACAGCCGCCACAAAGCCCAACGTCATCTTCATCCTCACCGACGACCTCGGCTACGGTGACCTTGGCTGCTATGGTCAAAAGAAGATCAAGACGCCGAACATTGATCGTCTCGCGCGAGAGGGCCTGCGCTTCACGCAGCACTACGCCGGCAGCACCCAGCGACAGCACACTTCAATAGAGCAGTGCATCGGTAGGTTTTTGTTGCAGCAAAGCGAAAGGGCGACTGCTCCGGAGAAGTCTGACCTTCCTGAAGACGCGTTGAATGCCAGCGCCATGATCGCTGTGATCGTCGCTCCGAACGTGAATGTCCTAACGTTCGGGTTCTACCGCACCCACGAAATCGCGGTACACTGCGCTTGCTAAAGATGTCAACGCTGCGCCTTGCCATTCTCGGGTCGAGCCCTTGCCACCTCTGTACCGCCGCCTGCTGCAAGCAGAACGGCCACGCCTATGCTGTCCTCCTCGAGCCCCACGAGCACCGCAAATTCGCCCCATTCTCCATTGACGCCCCCATTCAGTCCGGCCCGGTTCGCACCATTGAAAAAGTGCTACCCTACAACAATGGCCGCTGCACATTCTTAGGCCCCGATGGACTCTGCACCATCTACGAAGACCGCCCCCACAGCTGCCGCATCTTCGAGTGCATCAAAGGCTACCACCCCCAACACACCCACAGCGAATTCCTCCAGCGCAACTCAAACGTCCGTCAGATGCTCGACTGCATCCCGTAGCACGAGCACCCTGCGCGTGTGTTCTCCCTGCATTACTCATCCGCACCCGCGCCCGGCCCTCCCGACCGGATCAAAATCACACACAACACCGCCGGCGAATCCTTCTTGTAAATGTCCTCCGTGCTCATCGCCGTCCCCCCAGCCTTTGCGTTGGCAATGGTGGTCCCCTCAATCTTGTCCTTCACCTTATCCAGGAACTTCCGCACCTGCCCCGCGCTCAGCGCCTTGCCGTACGTCTCCGTATATGCCGTCAGTCCCGCGCTCACTACGCCGATCACGTTGCCATACTTATCCACCAGCGGCCCGCCGCTGTTCCCGTGCGTGATTTTCGCTGTCAGCGTGACGTGATAAGGGTCGCTCTCGCTGACCGAGCTGACCGTGCCGCTGGTCACCTGCATTGCATAATTCATCACGTTCGCCACCGGATATCCCAGCGCGGAACACTCCGCCCCCGGCCCCGGCGCATCCGCCTCCGCCAGCGTCAGGTACGGGAACTTCGTTCCTTTCTCCGGCTCAATTTTCAGCAGCGCGATATCGGCATCATCATCAATCGCCACTACCTTGGCGCTCTTCTCCGATCCGTCGGCAAACCGGCACATGAAGATGCAGTTCTTCACCTGCGCCACGTGCCGGTTCGTCACCACGTACCCGTTAGCCGACACCAGGAAACCTGACCCGTTCCCGATCACGCCCGGCCGCGTATCCTTGTCGTCGTCAGCAGCCGTATCGCTCCCTTTCGCCGCCCCCTTGGGACGAACGTATGTCCACGTGGACTTCGTCGTTCCCACCCCGCGCTTCCCCGCCAGCACGAACGCCTCTTCCATGATCGGCCGAACCTTGCTGTTGTTCTCCCGCATCCCCGGCGGCGCCAGCACGATGGAGTTCACCAGGTTCTGAACGATGTCCTTGTCATCATCCATCTGCGCGGCCTTGTACGCCGTCAGCACCGACTGCTCGTATTTTCCGCGGAAGTTGTAAGCGATCGCCAGGTTCGACCACGCCGCCGCGGAACTCGGCCGAAGCTTCGTCGCCTGCTCCAGCGATCTGATGGCCTGGTCCAGCCGCTGGTTCGAGCCGCTGCCCACCGCCTTGCTGATGCAGTAGTACCCAAGCTCGAAGTTGGCGCGGAAGCTGTTTGGATACAGCCTCACCGCCTCTTCCAGCTTCTGCACGGCCTTAACGGTCTGGCTGTTCTGCTGCATCTCCTCGGCATCGGTCAGCAGCTTGTTCACCTTCTCCAGCAGCTTCTTTCGATCATCGCCGCCTACCCATTTGCCGTTGATCTTCTCAGCTTTGTCTTTGTCCAGCTTCTTCCACTTCTCCAGTTCCGTCTTCGCTGTCGGCAGATCCGCGGACTCCGGATTCTGGTCGATGAACGATTGCCAGAGTCCAACCGCCGCCAGCGGCGCATCCACCTTCTCAGCCCGGCTCTTGGTTTCCTGAAAGCTCAGCGCCACGCCCGGCTTCGCAGCCGCCCCCGCGCTGCTGCCGACGTCGATCGTGGTGGTCTTCGTGCCGCCCGCCGGCGCTGCCGCGGCGGCATCCCCCTTGTTCCAACTCGTCACCTGCGACTTGGCCACGGTCCGGCTCTCCCCACTCGACAACTTGATCCAGTACTTGTCCCCCTGTTGCAGCACTTTCCCCTCCAGCGTGCTTCCATCCGAAAGCGTCAGCGTATCCGCCCACACCAGCCCCGACAGGAAGAGCACAATCGCCGTCGCAACCATTGAGCCATGCTTCATAGTTCCACCTTTTCGCCCTTCCCGCGTGATGGGCCTAGTCTAGCCCACCTCCCGCGCCAAACTCAAACACTTTTAATCCGCACTTGCCCCAACCACACTTGCCCCTCATGATGTCACCAGACGTCTTTTTTGTGCATGCGCCAGGACAAATGCATGACCCGAAACGGGTGGTTAGGCATCGCGGGAGGCAGCGGCTTGGTTGCCGTCTGTGTTGGCTGGGGCGACAAGGGCTCCGTCATCCTGAACATGCCCATCATCAACCTCACCCTCTGCCTCCTCTTCACCCTGATCGCCTGCTACGCCGTCTACCGCGCTGGACCCGACTAGAACCGCCTCCCACCTTCAATAGTTCGCGGTCAACCACCGCGCAGAGCCGCATAGTATCCAGACCTGCTGTCCAGTCAGAGCCTCACCTCGACCCCCGCAAGCACATCTCCCGCGTCCCCCATCACCGTATCCTTCCCCTCATCTCCAAACACCGAATCCTTCTCCGCATCGTCGGTATTGAACCAATCATCCCCCGCCCCTCCATGCAGCACGTCGGGACTGCTCGGGACGTAATACGTCGCCTTGTTATCGTCATACAACCGATCGTTCCCATTCCCGCCCTCGACGGTGTCCTTTCCCAAGCCCCCGTACAACCGATCGTCCCCATCGCCTCCGCTAATCTCGTCATCCCCCTCTGCGCCATAGATCACGTCATTGCCCTTGCTCCCTGACAGTTGATCATTGGCAATCTCACCGCGGATGGTGTCATTGCCGCTATCACCGATGATCGTGTTGTTAAAGTCTTGGCGGAAGTACTCTCCATCGTCCGGCTCATCAGGTCCTCCCCAGATCTTGTCGTTCCCGCTCCCGCCCGAGATCCAGTCGCCTCCGAGTCCGGCGAACACTTTGTCATTGCCTGCCCCGCCGAAGATGGAGTCGGCACTGTCGGTTCCATGAATCGCGTCATTACCCGCGCCGCTGTCGATCGTCGCTCCGCCAGTGTTGCACACAATCCGATCGTTCCCGCCGGACGTGCGGATCACGCTCTTCCCCTTGGCAAACACCTCCGTGTCCAGGTCCACCAGCACGTTGATGTCATTGGTCATCTCCGTCGCCTCCCCCGCGCCGATGCTGATCCCTTTGACCCGGCTCGCTTTGAACGAGAACTTCTTCCGGTCAAAGATCACGATCACTCGCCCGTCCGCCGACTTCACATTGAGCGTGTCCCCCTGATCCCGTCCGACCACCTTGATCACACCCTTTGCCCCCAGGCTCACCCGCTCGCCCTGCACGATCCGCTGCACGCTCTCCGTGGCGCCGACGAGGATGTTCCCGGCATGATCCGTGGCGACCGCGCTCGCGCCGCGCGCCAATCCCGCGGGAAACGCGATGCCCCTCGCCCGGTCATCAAACGCCACCTCGCGCTGTCCGGTCGGCGTCAGCCGAAACAACCCTAACGACTCATCTACGACTACCGTCGCCAAAACCCGCCCCTGCCCATCCACCATCCAGTCCGAGACGATCGGCGAAAGGTACTCGTTGAAGGACGTCACCCCTCGCTCCCCATACGTGCTGTCGAGCGTCCCATCGCGGTTCAAACGCGCGAAGTTGTCGAAATCAAAATATTCCGAAGGATCGGGATCCGATCCTTCTCCCGTGCGTTGCGCCGTGAAGCGCAGGATGGTCTTCCCGTCCGGCTGGACCTTTGCTTCGATAAAGCGCGGCTCCGGGCCGAGGTAGTCGAAATCAGAAACCTTCACCACCCCATTCTTGCCAAACGATGGGTCCGGACTGCCGTTGCCCAGGTACCTCGTAATCCCCGCGCCGCCGACCACGAGAAAGCCGCCCTGGGGATCCGCCGCCAGCTCGGGTCCTGATCCATCTGTGCTCTCCAGAACCTTCTGCCCGCCGCTCCCAAAGCTCGAGTCCGTCTTCCCCGCCGCATCCAGCTTCAACAGCACCGACACAACCTGGTCCGCATCCGGCGCAGCTCCCTCTCGAAGCGTCTGAACCTCCCCAACGAGCACACCGCCGTCCGGCGTGCCAATCATGCTCCATAGCGTCGCATTGACCAGCTGCGCACCCGCCTTCGCCGCCGTGAACTTCAGCGATACCAATCCCCCCGTGCCAAAGCTCTTGTCGGCAGTCCCGTTGCTCAGTTTCACCGCCCGCACATACCGGACGGAATCGAGGCCCGCCGCCGCAATGAGCACCCGTTTCTGTCCCAGCACGACATCGGAATAATTCCACGTTCCGCCGGGTACATGACTGTCCACAAAACTCGAATCCACCGTGCCATTGGGGTTCAGCCGCGACGCTTTTCCCTCGCTCACCGCAAGGATCTTCCCATCCGCAACCTCGTGTACAAAATTTCGCCCTCCCACCGGCGCGATTCCGTTCTTTCCGAACCCGGGGTCGATCACCACATGCGCCAGCAGCACCCGCCCCTCCAACGCCTCGACCCATCCGACAGCACGTCCCATGACCAACCTCCGCCTGATATGACCCCGCCAGCATACCAGACGCCACCTCGCCGCTTTCTGTTTCGCGCAAAAGGGTGGCGGTCAATCTTTCGAAGGTGCAGCGGGTGCTGCGCTACTGGCCGCGCTCTTATTTGCAGGCCACAGCTCGTGCGGGACTTGCTCCTTCAGCCGCGCCGCATCATCGGCGGGCATACCCCGAAAGAACGTAAGCCCCGTCACCTGCTCAATCGCTGCCACCGACACCAGGTACGGAGCGATTTGCTTAGGTATCAACGGACTGTTGGGGATCAGAAACGACAAGACCTTGATCTGCCCGGCTGAACGCGCAACCAAAATTCGGAACAAGTGAGTCGGGACCGCAACATGGTTTCTTCCAATGGTTGCAAACTCCACATCACCGCGACCATTGCCTACAAATGCGGGTCCCGCGATCACGAACACGTCCCCCTTCAGATCCGCGGCAAGCTCTCTCGCATAATCCTCCAGCAGCATCCATGCCCCGCGATTCAGCGACGGTGTCTGGGGGCACATTGCCGTCAGAAGGTTCGCTGCGCGCACCGCTTCCGGACCGTAACCCGAGACGTCGCTCATCCGCACCAGATGGCCGCGGTCATACCCCGAGCCGGCATAATCTTGTACCGTTGCCGCCACCTCGCTCGGAACTTCGCGATCCGCCTCGATCCGATCGGGGGATCGGCGATAGCTCGGCGTATAGTTCACCCGGTACGCCACCCACAGCGGAATCTTCAACTGATCGCTATAGCTGGCAATGAAGCCGGGCTTTGCCAGCGCCCGCGATACGCGCGGGACCCATTTCAGCAACTCAAACTGATCCGCTTCCACCGGCGGCAGCGGTTCGGAGACGCCGGTTATCCCTACCCCAAATGGAGCCGGAAGCCGTGCGAGCGACACAACCGCATTGAGCACCTCCGCCGCGGATTGCCCAGTCTCTTCCCACGTTTTATCATTCAGATCCGCAACGAACGCAAAAGGCAGCTTGGTGATCTCAAGATTCTTCACATATCGTTTCTGACCCGCGTCGACGATCACCTTCCATGGCCCAATTCCAGCCTCGAAATATGCCAGGTTATCGGTGTCCACCCGTTGCGGCGGTAACCGGCGCTTCTGGATTCCAACCTCTTGGAGCGCCACGAGCGTTGGCGTGCCCCCGTCGCCGGAACCACCTCTCCGCTTCACCTCCACCGTCACCTTCTGCCGCTGTTCCACCTTCACGCTGGCGAATGCTGTCGTCACGGCCAAGGCTTCTGGCGTGCGGTAGTGCTCGCTCTCCCCGGTGATCAGCAACGGCTTGCCGATGTCTTCCCGGCGCACGCGAACCGTGAACCATCCCTTATCCGTCGGGACGAAGCGCACCTCCTCGCCGTCTGGTGTCCGGAGCAGACCTTGAAACTGCTCCCCCTCAGGCAGCGGTTTCTGTTCGTAAAGCACCACCCCTTTCAAATCCGCATGTCGGCTCTTCAACACGAGGATCCCCATCAACCCGACCATCACGCTCACGACTGCCAGGGTGGCGCCCGCGCGTATCCTGCTGCTTAAGCAGACGTTCCAGACGCCCCGAAAAACTTTCGGGATCCACGCCCCCTGGTCTCCCAGCAGACAAAGTGAAAGCAGCCCCGCGTACGCCACCAGCACCCCCAGCACGATCTTGGTTGTTGCCTCTCCCGACCAGGCGCTCCAGACGGCAAACTCCACCGCCAGCACGGCGAGGAGAATCAGCACAGACCACTGTAAGATGGGCAGCAGCATCCGAAGTCCGACCCCAAGTGACGTGCATCCTAACAGACCACTACACCCGCGCCACCCAAACCCGGTTTTAGCGACAACCCACACGCCTTGCTTCCCCATCCTCGCCCCCGTATACTTCTCCCCCTTCGTTTCCGAAGAGGGTTTCGGTGCAAAAACGCTAAGGAATGACAAGGTCTGCTAAGGATTTCGCATGCCCACGATCAACCAACTGATCAAAAAGCCCCGCCGTCCGCTGGGCCGCATCAATAAGGTCAAGGATCTCGAAGCCAGCCCGCAAAAGCGCGGGGTGTGCCTCCAGGTCAAGACCATGACTCCCAAGAAGCCCAACTCCGCGCTCCGCAAGATCGCCCGCGTGCGCCTGAGCAACGGCAAGGAAGTCACCGCCTACATCCCTGGCGAAGAGCACAATCTCCAGGAACACTCCATCGTCCTCGTCCGCGGCGGCCGCGTCCGCGATCTCCCCGGCGTCCGCTACCACATCGTCCGCGGCACCCTCGATACCCTTGGTGTTGACGGTCGCAAACGCTCGCGCTCGAAGTACGGCGCCAAGAAGGGTAAGTAACCACTTCCTAACGTTTAGCGGCCCCGCTTGCGGGGCGCTTTTTCTCCTATCCGGAGTATTCCCGCTCAACGTCGAGTGGGGAGAAACATCATCCAGAAAACGGAAAGGTCTCTGCAATGGCTTACAAGAAGTTCACCGCCTCGGAAAAAATGCTCAAGCCTGACCCGCGCTACAACAGCAAGCTGGTCAGCAAGTTCATCAACTCCATCATGTGGGACGGCAAGAAGACCGTCGCCCAGAAGTGCTTCTACGATGCGATGGATCAGGTAACGAAGAAGATGAAGGAAGTCCCGCCGCTCGAGCTGTTCGAGAACGCGGTGAACAACGTCAAGCCGTACGTCGAAGTCCGCTCCAAGCGCGTCGGCGGCGCCAACTATCAGGTGCCGATGCAGGTGAACAAGCGCCGCCAGCAGAGCCTGGCGTTCCGCTGGATCCTGAACGCCTGCCGCGAGGCCGGCGGCCGCCCGATGGGCACCCGGCTGGCCGACGAACTGCTGGCCGCCTTCAAGAAGGAAGGCAAGGCGATCAACACCCGCGAGCAGACCCACCGCATGGCCGACGCCAACAAGGCGTTCGCCCACTTCGCGTGGTAGGGCGGTCGTGAAACAACCGCCGGGAGAGCCGCGCGGCTCCGCCGCCGGTGCTGTTTGCGCAGCTCGTTTCCGTCTCTGGGTTTCCACGCCCACAGTGAGGACGGGGACCCTAAGCAGCGCAAGCCGAGTGGACCGCTTCAGCGGACTTCTGCACGCCCATCCGATTGCCCGGGCGCGTCGCGCG
>DASVUC010000121.1:0-19821 GCA_036387255.1 Tepidisphaeraceae bacterium | reverse complement strand
CGTGCCCCTTAAAACATCTAAAGACACGTCATTGGCAGTTTTCAAAGCGATGCGAACCTTCACCGCGAACCCACGCCGTTGGCATCATGCTTCCCCATCCGGCTCGACCGCGACCTGGGCAAAGTCCCCAACACAGAAGCGACGGGCAATGCCGACGCGTAGTACAATTGCAACGTGACCGACGAAGAACGGTTTGCGTCTGTTCGCACCAAAGCGCCCGGTCCTTAAGCAGGCGGATTGGGATGAGCTCGTCCTGCGCCCTCGGGCCCTGCATGCTGCTTGCGGAGAACGAACTTCCCCGCGACACCACCATCACACGAACCTGCGGGCAAGCCGAGCGAACATTCCGCGGCCAGACCACCCTCGCAACATGAAGCACGGCTTTCACGAGCTTGTGCATTGGCTCTACAAGGAGCAGGATTTTCCCAGCGGCTGCGTGCTGCTCACAGGAACGGGGATCGTTCCACCAGACGGCTTTTCTCTTGCAGCAGGCGACGAGATCCGCATAACAATTTCAGGCATCGGCGAGTTGATCAACCTTGCTGGAATGATCGGATGACACGAACATTCATCATCGCGGTGATGATCATGGCGTGACAGCGCTTCCTCCGCTAGCAGACTCCTTCGCTAACCGAAAAGCCGCCCGTAATGCTGAAACTCAAACGATGAAGTCCCTGAAGGAAACCTTAAAATGATCAAGCAGATACTCATCATGGTGATGTTGCTGGTCTCCATCGCTGCCGGGGAAACTCGGCCGCCCAACGTCATCATCATCTTGACGGATGACCAGGGGTACGCCGATCTTGGGTGCTACGGCTCGACCACCCTCAAGACGCCCCGCATCGACCAGATGGCCGCCGAGGGAATGCGCTTCACCGACTTCTATTCCCCAGGCCCCGTCTGCACTCCCACACGCGCGGGCCTGCTCACCGGCGCACATCCGCAGCGCCTGAGCCTCGAGGTTATCCCGCGCGAAAAACCGGATGGTTCCGATGCCCACGTGCTCTACTCGCGCTCGCGATATGGCCTGCATCCGGATGAAGTGACGATCGCTGAAGTGCTCAAAGCCCGCGGCTATGCCACTGGGATGATCGGCAAATGGCATCTCGGCGATGCGCCGCAATTTCTCCCAACAAAGCAGGGCTTCGACTCCTACTTCGGCATCCCCTACTCCAACGACATGAAGCCCTCCGTCCTGCTGCGGAATGACCAAGTCGTCGAAGAACCGGTCAAGCAGGAGACCCTCGTCGAGCGCTATACCGACGAGGCAAAGCAGTTCATCCAGAGCAACAAGGACAAGCCCTTCTTCCTGTACCTCGCGCACGCCGCGCCGCACACGCCTCTGTTCGTGTCCGATCGCTTCAAAGGCCGAACCTCCCGCGGCACGTATGGCGATTTGATCGAAGCGCTCGACTGGAGCACCGGCGAAATCCTCGACACGCTCAAGCAGCTCAACCTCGACGACAATACGCTGGTCATCTACACCAGCGACAACGGCCCCTGGCTCTTCCGCGGCGAGGCCGGCGGATCCGCCTTCCCCCTCCGCGGCGGAAAGGGAACCACCTACGAGGGCGGCATGCGAATACCCTTCATCGCCCGCTGGCCTGGCCACATTCCCGCCGCCAAAACGAGCAAAGAGCCGCTCACGCACCTGGATCTTTTCCCCACCATCTGCGCGCTCACCGGCGCTAAACCGTCTGATCGAAAAATTGACGGCGCCGATATCTCCTCGATCCTGCTCGGGGACGCCAACGCCAAAAACCCGCACGAGGCGATCTTCTACTACGGCGACGGCTGCCTCAACGCCGTCCGCTCCGGCCGGTGGAAGTTCAAGGTGCAAACCGCGCTTCAGCAGGAAACCGAGTACGGCAAGTACGAATCGCCCGACGCCAAGATCCCCCCCGCTCTCTACGACCTGGAATTTGATCCCGCGGAACAAAAAAACGTCGCGGCGGATCATCCTGACATCGTCAAGCGCCTGCAAAAATATCTGCACGACCAGCGCCAGGAACTGGGCGATCGCCGCCTGAACATCGTCGGCAAGGGCGTGCGCCCCTGCGGCGTCGCTGAGGATGTGAAGAAAGCCGCCACGGGTGAAGTCAGTTACAACGATCGCAAGGTCAAGTAAGGAGGTATCGTGACTGTTGAGGCAATGACGCGCGGTTATCGAGTCGGCTCGGCAGAGGGCGTCTCTGACGAGAACGATCTCATGATCTGGGGCCTGATCCCACTCAAGATCAAGGTGTCGAGCAAAGACACCGGCGGCTCGCTGTTCGTGTTCGAGCACACCAGGATGGGCAAGGGCGGTCCGCCCGCGCACGTGCATCACGATCAGGATGAGTGGTTCTACGCCACCGAGGGCGAATTTGAGATGCGCCTGGAGAACCAGACCTTCCGCCTCAAGCCGGGTGATTCCCTTTTCGCCCCCCGCCGCGTCCCGCACGTCTGGGCCTGCGTCAGCGAAACCCCCGGCACCCTCATCACCGCACTAACCCCCGCCGGCACCTTCGAAACCTTCATCCGCGAGACCACGCTGCATCCCACGCTACCCACGCCCGAAGAAGTGGCGCAAGCTTTTTCACGCCACGGCATGACCGTCGTCGGACCACCGCTGCTGGCCGCGCATTGACCAAATTTACAACCGCGCCATCGTCTCCTCAAACGATTTCACCCCCGCCGACGCGCCATAGTCTGTGCAGCAGTCCGCGGCCGCGCGATTCGCGAACTGCGCCGCCTGCTTCAGCGGCATCTGCTTCAGCAGCGCCGTCAGCACCCCCGCATACCACGTGTCGCCCGCGCCGGTCGTGTCTTTTACATCCACCCGATATATCGCCGCGACAACCTGCTCCTTCCCATCATCAAGGATACATCCTTCCTCATCCAGCTTGATCCCAATGAGTCCCGTCTTCATGTGCTCGCGAAACGCCGCGATCATCTTCTTTGGCTCACTCTCATCCGTCAGCGCCTGCGCCTCACTTCGACTCGGACAAAAGACATCCAAGTGCGGAAGGATCGGCCAAAGGTCCTTCGCCGGCCCCGGCGGATTCACCGTGTCCAGCGCCAGCTTCGTGTTCGGGTAGAGCGTCTCCATCTCCTGGAGCAGTCCCGCGAGCACCGGCGTGAGTGAAGGAAGCAATCCCAGGTAACCCACCTGCACAATCGAGCATGTTGCAAACAGCGGAAAGCACCTCCGAAAGCTCGTTCCATCCAGCAGCGCCGTCACCCCCGGCACATGATAAAAGCACCGCTCTCCCCCCGGTTCCACCGCCACGACCGTCGCCGAGGTCTGCGCTCGCGCGTCCGAAAACACATGCGAGATGTCCATCCCGGAGCGCTTGAGCTGATCCGAAACCGCCGCGCCCAACGCGTCGTTACCAACAAGCCCCGCGCCCGCCACCTTCATCCCCAGCTTCGCCATCGCCACGCCGGTGTTGCAGACGTTGCCGCCGGTGGTCAGCTTGATGTTGTTGACGATCTGCAAGCCGCCTTTGGCAGGCGGGTTCCGCAAGTCGAAGGGCGCCGCGATCAGGTCCGCGACGATCAAACCAAAAATCGCTGCATCCATGGGCGGAGATTTAGCTGAAATTTCCGAGGATGTCACGGACGCGGCAGACCGTCCCTCGGCCGCTCCTGCGCAATGGCTGGCGCCGCGAATCACCTTCCGCTGAAGCGGACCTACATCGGCAGCTCAGACTCGTTCTTGTGCGATTCCTCGGGCGCCGCGCCGCTTTGGGATTGAATCTCCACCGCCGTATAGTCGTCCAGAATAAGGGTGGTGATCTCGCCGGAATCTTTCTTGATGACGAGCCGGTCGAGCCAGAGCTTGTCCCCCTTGGAATGCGCAAACCAGCTTCCGGTCGGCCGCTGCTGAAATTGCGTTACGGTGCCAATGATTTCGGTGGTCCAGGTGTGGTCGCGGGCCGGGATCTGCTGAATGATCCGAACCCTCGCCCCCGGCTTCAATTGCTCTCGCAGTGCAGATTCCATCGTGCGCCCATCATAGCCGGGGCAGAGCCACCGACCAACCTCCGCGCGTCGTCTAAACGTTCAGCGACACGATGATTGCGATCAGGATCACGATTACCTGAGACGTCGCCACGGTCGCCAGCGGATGCGGAAACTGCAAGTACAGCCGATACGCGCGCCACAGCCGCCAGGTACAGATTCCCGCCAGGAGCATCACGAGCATCGACTCAAAGATCAATCGTTGTCCAATGGCGGCCGTCAGGCGGAAGTCGAGCCAGGGGATCCAGTCTAAAGCAGGAAGCACCGCCACGGACAGGATTGCGGCAAGCCAGAAAAAATCGCACGCGTAGACCGCGCAGCGCATCACGTGAACCGCACGCACCTTCGCGCGGCGCATCGATAGTTGGAAAACCAGCAGCGTCATCAGCGTCGTCCATGGCCAAAAGGCGAAGGTAACCAGCCTCGCAAGAAGAGCGCTCCCCGGCGACGTGCGCCCGCCGTAGCTGTATCTGAAGTAAGCCAGCTCGTTGGTTACAAGCATGGTTACGAAGTTCATGCTGAAGACCTTCGGCGTCTGCGCATCAATATAGTTGTCCAGCGAGCCCCATTCCTTGATCGTGTGGGCCTTGGCTTGGGGGCTCATCTGGTTCGCCATCTGTGCATACCACTGGCGGCTGTTGCGTACGGCTTGGCCGAAGTTCCGCGCGTCCCGCCCCAGGTTGATCAACGGCCCGAGCAGCACGATCACCGCGAGAATGAGCCAATACTTCACGAGCCGCTTCGGGTAAAGCTCGTGCGTCGGACGAAGCACCGTCCAAAACTTCTTCGGACGCAGCGCGCCTGCGAACGTCATCACAAAAGACCAGGCGCTGCGGCGAGGATAATGCTCAAACAGATACGGGTGCCGGATCTTGTCCGGGCTAAGCAGCTCGTTCCACGCAAAGCAGAATCCGCACTCAGGACACCGCGGCTCAGTCAGCCCGCGCAGGTTGTAATCACACAGCGGACAGGTGAGCTCGCGCGACAGGGAAGCCCAGTCCGGAGCAGCCGATGGCGTCATCGGACTCGAGACAACCTCCTGTGAAACTGGGGACGCAGCGGCCGTCATATCTCAGCAAATATACGCCCTCCCCCTCCTCCACCGGACACAAATCTCTCAACATTTCCGTAGATACGATTGATCCCCTATCAAAACTAAAGGAAAATCCCCCCTTCAACTGGCGGCGTGGGTCACGTCTATTCGCCAGCGGATCAAGTTGTTCCAAGAAGGAGGAGCCATGCGCGGTGCGGGTCACAAGTGGAATCCGGTCAAGGTCGAGTCCCTCGAAAAACGATTCCTCCTCTTCGGCAGCGCCCACCAGCAGATCACCAAAGAGGCGCTTGGGTTCATGGTCGACACCGTCCTCGGCACCGTGCTCGATCAGCACTACTATCAGGACACAGTGAACTACGACGTCGCCGCCGCCCACTTCGACGGCTGCTACTTCCAGGAGGGGGCGTCGATGATCAACTCCAACTACCAAACCGCCCTCTCGTACGCGAACCCTTCGTCGTTTAACACCAAGGAATCCGCGCGCTATTTCGGCCGCATCCTGCACCCGGCCCAGGATTTCTATTCCCACAGCAACTGGATCGAACAGGGACACAAGGATCTGCTGGAAAATGGCACCGGTCTCTGGGACCCCCTCACCCCCTACTCCATTCACAGCGGCGCAGTCTTCATTGAGGGCGAAACGCTCGCCCCAAACGTCCCCGGCTACGGCACCGCAACCCTCACGCGCGTGGACCACATCGTCACCGCCTCCTTCGCTGACGGACGCAAGCTCCCCGCCATCATCACCGGCAACTGGACCCAGGAAAAATCCCCCGACAACATCGAGATGCACCACGATCAGCTCAACAAAGACACCGTCGACGAGCCAGGGTACTACCAGGCTTACCCCGTCGCACTGGAGCAAACGAAGCATGAATTCACGCGCCTCGGCGCCCTGATCCAAGCCAAATACGGACAAGCCGGAATCGACGCGCTGCTCAAGAACTGGGTGAAGAGCGACACCGCCAGTCAGAATCAGGCCAAAGCGCTGCTCGGCGCCACCACGCCCACACCCACGCCAACCGCACCGGCGGCTCCCGACAGCCTCGTCGCCAGCGCCACCGGAAGCAGCAGCATCCAGCTCTCCTGGCGCGACAACTCAGGCAACGAAGACGGCTTTGACATCGAGCGCTCGCTCAACGGCACCACGTGGACACCGCTGACGACCGTTACGGCCAACACAATCTCTTACGTCGACCAGGGCTTAAGCGCCAGCACGAAGTACTACTACCACGTGCGAGCCCGCAATTCGGCAGGCACGTCCGCGTTCACAACCACCGCATCGGCGACGACACAGGCCGCCCCCGTCGCAGGCGCCTGGCAGGATGGTGACGTCGGCGCAGTCGCAACGAAAGGTTCTTACGCCCTCTCCAACGGCGTCTTCACGGTCAAAGGTTCGGGCGCCAACATCGGTGGAAACGCCGACGCCTTCCACTTCGTCTACCAGACCTGGAGCGGCGACGGACAGATCACCGCCCGCGTCACCAGCGTGCAGAGCACCGACGACGCCGCCATGGCCGGCGTCATGTGGCGCGATTCCCTTGCCGCCGGCGCCAAGGCCGGCTACGCCGTCATGACCCCCCTGAAGGGCATCATGTTCCAGCGCCGCTACGCGCTCAACGGCACAACCACGCGCACGCAAGTCACCGGATACAAGGCCCCTTACTGGCTGAAAGTCGTCCGCAGCGGCTCAACTCTCACCGCGTACCGCTCCGCCGACGGCGCTTCCTGGATGTCACTTGGCAGCGACACCGTCACCCTCGGCGCCAGCGTCTACGTCGGCCTCGCCGTCTGCTCCCGCGTCAGCGCCCTCAACACCTCCACCTTCGACAACGTCAGCGTCACGGCTTCGACCGCGGCGCGAACCGCGCTGGTGACGATCGCACCGACAACCTCCGCGCTTAAGCTGGATGATGCGGCCGCCAAGGACGTGCTGGTGTAGAGCCCCCTTGTAAAATCAGAACCGCGTCTCGAACCCAACCCGGAGGTAAGGCTCATCGCTGATGTCCGTGATGTGGTCCGTGTCGCGGTAGTCAAAGCCGCGATCAAAGCTTCCGCCCCACGCATAACCCACAGCCGCGGTGATCTGCGCCTCTTCCCAAGGTCGAAACCGCACGCCAATCTCCGCGCGCCGCTGCTCGAACAGCAACCGGTCGTTCCCCGGAATCTGCTCGACATGGAACGCACGCGTGTCCGCTTCAACCCTCGCAAAAAGCACGAGGTGCTCCACCACTTCGTAATCCACAAACCCGGTAAATGTATCCCAGAAGAGATAATTCACCTCGACGGTCAGATTCGGCACCTGGCTCGGCCGCCAACGCACGCTGTTGAGCGGAAACCCGATCGTATACGAGAGCGTCGGGTCGTACTGGTGCACGTACGCGATGCCCGGCAGCGGTACGTCCGGGAGGATCGGCCGGGAGCCGTCGTAATCCAGGACGATCGCCACGGTCGTGTATTTGTCGAGGTCCTTTCCAAAAATCGCCGTCGCTTTTCCGTACCAGGCGTCCCCCTCGCCAAACGGTTTGTCGCCCGCGTAACCCACGCCCACGGTAAGCCCCCCGCGCCAGCCGGAGACGGTCGGCAATTCCAACCCAATGGCAACCGAGGAATCCATCAACTCCCTCGGCAGGCGCGCATCGGTGTGCAGCCGGTACAGGTTAAAGTCCCACCCGACCCGCGGGATAAAATTCTCGCGCTGCTCCCGCAGCCGTCCGCTCGTTCGATAAAGAGAGAGCCGAAAATCGTCATCGCCAGCCCCCCCGCCGCCGAAGGAGCGATCGGTGCGGCCCTTGTCAAACTCCATCGCTTCCGCACGGGCTTCCAGAAACTCGTCTTTGCTCAGCAGCGGCTTAAGGAGCAGCGCCGGCCCCGTCTGCGCGCTAACCATCGCAGGCGCCAGCGAGAGAACGGCAACCCAAGCCACCGAAAAAATCTTGCATGACGGCATGGCGGAAATGTACGGAAGAAGCGCCGCTCTGTGAAGCACAGCACCCCACGCGAAATTCCCGTGCGCTCTGGTTCTTCGTCCGTTGCCACCCAGCACGACTTCCCCGCCCCTTCGTACCCCTGCGAAGTTCAGAGAAAACGATCCTTGACCCAATGCACACCACTGTATTAGTGTAATAATACACATGGCGGCTCTCCTCGGATTCATTGTCTCCCCAAACTCAGGCGTCCCGATCTACCGCCAGATCGTCGAGCAGATTCGCGCGCAAGTCGCCGGTGGACGCTTAGAGGAAGGCGTCTTCCTCCCCTCCGTCCGGCAAGTCGCCGAAGAGTTGGCGGTCAATCCCATGACCATCTCCAAGGCCTATTCCATACTCGAGCGCGAAGGCACCGTAGAACTCATTCGGGGCCAGGGCATGCGCGTCAAAGATCCCGGCCCTGCCGGTAACGGCAAGGCGCGCAAGCAGGCCCTCATGCCCCTGCTTCAGCAGGTCGCGCTCACCGCAAGACTACTAAACCTTTCGCCCCAGCAGGTGATCTCGGCACTCAAGCCGCTTCTGGAGGACAAGTCATGAGCGATGTTCCGCTGGACCTGGTGGCCGCGACCAAACGCTATCGCGACAAAATTGTTCTGGACGAGTTGAATCTCACCGTCCCCGCCGGGTCAGTTGTCGGCCTGCTGGGTAAGAACGGAAGCGGCAAAACCACCCTCATCAAAGCCGCACTGGGTTTGGTGAAACTCGACCTGGGCTCCGCTCGCGTCTTCGATCAGCCGGCGTGGCACATGGACGCTGACGCCAAGTCGCGCCTCGGCTACGTCCCCCAGGTCGTCAACCTCTACGCCTGGATGCGCGTGCGGCAAACGATCGAATACATCGCCGCCTTCTACCCCCGCTGGAACTGGAGCCTCATCGACCGCCTGCTGACCGAATGGGAACTCAACCCCCGTGAGCGCGTCGGCACGCTCAGCGTCGGACAGTTGCAGAAGCTCGGCATCCTCGTCGCGCTCGGCCATGAGCCCGACCTGCTCGTGCTCGATGAGCCGGCAGCCAGCCTCGATCCCATCGCCCGCCGAGACTTCCTCAAAGCGCTCCTCGAGATCGCCGCCGACGGCAATCGCACCGTCCTCTTTTCCACCCATATCACCTCAGACCTTGAGCGCGTCGCCGATCGCGTGGCTATCCTCCGCAATGGCAAAATCACATACCACGGCGAGCTTGATGAGCTGAAGGAAAACGTCAAGCGCCTCCACGTCACGGCGAAGAATCCCCTTACCGGGAGCTTCAACGTCCCCGGCGCCGTGCGTCTCCGCGTCGAAGGCAACGAGGCCCTCGTCAGCGTGAAAGACGCCAGCGGTGAAGTCATTGACCGCATCCGCGCGGATTACGAAGCCAGCGTCACGGTCGAAGACTTGAACCTCGAGGAAATTTTCCTGGAGATGCACTATGACTAATCGCTACCTCCAGGTGCTGCGAAGCTACGTGCGCTGGGCGTGGCTGCTGCCCGCGCTCGGTATCGCCCTCTACGCGGCGGGTGTGAGCTTTTCGCCGCGCCTGCGCGTCCACCTGCTCGCATTCCTGCTCTGGATCACGCTGCTCGCCGGATGGGTGGCATCAATGACCGTGGCGATGCTGAAAGAGCAGATGGCGACACCCCGCCTGCGGACCGTGCCGGGCTACCGGTCGGCGCACCTCATGGTTGGCGCGCTGTTGATGCTGATCACGGTCGGCGTCCTGCCCATCATCATGGCCCGGCCCCTGCACGCCCCGACGCTGGCGGTCATTGCCATCGCCGCACTTGGCTCCGCCGCGCTGGCGTGGATCGCGTACTGGCAATCAATCTTCTCCATGATCCTCTGCTTCGGCTTCCTCAGCTGCATCGGGTTGCCACGCGTGCAGGAAGCGCTCACACAAACCATCGCCGGCCAGCGCGTCGACGTCTCGATCGCAGCGCTCACTGCCGCGACCCTCATCTTCGCCATCATCTGGCTGCGCCTCGCTCTTCTTTACGAAGAGAGCAGCGAATACGCCCGCGCCGGCGGCGGCGACCCCACGTTCAATGCCCACCCCACCGCCAGCCCCGCGGCCCGACGCGGCGCCGCCTCCGAGGCCCATTGGACCAACGCCCTGCTCCAAGCAGAATACCGCGGTGGAAGACGGAGCATCTACAACGCTCCCCTCTGGCGACGCGTGCGTCACTGGCGCGTGGTGGTCGGCAACGGCCGCGCATCAGGGGTCACCGCCGTCATGGTCGCTACATTTCTGCTCGCGCTCCCCATGATCAGCGGTCAAACCCGCGCCACCCACGCCCGACGCTCCCTGATCGTCTCACTCGTCATGATCACGATGATGGCCGTCGTCCCTGTCGCCATCATCACCTGGTTCGGACGCTGGCGAATGCTCGGCCAAGAGTCCCTCCGACCCATGAGCCGGCGAAGGTTCCTTCTCGAAATGGCCCTCGCCGCCGCCGCCGAACTCGCCCTCACCTTCGCCGCCTTCCTCCTCTTTGCAACGATTCCCCTTTATGTCTGGGCGCCGCACCAGATCTCTGAAGCTTTCAAGCTGCTGCCGGTGATGATCGCGGTCTTGCCGCTGGTGCTGGCGGCAATCCTCTGGGTGCTCCGTGCGCGCAACGCGTGGATCTGGATGACCGGCGTCGGCATGATCACCGCTCTGTCTGTCGTCCCCGTCGAGATCACGATGAAGCTCGTGCAAGGCGACTTGTCCGACCACGACCTTTATAAGCTGCTGGCTCTTGTCGCATCGCTGCTCGCGCTGGCGGTAATAGGCCTGAGAACCGCGTTTTGGTCCTGGGAGCGCGCTGAATTGGGCTGAGACGCCGTCGCACCCAATGGTTCTAGATTTTGCTGAACTTTCGCCTCGGCACGCGCGTCCTCTCTGCAATAATGCCGGACATATCTTGTCTAACTACCTGAAGGAGGTCGTCATGATGCGGCGGATGCTTGCGGTGACGTGCGTGGTGATGGTGATCGGCTTGTGCGATATCTCTCGGGGCGCCCCCGCGACCTCGACCACCAAACCTGCCAAACCTACGGTCGCGATCTTTGCGCTCAGCGGCCCGCTCGTCGAAAGCGGCGCACAGGAAGATCTCGCCCTCTTCGGCCCGCAGCCCGAATCCCTCACGGGCCTGCTCGCGCGCATGAAGAAAGCCGGCGATGACGCCAACGTCAAAGCCGTCGTGATCCTCTGCGAAGCCCCCATGCTCGGCCTCGCGCAGATCGAGGAGGTGCGCCAAGCCATGGGCGACCTGAAGGAAAAAGGCAAAGATGTCTACGCCTACGGCGACGCGCTCAGCTTTCCTATGTATGTCCTCATGACCGGCGCGACCCGCGTCAGCGTCGTCCCCACCGGGGTCGTCATGGCCGCCGGACTGCACGGATACTCCCCCTACCTCCGCGGCCTGCTCGACAAGATCGGCGTCACACCCGACTTCATGACCTGCGGCGAATACAAATCCGCCGCCGAAATCTTCATGCGCACAGAGCCCAGCAAGCAAGCAGATGAAATGCACAACTGGCTGCTCGATTCCATGTTCGAGTCGGCCGTTAACCAGATCGCCGAAGGACGCAAAGTTCCCGCCGACCAGGTGAAGAAGTGGATCGACACCGGCCTGTACACCGCCGACAAAGCCAAGGCCGCCAACCTGATCGACGCCGTTGAAACCCGCCAGCAGCTCGGCGAGGTGCTTAAGAAAAAGTACGGCAACGACATCGTCTACGACCGCCGCTACGGCAAAAAGCAGCCGCCGCAGATGAACTTCAACTCCCCCTTCGCCATGTTCCAGGTGCTGGGAGAAATGTTCGGCGGCAACGCCAAACCCAAGAGCACCAAGCCCGCCGTCGGCATCGTCTACGTCGACGGCGCCATCATGCTCGGCAAGGGCGAAGCCAGCATCTTCGGCTCGAGCGGCGCCTTCAGCACCGAGATCCGCCGCGCCCTCGATCAAGCCGCCAAGGATGATTCCATCAAGGCCGTCGTGCTCCGCATCGACTCCCCCGGCGGCAGCGCCACCGCCAGTGAGATCATTCTCGAAGCCACCCGCGCCGTGAAGGCAAAGAAACCGCTGGTCGTCTCCATGGGCAACGTGGCCGGCTCCGGTGGCTATTACGTCGCCTGCGCCGCCGACACCATCTTCGCCGATCCCTCAACCATGACCGGCTCCATCGGCGTCGTCACCGGTAAGCTCGTCACTACCGAGATGTGGAAGAAGATCGGCGTCACCTTCAAGCCTTACCAACGCGGCGCCAACGCCGGCCTGCTCGCCAGCGACGAACCCTTCACCGAATCGGAACGTGCCCAGATGCGCGCGTTCATGGATGAAATCTACGGCATCTTCAAGCAGCACGTCGTCGATGTCCGCGGGAAGAAGCTTAAGAAAGACATCGAGCAACTCGCCGGCGGCCGCGTCTACACCGGCAAGCAGGCGCTCGACCTGGGCCTGATTGACCAGCTCGGCTCCATGAGCGACGCCGTCGCCTTCGCCGCGAAAGAGGCGAAGATGAACGACTACGACACCCGCGTCGTCCCCGAGCCCAAGAACTTCCTCGAAAAACTCATGGAGCAAGCCAGCGGCGACGAGGAGGATCGCGCCTCGGTGTCGCTCGGCAAGCTGCCGGCCGCGCGTACCTCCCTCGTCGATCTCGCCAAGCCCTACCTACAGGGCCTCGATCCCCAGCGCGTCCAGCTTGTCACCGAGGCGCTGGAGAAACTCCAGCTCCTCGAACAGGACCGCGTGCTGATGGTGATGCCGGAGCCGGCGATTACCAACTGAAACCGCAGATGAACGCGAATGGACGCAGATAAAGAAGTACTTTCCTTCCATCTGCGTTCATCTGCGTTCATCGGCGGTTTGCTACGGCTAGAATGCCGAGATGGCCGAGTATGTCTCCCGCGCCGGATTAAAGCTCGCACACGCCCTCGACACCTTCGCACTCAACGTCACCGGCCTAACCTGCGCCGACCTCGGCTCCAACGTCGGCGGCTTCGTCGACGTCCTCCTCTCCCGCGGCGCCGCCAAGGTCTACTCCATCGACACCGGCTACGGCGTCCTCGCCTGGAAGCTCCGCAAAGACCCACGCGTCATCGTCATGGAGCGCACCAACGCCATGCACGCCAAGCTCCCCGAGCAAGTGCAGCTCGTCACCATCGACGTCGCGTGGACGAAGCAAAAACACATCCTCCCCGCTGCGCAAAAGATGCTGCGGCATGATGGGATCTGCGTGACGCTGATCAAACCCCACTACGAGGCGGATCAGAAGCTGCTCAAAGGCGGCGTGCTCCCCACAGAAGAACTTCCTGGCGTGATGGACCGACTCAAACCTGAAATCGAATCCGCAGGCTTCAACCTTGAACGCGTCACCAAAAGCCCCATCAAAGGCGGCAAAGGTAACACCGAACTGCTGGGACTACTTCGGCCGCCAAAGCTTTGCTAACGGAATCTCGAGCTTTGGAAACGGCGCCAGCTTCACAATATCAGACGCTGATCCTCGGACGCCGCCAACGTACTTCCCGCCCCGCAGCACGTATGCCTCGATCGTCTTCTGCTTCGTGGCGAGAATCCAATAGTGCTTTACCTTCCCCGCTGCGTACAGCTTGAATTTGTCGCGTCGGTCGACTCGCTCGGATCCAGGACTCAGGACTTCCACCGCCAAATCCGGGGGACCCTCCATCGCCTTCTCGCCAACCAGATGCAGGCGACGTTTTGAAAAGTACAGGATGTCCGGGCGCCGGACCTCATGCTCCCCGAAGATGGTGTCGGTGTCTGGGAAGACTTGCCCCAAGTCATGCTCTTCTACGTGTTGCGTCAGCAGCAACCCAAGGCGAAACAGCGCATAACCATGATCAGGAGCAGGACTCGGGCTCACCGCAATCTCCCCATCCACAAGTTCCAGCCGCACACCAGGAGGATCTTCACCCAGTTCGAGGAACTGCCGTGCGGTCATCTTGATCGTGCTGACGCGGGACATCGTTTGTCAGTATACCAGCTGCGAGCCACCCCGGCTGAACATTCACCAATCCAGCGTCCCCCGCCACGCCGCCGTCAGCTCTTCGATGCCGATTTCCATCGCCCGCTCCTGCGGCGTCGTAATCGTGAGCTTGCGCAGGTGCTGAATCAGCCCCACGTTCCTCACGCTCGCGACCTCTCCAAAATGCTCAGCCAGCGCGGATGCATCGCTCTCTCCCTTCAGCTCAAGCAGGTACTGGCCCGGCCGCTCATCAAACGCGTCATCTGCGAACATGACCTCATCGCCCGTGATCAATCCCAAGCCCGAGGCGATACACATCTCCGCCGCCGCCACGGCCAAGCCCCCTTCCGAAATATCATGCGCCGCCGCGACCTTGCCCGAAGCAATCAACTTCGCCACCCGCCGATGCGTCTCCGCCAGCGTGTGCAGATCCTCTGGATTCTTTGCCGTCACGCGCACCACCCGCGCCGTTCGGTGCTTGAAATCCATCGTCACGCACTTACGCACATCCTCCAGCACACCGATCGCGCTGATCAGGAGCGTCGGCGGGATCTTGATCACCTCCCCCGTCTCTTTGATCGTGAACTGGTTGTGCAGCGAATCCTTCCCGCTAATGAACGGGATGCCATAGGCCAGCGCCGCATCGCGACACGCCTCGCAAGCCCGCACCAGCGTTCCCATCGTCACCTCATCATCGCAGCTCGGCCAGCAGAAGTTGTCCAAGATCGCCACCTTGGATGGATCCGCCCCCACGCACACCACATTCCGAATCGCCTCATCAATCGCGCCAATCGCCATTGAATACGCATCGTCCACGTGCGGCGCAAGGCCCGCCCCGAGCGCCACGCCGCGGAAACTCGAAAGCTTCGGCCGGATCACGGCTGCATCGGATGGTCCGATCTGCATCGGCCCCACCAGCGGCTTGATGACACTGCCCCCCTGCACCTCATGATCGTACTGTCGAATGATCCAGTGCTTGCTCGCGATATTGGGATGAGCGAGCAATTTGAGGAGGCGGTTCTTGAAGTCTGCCGGATCGACTTGCGACTTTTGCGTGGCATGGGCGTCTCGCCCATGCATCGGCGTCCGCATGGGCGAGACGCCCATGCCACGGGAGGAGATGACCGCCTTCCGGGTCGGCATCGGGATGCCCTCGTGCACGAACTGCATCGCGAGGCGGCCGACTTGCTGGTTCTTGTAATTGAGGATGAGGTCACGATTGGCGGTGCCGAAAGTGCCAATCACTGTGGCTTCCACATCCTCATCCTTCGCCATCTTCAGCAGCGTCTCGACCTTCTCCGTCGGCACGCTCAGCACCATCCGCTCCTGGGCCTCGCTGATCCAGATCTCGTCATACTTCAGCCCCACATACTTCAGCGGCACCCGGTCCAATTCCACCGTCGCCCCCACCTTCTCCCCCATCTCCCCCACCGCGCTGGATAATCCTCCCGCCCCGCAATCGGTGATCGCGCTGAACAGATCCCGATCGCGCGCAGCCAGGATCACATCCGCCATCTTTTTCTGCGTGATCGCATTACCGATCTGCACCGCGTGCGAGAACTCGTCCGCGTGCGTATCGGTGAGTTCCGCTGACGAGAACGTCGCCCCATGAATCCCATCGCGTCCGGTCCGCCCGCCCATCAGCACAATCGCGTCGCCCGGCTGCGCATCCTTGCTGATCTTGTTCTGCGGAATCAGCCCCACGCACCCGCAGAACACCAGCGGGTTCCCGACGTAGCGCTTGTCGAAATAAACTGCGCCGTTGACTGTCGGGATGCCCATTCGGTTGCCGTAATCCCGCACGCCCGCCACCACCTGCTGAAGCGTCCGCCGCGGATGAATCACCCCCTTCGGCAAGTTCTCGCTTTTCGAATCGGGCAGCGCAACGCAGAACACATCCGTATTCGCAATCGGCTTGGCCGCCAGTCCCGTCCCCATGATGTCACGGATCACCCCACCCACGCCGGTTGCACTCCCACCATAAGGCTCGATCGCACTTGGATGATTGTGCGTCTCCACCTTGAAGCAGACCGCATCCGTCTCATCAAACCGCACCACGCCCGCATTGTCCTTGAACACCGACAGACAAAACGGCTCCTCCGTAGCATCGGCGTCTCGCCCATGTGATCCCGAGCGCATGGGCGAGACGCCCATGCCACGCTTCATCAACTCCATCGTCGAGTCAAAGATCGTCTCCTTGATCAGATTTCCATATCGCCGCGTCTCGATCGTCTTCCCCGCCTCATCCTTTACCTCCACCTCCACAGCGCTCTTCAGCGTCTTGTGCACGCAGTGCTCGCTCCACGTCTGCGCGAGCGTCTCCAGCTCGATATCCGTCGGCTCCCGGTTCTGAGCCCGGTAATACGACTGGATCGCCTTCATCTCCGTCAGGGACAGGAACAGATGCCTCTCGCGCGACAACTTCGTCAGTTGCTCATCGCTCAAGTTGCGCAGCGCCACATGCCGAAGCTCGAACCGCGGCTGCTCCAGCCGCTTGAACTCCGTCGGCACGTACGCCTCGAAGTGGATCGACTCCACCACATCGTTGGCAAGGATCTTCGATGCGATGTGTCGAAGCTCATCCTGCTCGATCTTCCCCTCGATCAGATACGCCCGCCCGGTCCGCACTTCCTTCACGTCGACACCCAGATCCCGCGCCGCACGCTCGGTGGATGCCGCCACCGGATCCATCACGCCCGGCTTCAGATGAATCTCAATCCGGCTGACCTCCCCGTCGCGCTCCCCCGCCTTCACGAGCTGCGCGCACTCCACTATCGGATCCGCCAGCAACTCATCCGCCACCTGCTTCACTTGATGTTCGCCTGCATCGGTGTCGAACAGGAAGATCCGCTGCGTGCGAATTCGGCCGACATTCCGCCCGTATTCCTGGATCTGATGCCGAACCGTCTCCCCCACTGGATCAGTCGCGGCCTCGCCGCCGCGTGCCAGCGCGATCTGTCCCACATCGATGCGGTATATCATGCGCGGATTCTAGGGATGACGCCGCGCCCCGCCAAGCAGCCGCGCTCTGCTGCTTCTATTACAATTCCGCTCATGCTCCGCCCCCTACTCCTCTGCCTCCTGTTGGCCTCACTCCTGCACGCCTCCCCCACCACCGCGCCCATCGAGCCCTGGCTTCACGAGCAGTCGCAGACGTGGACGACGCAAGGGGATTCCGTCCGCATCAACCTCAACACGCCGGACGACGTTTCTCCCGCCAAGCCAATGCAGCTCATCATCTTCTCGCTTCCCAACGGCAACACCATCGAGCAAACCCTGGGCTGCAAGCTTGCTCCCGGCATGCACTGGCGCTACGACATCCAGCACATCGTCGCGCAGACGCGCCTGCTTCGCCAGCTCGATCACGAGCACAACATCATCCTCGCCTGCGTCGAAGCAAAGGGTTTATCGTGGCCGGCGTGGCGGAAGGAGCGCAAGGACAACGGCCACCAGATCCGCACGATCGTGCGCGAAATCGCCCAGAAGTGCCGCCCGGCGCCGACGAGCATCGGGCTCGCAGGTCACTCGGGTGGCGGGAGCTTCATCTTCGGCTACATTAACGGCGGCGCCGACATTGACGCCGACGTCAGCCGCATCGCGTTTCTCGACGCCAATTACGCCTACGACGAAAGCGAGCACCACGGCGATAAGCTCCTCCGCTGGCTCAAGGGGGACGCATCTCGGCGTCTCGTCACCATCGCCTACGACGATCGCGACGTCACCTTCAACGGCAAGAAGATCGTCTCCGAAACCGGCGGCACCTATCGCTCCTCGCACCGCATGATCGATCACCTGAAAGCCGCAAGTGCGCCGGCGGGCATGCCCAACATCGAACACTTTGCTGCGATGAATGGCCAGATCGAGTTCTTCATCCACACCAATCCGGACAAGAAGATCCTGCACACGCGGCTGGTGGAGCTGAACGGGTTCCTGTTTGCGATGACGTTGGGCACGCCGCTGAACAAGGGCATCGCGTTCTTCAGCGACCGCGCGTACAGCGCCTTCATTCAACCTCCGCCCCCCACCGCCGCCTCGCAGGCGACCACGCTCCCGAGCATAACAGCGATCCCGAGCCGGGCGACGAATGCCATGGGTGGGCGCGCGTTCATGAAGCAGATCGACGCCCTGCCGCTGGTGCAGCGCGAAGGCGCTATCGCGAAGGAGATTCTCGGCGGCAACATCCCCCCGTTTCTCCGCAACTGGGTCGATGTCAAGCTGGAGGCGCAAGCGCTGGACGGGCGGTCGCACACGGTCGTCATCCACGTCATGCCTGACTACCTCGCCATCGGCTCCGACGACGACTTTGTCCGCATCCCGATAACGCCCAACACGGCGACGCTGATCGCGCAGAAGCTCAACTGCACGCTGGTCACGCGCAAGATCTCCGATGCGGTCTACCAACAGGCCGCGGTGAAGCTCGAGCCCAGGCCGTTGACGGAGAAGCGCGAAGCGGTGGCGACCTTCGTGCAGCACAACCAGATCATTGAGGATCAACTGGCCGCCGATCCGAAGCGGCAACTGATCGCGGGGATCAAGAAGGACGTGGTGCTGACGCCGGTGCTGAAGGAGAAACCGAAGAAGGTCGCGATCTACGGCTGGCACAAGCCCGACGGCAAACCCATCCAGCCGTTGTATACCGGCCATGCGGACTTCTACGTCGACTACTCGCATGGCATCCGCCTGGTCGCCGGCACGTGCGTGGTCGACGGCGTCGAGCGGTCCGTGGCGGAGGTGCTGAAGGATCCGCAGTGGTGCGCGCTGCTGAGCGATGAAGGTCCGGTCGACTTCAGTTATCCGACGGCCGTTCGCCCGCCGCCGAATCAGTGATCGCTCGACCAGCGCTGTGCGGTGATCTTCTCGTACGCTTCAATATATCTCGCACGCGTACCGGCGATGACGTCGGCGGGCAGCTGCGGCGCGGGCGGCTGCTTGTTCCAGGGCTGCTTTTCCAGCCAGTTTCGCAGGAACTGTTTGTCGAACGACGCCTGATCCCGCCCCGGCTGGTAGTCATCGGCGGGCCAGAAGCGGGACGAATCTGGGGTCAGCACTTCATCAACCAGGATCAGCTCATTCTCGACCATGCCGAACTCGAACTTGGTGTCGGCGATGATGATTCCTCGCGTGGCGGCGTACTGGGCGGCCTTGGTGTAGAGGGAGAGCGTGCGGCGCTTCAGCTCCCCAGCTCGGTCCGCACCGACACGTTCCGCAACTTCTTCGAAGGACACGTTCACATCATGGCCGCTTTCCTCCTTGGTTGCGGGTGTGAAGATCGGGTCGGGGAGCTTGTCGGACTGGCGCAAGCCGGGCGGCAGCTTCAGGCCACAGACGGTTTGGGATTGCTGATATTCCTTCCAGCCGCTGCCGGCGAGGTAACCGCGGGCGACGCACTCGATGGGGACCACCTGCGCCTTGCGCACGAGCATCGAGCGGCGCTCGAGCTGCGGCGCGAATGGGCGCAGCGTGGCGGGATAATCGCGAATGTCGGCGGCGAGGAGGTGATTGCGGAACTCGCTGGTGAATTTTTCGAACCAGAACAGCGACAGCGCCGTGAGGATTTTGCCTTTCTCGGGGATGCCATTGGGCATGACAACGTCGAAGGCGCTGATTCGGTCGCTGGCGACGATGAGCAGCTCACTTCCCAGGTCGTACACATCGCGCACTTTTCCCCGGCGGAGGGGGAACGGCAGATTGCTGGTCATCAACGCATCCATGGCGGCACTCTAGATAGCGCACTGCTGGAAGCAAGATCAGTCTCGCGTGAACTTCATCGCGAACTGCCGGTAATTCAGCGGCACGTCCACCGCGTCGCCCGTCGTGGACATCAGGC
>DASVUC010000120.1:0-92870 GCA_036387255.1 Tepidisphaeraceae bacterium | reverse complement strand
CGCCACGCGCTGCTGCTGGCCAACCGAAAGCTTCGCCGGCTTATAGTTCAGTCTCTCCCCAAGCCCAACTTCTTTCAGCAAATGCTCCGCCCACGGCCGGTCACTCGCCCGCCCGGTAAAACTCATCCCCAGTAAGACATTCTCCAGCGCGGTAAATCCCGGCAGCAGATGATGCGTCTGGAAAATGTAGCCGAGGTTGCGCCCGCGGAAGACATCGCGCTCGGCCTCCGAAAGCTGGGCCACATCTACAACCGATCCGTCATTGCCAAACAAAATCTTCCCCGAATCCGGCGCCAGTATTCCTGCGATAAGGTGCAACAACGTCGTCTTCCCACTCCCGCTCGACCCCACCAGCGCCACCTGTTCCCCATCCTCGACGCGGAACGAACCCACATCGATCACCGGCACCGCCGACCCGTCCGGCGCCACATACCGCTTGCGCAACTGTTGCAGCTCAATCGCCATCTTCCGTCTTCTCCCTCTCCCGTACGCGGGAGAGGGCAGGGGTGAGGGTATAACGTCTTCTCTTTCTTCCCCCTCTCCCGTACCCGGGAGAGGGCAGGGGTGAGGGCTCTTCTTCAACCACCCATCGTCACACTTCGCCAAAAATCAAAAACAAACGACCGCCTCTCCAGCGGTCGCTCGTCGCGTCTCCAAAACTTCCTATGCGCCGCGGAACCTAAAGTTTCACCCCTTCATCATCTCCTCAATCTCCGGCTTCACCGCATCCGCCCACCGCTGGTACCCCTCCTCAGACAGATGCAAAAAGTCCGGCATGATCGTCTTGGCGATCGTCGCATCCGGCTCCAGGAACCGCGCCTTGATGTCCATGTACTTGATCGTCTTGCCGCCATCATCCAGCTTGCTGATTCGCTCGTTGATCTGCGCGATCTTTTCCCGAACCCCCTTCACGCCCGGATCGGCCGGGTTCGCGCCGCGCGGGAAGATGCCCAGCAGCAGCACCTTCGCCCCGGTCTTCTCGTGCGTCTCATGCACGATCTTCTCGATTCCTTCCGCGATCTTCTCCCACGGATCGGATGACAGGTTGTTCGTCCCGATCATGATGACGGCCACCTTGGGCTTGATCCCCTCAAGCTCACCATTCTCAATGCGCCACAGCACGTGCTGCGTCCGATCGCCGCCGATGCCGAAGTTGGCCGGCTTCATCTCGCCAAAGGCCGAATCCCAAACCTTCTTTGCGTGCTCCCATCCCTGCGTGATGGAATCGCCCAGGAACAGCACGCCGACGTCGCCCTGCTTCGCGCGGGCGACGTACTGCTCGTGGCGCTTCATGAAGGCGGGATTCGGATCCCCATTGTCACCCACCTTCACGGCCGCCACGGTCGGATCCTGCTTCGCCGCCCGAGAGGGCTTCGTCGAAGGCGCCGCCGTCTGCGCCATCGCGATCCCGGCCGCACCCAACATCACCAGCACAAAAACCTTCTTCATTCCTTCTCCTTTAACCTGTGGCACGGGCGACCCGCCCGCGATCTCCAAAGTTCGCATCTGTCATCCTGAGGTACTCCGAAGGATCTGGCCCGGCAGCCGTGCGATGCCAGATGCTTCGGAGTACCTCAGCATGACGACTGTTGTACCGATCTGCTACTCATCCTGCCGGGCAAAGTACTCCTCTTCTAACTGCCGCAGCTTCTTCTGCAAATCGTCATACTCTTTCTGGAGCTTCTGCGCGCGCGAGGGCTCTTTAAACGCCTCCCCGAACGCCGCCTGCCGATCAGCGATGGCGACCTCCGTCTCCGTGATCTGCCGCTCCAGGTCCTTCAATTCCAGCCGGCCAAACGGCCGCAGATACGGATTGTCCTTCGCCGCCTTCTTCGCCTTCTCTTCCCGACGCACGGGCGGTGGCGGCGGCGGCGGGGGGGCAGCCTTGCTCTTTTTCTTGGACGCCTCTTCCCGAGCCGCCTTCTCCCGATCCAATTGCTTCTGCTTCGCGGCCCAGCTCGAATAGTTGCCGTCAAAATCCAGCATGTCCGGCGGCTGGATCACCATCATCCGCGCCACCGTCTTGTCCAGAAAATACCGATCATGGCTCACGCAAACGATCGTCCCCTCAAAACCGCGCAGCGCCCCCTCCAGCGCCTCGCACGATGCGATATCCAGGTGATTCGTAGGCTCGTCCAGCACCAGCACGTTCGGCCGATCCAGAAGCAGCTCGACCAGCCGCACCCGCGCCCGCTCGCCGCCGGAGAGCATCTCGATGCGCTTGTCGATGTCGTCCCCGCGAAACAGCATCGTCGCCAGCACATCACGGATTTCCTGTGGCTTCTGCGTCCTCCCCTCGCTCACCTCCTCAAACACCGTCTTCTCTTCATCAAAATCCCCCAGCCGCTGGTCGTAGTAGCCGATGTTCAAGTTCGCGCCCCAGCGCACGTCTCCCTTGTCCGCATCCTCTTCCCCCAGCAGCACGCGCAGCATCGTCGTCTTGCCGCTGCCGTTGGGGCCGATGATCCCAATACGCTCGCCGCGCTTGACCTCGAATTTCAGTTCCTTCCAAAGCTCGTTCTCGCCGTAGCGTTTGGACAATTCCTTGACCGACAGTACGCGATCGCCCGCGCGTTGATCCGTTGACAGTCGCAAGTTCACCGACTTCTGCGTCGCCACCTGCTGAATCACCTGATCGCTCGCCAGCAGCCGGTTGAGGCGCTTCTCTCGCCCCTTGGCTTCCTTGGATCGCTGTCCCGCGCCAAAGCGCCGGATGAATTCCTTCTGCTTCTCGATGTCTTTCTGCTGCTCTTCGTATTGCCGCGCCTGCGTGAGCTCCTGCAATTCCCGTTGCGACACAAACGCGGAATAGTTTCCCGGATAGCTCTTGATCTTCCCCTGCGTGAGCCAGACGATCCGCGTCGCCAGCCGATCCAGCAGGAACCGGTCGTGCGAGATCAGCACGACGGCGCCTTTGTATGACTCGAGATAATCCTCCAGCCATTCGATCGCCGCCAAGTCCAGGTGATTCGTCGGCTCGTCCAGCAGCAAAAGGTCCGGCTCGGCAATGAGAATCTTCGCCAGCGCCAGCCGCGATCGCTGCCCGCCGGACAGCGTCGAAATCTTCTGTTCCCAGATAATCCGAGGCAGCCCCACGCCCAGCAGCGTCGCCTCGAGCCGGTGATGCCAGACGTACCCGCCGCCGAGGTCAAACTCATGCTGCACGTCCTGGTACTTCGCCAGGATCTTTTCGAGCTCTTCCCCCTGCGCTTCCCCCATGGCATGCTCCAGATCCCGCATCTGGTGCGCCAGCGAATGCAGCTCCGCGAACGCCAGCTCCGCCTCATCGATAACCGTTTCTTCGGAAAACGTCGGATCCTGTTTCAGATACCCAACCCGCACGCCATCCCCGATGGCCACGCTCCCCGCCTCCGCCGTCGCCTCCCCCACAAGCAGCTTGAACAAGGTCGTCTTGCCCGACCCATTCGCGCCGATGAAGCCTAAGCGTTCGCCCTTCTCAACGTTTAAATTCAGCTTGTCGAAAAGCACCCGCTGACCGAACGATTTTTCGATATTCTGCAAAGCCGCAACTGACATCGCCGGTAGTGTAGTGGCGCAACGGGCCGATGTCCCGCCGCGCTCTTCCCCTCTCCCGGTACTCCGGGAGAGGGCAGGGTGAGGGCTCTTCTCCAACCACCCACCACCCCAACTTCGCCAACGGACTCACTCCCTCTCCCGTACAGGGTTCCCGCGTAGCGGGATGGGAAGGGCGGGGGTGAGGGTAAGGCTCTTTACCGTCCCGGTTCCTTCCACTCCTTCAACAACCACTTCATGCGCTCCTGAAGTTCGTTGCTCTCCTCCCTCCCCGCCAGGTTCACCAGCTCTTCCGGATCCTTCTTATGATCGTAGAGTTCCACCCCCAACCGACCCTCATCCCACTCTGTATAACGAACCTCCCCCATGTGCACACTCCTCCCCATGACGCGCGTCTTCTTCACCATCCGCGTCACCTGCGAAAACGCCGGCTTATCCCACTCGACAATGTGATCCGTCAGCAGCGGCCGCAGCGACTGGCCCTGCACGCGATCCCCCACCCTCAGCCCCGCCCACTCCGCGCACGTCTTGTACACATCCAACAGCTCCACCGTCTTCCCGCACGCCGTTCCATTCCCCTTGGCCCCCGGCTCCACCACGATCAACGGCACCCGCGGCGACGGGTCAAACAAGAGCTGCTTCTGCCACTGCCCATGCTCCCCCAGCAAAAACCCATGATCGCTCCAGAACACGATCAAGGTGTTGTCACTCAGCTTCAGCCGATCCATCGCCTCGATCAGCCGCCCAAGCTGCGCATCAACAAAACTCACCGATGCGTAATACGCCCGCACGCAATCCCGCAAATCTTTCTCGTTCAGCCCGTAATCATCCGGCCGAATCTGCCGAACCACATCCGGCAGCTTCTTCTCCGCCTCGGGATCGCGCTTGGGCAACTGAATGCTTTCCGGCGGATACAGATCAAAATACTTCTTGGGCGCGATGAACGGCGTATGCGGCCGGTAAAAACCCATCGCGATGAAGAACGGCCCATCCTTCTTCTCCTCCAGCAGCCGAATCGTCTCCGTCACCCCCTTGGCATCCGTCTGATCCTCGTCCGGCCCGTCCATGTCCAGCCACGCCATCGAGAACCCGATCGTGTTCGTATATCCCCCCTTGGTCAGCAGATGGATCTTCTTCTCCTCGGTCTTGTCCCGCCCGATCGGATTGAACACGGAATCCCACGACTGCGGATCATCCATCCCGCTCGTCCCGATCTGCCGAGGCACCCCGTAGTGAAAAATCTTTCCCACCCGCGCCGAGTAGTATCCGTTCTTGCGAAACAGTTCAGGCAGCGCCACCGCATCCGGCACCGTCAGGCGAAAATTCGTCTCCAGGTCATACACCCGAGTCACATCCGGCCGCATCCCAGTCAGCAGCGACACCCGGCTCGGATTGCACAGGGGATACTGACAATACGCGCGAGAAAACATCACCCCGCGCTTCGCCAGCGCATCCATGTTCGGCGTCTTCGCGATCGGATCGCCGTAGCATCCGATCCGACAGTTCAGATCATCCACCGAAATAAACAGCACGTTCTTCTTCCGTCCCTCCGCCGCTGGCGCCCACTCCGCCAGGAGCGCGAGGATCAAGACAATCAATCGCCACGTGTTCACAAACTCTCCCGGTAAGGATCTGATCTTTGCGATGGACCGCGAGCGTCGCCTCGTACAATACGCGCATGAGCTACTTTCGGAAGACTGATGCGAACTACTACGTCTCGCAAACTGCGATCATCACCGGTGACGTGACGGTCGGCGAGCAGTCGAGCTTCTGGTTCGGCGCTGTGGCGCGCGGAGATGTGGCCCCGATCACCATTGGCCGCCGGGTTAACGTGCAGGACCAGGTGGTGATTCACTGCGACACCGATGTGCCGAACGAGATCGAGGACGATGTATCCATCGGCCACGGCGCGGTGGTGCACGGAACGTTCGTAGGGCGCGGCACGCTGATCGGGATGAACGCGACGGTGCTGGGTCAGTCGCGGATCGGGCGGGACTGCCTCATCGCGGCCGGGGCGGTGGTGCCGCCGGGCCTTGAGGTGCCCGACCGAATGGTGGTGATGGGCGTGCCGGGGAAGATCGTGCGGCCGGTCAAGGAGAAAGAGCTCGAGTATTTGCGGTGGTTGCCGGGGAGGTATGTCGAACTCGCGGAGAGTTATCTAGCGGGGAAGTTTTAGGTGCTCTTGAGATCCGCGTCTGGCCAGCGGCGCCACTACAGCGAGGCGGATTGTGCTCCGTCAGGGGTTCCACCGGAAAGCAGGGTTTTGAGATGCTTGAGGAGCGACTGAGAACTGAGCGGCTTGCTGAAGAAGTAGGTGGCTCCCACATGGGAGAGGGAGTTGAGGGTTTCCATGGAAGTGTCGCCGGAGACAACGATGATCGGGACGTCCTTCCCGAGGACCACGCGCAGCTTCTGGGCGAGTATCAGCCCGTTCATATCCGGCAGATGGACATCCACGACCGCCGCGCTGGGTTTAGTCGTTTCAACACATGCAAGTGCGTCGGTTCCATTGTGGCAGCCAACCGCGTTGTACCCCGCGCGCTGGATCAGAAGCACCAGGGCCTGGGTGACGTTGGTATTGTCGTCGACGACGAGAATGGTGCTGGGCGCCGGGGCCTCGGCGGGCGTGCTGCCTTCGCTGGTTAACGTCACCACAACTCCTGAGTAAGGATTGGATTATAGAAGCCGGCGGCCGCGCTCGACAACGCGCAATTGGATGATGCCTCTCTGGGTTATCCTGAGCTGTGCGCGAGCGGGGAGCGTGGATAAGTGCGCGCTCTCGATAATTTAGGCGGATGAAAAGCAAATTATTGTTGAGTCTCTCGTTCTTTGTGGTATAGCAACCGCCTGCAAGTTGTCCGGCCTGCATTTCTCTCGGGCGCCGGTTGTGAAGGCGCTAACGCTCCAGCAGTCCGGGTCAGCAACTTGCTCATCTCTTTCGTCGGGAGCCTGCCATGCCTATTGGCAACGTGAAGTGGTTCGATTCCAAGAAGGGTTACGGCTTCATCCTCAACCCCGAGGGGAAGGACGTGTTTGTTCATTTCAGCAGCATCGAAGGCGACGGCTTTCGCTCGCTCAAGGACGGCGAAAAAGTCGACTACGAGCAAATCGAAGGCGACAAGGGTCTGCTGGCGCAGCACGTGAAGCGCATGGCCGCCAAGGCCAGCGGCGCGGCGCAGCCGGCTTGATCCAGATCAGTCGTGGGCTTGGGCGCACATCGGGCGCAGCATGGACGCTGCGGATCGCCGTTCGTCTGCGCTCCTCATGCTGAGCCGGCACAGCGCAGCACCGTTTTGCACTTTAGGTGTTGTGCTTCTAACTTCTGCCGTCATGTCGCCGTTCGCCTGGGGCATGACAACAGGAGTGGTGGTCGCAGCAGCAGCGGCGGCAGCGGTAGGCGTCTGGCTGTACAAACGCCTCGTGCTGCTTGAGCGCCGTACACAGCAGGCAGAGCGCCTCGCGGAGATCGGCGCGCTCACCGGCGGCCTCGCGCACGAGATCAAGAACCCGCTGTCGACGGTGCAGCTCAACCTCGCGCTGCTCGCCGAGGACCTGGACCCGCACAACCCCGGCTTCAACCGCATCACCAACCGCCTGAACGTGGTGCAGCGCGAGACCTCCCGCCTGCGCGACATCCTGGAAGACTTCCTGCGCTACGCGGGGCGAATCGAGCTCGATCCCAAGCCGACGGATTTGAATCAACTTCTCGAAGAGCTGGTCGATTTCTTCTCCCCGCAAGCTCAGGCGCTTCGGGTGCAGCTTCGGCTGAGAAAGACCTCGGGGCCCGTCGTCGCACGGGTAGATCCAAAGCTTCTGAAGCAGGCGCTGCTCAACCTGATGCTCAACGGCGTGCAGGCGATGAGCAGCGGGGGCGGGGAGATGATCCTTTCCGTCAAGCCGGAGGAGGATCATGTTTGCCTGGACGTCATCGACACCGGCTCTGGGATTCCGCCGGAGATCTTGCCACGCATCTTTCAGGCTTATTACACGACCAAGCGCGGCGGCACGGGCATTGGCCTGGCGATGACCAAGCGCATCGTCGAGGAGCACGGCGGGACCATTTCCGTCCAGAGCGAAGAGGGAAAAGGGACCGACTTCACGATTGAGTTGCCGCTTCAGGTGACTGCTTCGCCCTAGGCGCCGCGTCGGTGTCTCCCTCCGCGCCACGCGCAATTCATCGACAGGGGTGTCGGCCCCTTAGCCGCAACGTGACGAGGATCAGATACTTTTGCGCTAGGCAGCATACGAAGGTACCCACGCCCGATTTCGAGTTCCCGCTTCCCCCCGTTACCATCGGATGATGCCTCGACCGGACGCATTCACGCCCCGCCGACGCCTGGTCATGCAAGGGATCATGTGGGGCGTCTTCGCACTGACCATCGCCATGGCCCTGCTGATCGTGCAGGCGCAGAAGCGCCTGCGCACGGTGGCCCTCGCTAAGCAATCCACCGTCGCCGGCGACTTCGCGATCCACCTTCCGGAGAAATGGCGGCCGCGCCCATCGGGGAATAAGGGCGGGCAGATCCTGGAAGCCGCCGAACCCGGCCGCGACAAACGCACGCTTCGCATTTTCCGCCAGGCGCTGGTCCGGCCGGAATCGCCGGTGGAGTTCCTCTCCGAACGGTTCGGCATCGACCTGGAACTGCGTGAGGACGAATCAGCGCTGGAAGATCTCGATCGTTCCGTCAAGTCCACGCGCTTCGGCGATTATCCCGGTGTCATCATGAGCGTCAGCGTCTCCGTCCCCGGTCACCGCCAGGAAGGAGGACGCAAGGAGGTTTACGCGGCCGCCGTGCTTCCCTCCAATCAAGCGGTCGCGATCGAACTTACCGGCATCGGCGAAGCGGGTGAGAGCGATTTCGCCGTCGTCGATCAGGTCGCGCGTGCGATCAAGGTGCAGAACCAGCCGGCGCTTCAGGACCAGGGCAGTTCCGTTGCATTGATCAACGGCGCCGGCTTCACCGCGCCGTCATCATTTCGCGCCGTCGAAGCCCGCGATCCCAACGTTACCTCACGCCGGCTCTGGTATGCGCCGGCCGGCGATGAATCGCACCTGGATGTGCAGTGGGCGTCGGTCGAGTTGATTCCCTGCTTCTTCGCCCCGTCCAAGTCGAACGGCAACTACACCCCGCAGTCGGAACTGCTCACCATGCTCCTGGCGCGCGACCACAATTGGCGCGGCTCCGCAATCCAGCAGCGCCCGCAGAACGAGTGGGTCGCAGACATGCCGGTCAACCAATCCGGCTCGATCTTCTCCACCCGCGCGTTCGTGCATGCCGATCCCTCCGGCAACGCGGTGCTCGCCATCCTCCGCGGGCCGGGCGAGGATCTGGAAAGCTACTGGAGCCAGATTCGCTCGACACTCAAGTTCACCCAATCCACCCGCCTCGACGATCTCGCCCGCGCCGGCGCCGCTGAAATCACGCGCCTGCGCGAAATCCCCCTCGATGGTCTGCTGCAACATCGCGACGCGGACTGGCGCATCTGGGTGAACACGTCCTCCTCGCCCTACATGGGCTGGTCGCACATGCAGTGGATCCCCAAGCAGATTGCCGCCACGTTCGAGCGCCGCCTCCGCTGGCAGGACCGACCCGTCTACCGCGTCACCGACAAGTGGAGCGCCTCCTCCGACTGGAACCGAATCCACTCCGAATCCACCTTGCAAACCATGGAAAGCCCGCCCACGGTATCGATTCATCAGAGCGTCGAAGTGCTCGGCGACTCCATCTCCATGGAAACCACCGGAACCCGCACGCGCACCAGCTGGAAGAAGCCCGCGCCGCCCAACTTCATCGCCGGCTCCATCCTTCCCCACCTGCTCGGCAAGCTCTCGCCCACGCCGATGCTCCTGCGCACCGACCAGCTCCCCGCGTACGAAGCGATGGCGCCGGATTGCCCCATGCTCCTGATCGTCCGCGACGCAACCGACGCGGCGCCTGCCAAAACGACGACGCAGCCCGCGCGAACGATCACACTGGAAATCAACGGCACCGGCGAGCTGTCGCGCTGGCATCTCTCGCCGGAGGGCAAAGTGCTCTCCATCAATTTTGCCGACACGATCCAAGCGCACCCCAGCAACCAGGACGAGATCAAGCTGCACCTCGCCAGCGAGCCTGATCTTCTTCAAGGCCTGCAATAACCGCCTTATTCCCCCGGGATGTAGCTGATCACACCGTCAAACGGCGAACTCGCCGTCGCGTATCGCTTCTTCGGAATCCGCCCCGACCGATACGCCAGGTAACCCGCTGCCAGCGCCAGCTTCATCGCCCGCGCCATCCGCACGGGATCCTTCGCGTGCGCAACACCAGTGTTCAGCAGCACCCCATCCGCGCCCAGCTCCATCGCCACCGCGACATCCGATGCCGTCCCCACGCCCGCATCAACGATGACAGGATAATTCGGGTCACCATCCTTCAGCAGCTCCAAACACAACGAGATGTTCATCGGGTTCAGCACACCCTGCCCCGATCCGATCGGCGAACCCGCCGGCATCACGCTCGCCGCCCCGGCCTCCTTGATCCGCACCGCGCTCCGCGGATCGTCGCTGGTGTACGCCAGCACGGTGAACCCTTCCTTCACCAGCTCCTTCGTCGCCTCGATCGTCCCCACCGGATCCGCCAGCAGCGTCTTTTTATCCCCCAGCACTTCCAGCTTCACCCACCCGGCGCCTTTGTTTCCCTGCTTCTCCAGCAGCTCGCGCCCCAGCAGCGCCACGCGAATCGCATCATCCGCCGAGAAGCATCCCGCCGTGTTGGGCAGGATGATGTACTTGTCCAGATCCAGATAATCCAGCAGCGACCGCCCCTCCTTGTCAATCAGACGCTCGCGCCGCACCGCCACCGTCACCACCTGGCAGCCGGATGCCGCCAGTGCATCCTTCATCACGTCATAGTTCTGGTACTTCCCGGTCCCCACAAAAAGCCGATCACGAATCTCGAAAGCGCCGATGCGAAAAACGTCCTGCTCGCTCATGCCCCCATTCTAGCGCGCCGATGGAGGAGACGCGAAGTCACTTGGTAGTCATCTCGCTCAAGATCTGCCGAACATCCGGAAGATCCTTCTGCCAGAGCCACTCCGGCTTTATGAACAAGCCTGGGAGCACCGTTGAGCTAATCCTGCCCGAATCTTCCTTCATCAGGGTGAACTGGTCAGAATTACCCCGGAAACAGGCTTCGACCTGCTCGGAGAGCGGATCGACAATCCAATACTCTTTCACGCCCGCCCGCTCGTATTCCAAATACTTTTCCCGCCAGTCTCGAGAGGCGCTGGTGGGCGAGACAATTTCGATTGTCAGATCCGGTGCACCCTCAAAGTGGTTCCGGCCCAGATGCGCAAGCTGCTCCGTCCTGATGTACATCACATCCGGATCGCGACGGCTTACTTTTCCATCGGGAAACGTCAGCCGCGCCGTGAACAAGGGACCCACCACCGCCCCAAGCTTCCGCTCCTCCACGAAGAACTGAAGCAAGCTCCTTAACCACCATTGCAACCGGTCGTGGTCGTAGCTGATCGGCGCCATCATGATGACTTCCCCGTCTACCCATTCCGCTCGCGTGACATCATCTCGCTGACACCAATCAACGAACGCCTCCTCTGTCATCCGCACGCCGCGCGCCGGCCACTCCGTCGGCAAAGTTTGGCTTTCCAGCATTGCCATGCGGTTATTCTAGCGTCAGCGATTTCTGCCGCCCACGTTTTTCTCTAGCACGCCACCCCCGCAATCTCCCCAAACCGCTCCTTCAAATCGCCATACAGCTTGCCATAAATCCCAAAGTACCGTTCATACGTTGCCGTCATCTTCCGATTCGGCGTGATCTTCCCCACCTGCCTGATCGACCGCCGGCACGCTTCTTCCACGCTCTTCCACACGCCGGTTCCCACGCCCGCGAGCAGCGCCACGCCGTACGCCGGCCCTTCCGTCGCGTTGGTCATCACCACCGGTTTGCCGTAGACGTCCGCCTGCATCTGCCGCCAGAACTCACTGCGTGCGCCACCGCCGGAGGCGCGGACCTGCGTCACCGGGATGTTCATCTGGTTCATGATCTCCAGCGCATCGCGCATGCCGAAGGTCACGCCTTCCATCACCGAGCGCACGAGGTCTCGCCGCAGCGTGCGCGAGGTGATTCCGATCCACCCTCCCCGCGCGCACGGGTCCGGGTGCGGACATCGCTCGCCGGTGAGGTAGGGGAGGAAGAACACCCCGCCGCTGCCCGGCTGCGCTTTCGCCGCCTCGGCGATGAGCAGGTCATACGGATCCACCCCACGCCGCCGCGCCGCGTGGACTTCATCATGTGCCAGTTGATTGCGGAACCACTGGAACGATCCTCCTGCCGCCAGCATGCAGCCGAACACGCACCACTTCCCTGGCACCGCATGACACATCGTGTGCACCCGGCCCCTGGGATCGCGCGTCGGGGCATCGGAATGTGCGAAGACCACGCCAGAAGTTCCAAGCGTCGCCGAGACAATTCCTGAGGAGACGATGCCGTTGCCGACAGCGCCCGCGGCCTGGTCACCGGCGCCGCCGACGACCGGGATTCCCTCGGCCAAGCCAAGGGCTTTTGCCGCTACGCGATGCAGAGTTCCCGTAATATCCGGAGATTCATGCAGCGACGGGAGCAACGCCTTGTCGATCTCCAGTTTTCCCAGCAGCTCATCCGACCACTTCCGATTCACCACATCCAGGAGCAGCATCCCCGATGCATCGGAAACTTCCGTTGCATACTCTCCCGTCATCCGAAACCGGACGTAATCCTTAGGCAAAAGGATGTGCTTCGTCTTCGCCCACACCCGAGGCTCGTTCTCCCGCACCCACAGCATCTTCGGCGCGGTGAACCCGGTGAGCGCCGGGTTCGCCACCAGGTCGATCAGCTTCTCCCGCCCGCCCGCGCGCGCGGTGATCTCGTCGCACTGCCTCCCCGTTCGCTGATCGTTCCACAGCAGCGCCGGCCGCAGCGGCTTCTCGCCGTCGCCTAAAAACACCGAGCCGTGCATCTGCCCGGACAAGCCGATGCCGCCGATATCCGTCCCTTTCACGCGCGCTTTCTTCAGTACCGCTTTCGTCGCCGTACACGTTGCGTCCCACCACTCCTGGGGCGACTGCTCGCTCCACCCCGGCTTCGGCTGCGAGATCAAATGTTCCGCCATCGCCGTCGCCAGCACAGCGCCGTCTTCATCACAGATCAGCGTCTTCGTCCCGCTCGTGCCAATGTCGATGCCCAGCAGGTAGCCCATGAACTGGTTCCTCCTCTTCAAAGTATAGCGAGTTACCCATTTCTTCCCGCCGCACCAAACGCCCAGATCGTCATGACAAACACTTTCAGTCTCGCGCAAGAAAAAGGACCATCGCGTTGTGCGACGGTCCTCTCCACTCTCCAATGCGATGGCGTTACAGCGAGGGGTTCTGCACCGTGTTGCTCTCCACCTTCACCGTCGTGATCTGGGCCTGGCCCAGCGATTCGTTCAGCACCGAATCGTTACCCGCGCCCCCGTTGATCGTTACCTTGCCGTCATAGACGACGATGGTGTCATTACCGCTGCCTGCATCGACGATGCAGATGCTGCTCGCCAGTGACGCCGCCGACGGAGCCAGGCTCCACGTCACCACGCCGTTTTCGTCCACCGAAGCCACCGGCTTGGCGTCGGCGTTCACGTAGATCGTGTCGTCGCCGCTGCCGCCGCTGACCTTCGTGTTGTGTGCCTGGGAAACGATGATCGTGTCCGTTCCCGCCTCGCCGTCGACATCAGACGCGCCGGTGCCGCTGTCAACGACGGTGATCACGTCGTTGCCCCCGTTGCCGCGAATCTGTGCACCGATCGAATTGCCTCGGTACAGGAGCGTGTCGTCCCCGCCATTTCCCCAGAACGAGATCGACTTCACCTCGTTGAACCAGAAATCTTCCTTGGCGGCATTGGGATCGGAATTGTCTGCATTGAAGACGTGCACCTGACCATTATTCTCTTCCACCGTGATCCGGCACGCGTCGCCCCCACATTTAACCTGCAGCGCTCCATTACTCACAGATGCGCTCACAGACAGCATTCGACGGTTCTCAAGATTTTCTAACATTTCGCTCCTCCTGAAAGATGGGATTAAAGGTCAGCAGCGGCGTTTTACCCGGCACATGCCAAAGTTTCTCAGCGAAATTTAACGTCCAATTCCTGAGCCCGCAACAACCATTTTCAACATTCTCAGAAACCCGTCCCGCTCCAGTGCTATTCCGATAATTTATTTTCACTTTGGGAAACTTTTTCGTTGTGTCGATCCGTACATCTTCTAACCTTCACCGCGGCTATTCGGGACGTACCACACCATGATGATCACCATTGGAAACACGCGGAAGATCGCGTTCTCTCTTGTGTTGGGGCTGTCATCCGGCGCTTTCGCCGCGACCACCACCGGCAAGACCCTCGATATCACCAGTTACGGCGCCATCGCCGGTGACGGGAAAGACGACACTGCCGCCATCAAAGCCGCGGTCAATGCCGCCGCCGCGGGCGACACCGTCCGCATCCCCGCCGGCGCCTTCGACGTCTCCAGCGCCGTCTCCCTCAAGAGCAACATCAACTTCATCGGCGCCGGCGCTGCGGCGTCATCCCTCAACTTTTCCGGCGCCAACTCAAGCTCATTCCTCAACTTAGATGGCGTCAAAAACGTCTCCGTCAGCGGGATTACGCTCGACGGAAAGAACTCCACCAACGCCGCCCAAGGCGTCTGGGCGCAGTACTCCTCCAAGCTGACGCTGAAAGACATCTCCGTCAAAAATCTAGGCGCCACCACCGGCTTCGGCCCCCACGGCGTCTACTTTGTTCAGGGCGTCACCGACTCCGTCATCTCCGGTAATTCCTTCAACAACATCGGCACCAGCAATGAGTGGGGCGCCGGCATCCGCGTCGGGCAGGGCTCCAGCCGCAACCAGATCCTCGGCAACACTGTCGCCGACACCGGCCGCGGCGGAATCCTCTGCGACGACAACTCCACCGACCTGCTCATCAAGAACAACACCATCACCGGCAGCGGGAAAACTGCCGAGGGACTCGGCATCGAAGTCTGGGGCGGCTGCGACCGGTCCATCATCGAAGACAACAAGGTCGACCACTGGCTCAGCGTCGACAGCTCCAACCAGCTCGCCGTCCGCCGCAACGTCGTCAGCGACAAATCCGGTGTCTACAAGTGGTGCGGCATCGAGCTCGTTGACTCCCACGACAATGTCTTCACCGACAACACCGTCGACGGCGGCGCCCAGATTGGGATCAGCCAGAGCGGAGCCAAAGCCAAGGAGCGCATCTTCTGGGGCCGAAACACCGTCAAAGCCGCCAGCACTTGGGGCATCCAGATCCAGGGCGAAACCGGTAAAGCCTCGAAGCAGTACTTCTATAAGAACACCTTCGCCGGCACGATGAAGAACGACCCGAACACGAAGTATGCCCCCCAGGGCCACGGCTTCCGCTTCAACGGCGACTCCGATCACATCGTGCTCGATTCCAACAAGATCGACGGCAACCTTGGCGCGGGCATCGAGCTCGAAGCTACGGGCCTCAGCAACCTCTCCTTCGTCGGTAACGCCATCACCAACAACGGCGATGTCGCCGTCATGGGCAGCGCAACCGACGCAGTCTGGGCCGGTAACACCGTCGCCGGAAATGGATACAACAACACGCTGAAGAACGCCGCCGCCGCCGACAACTTGCCGGATGGCACGCTCCAGAAGAACGCGCCGAACCTCGTGGGTGAAAACATGTTCTTCGCCATCAACACCGCGGGGCTTGGCTCCATCACCAACGTCCTCTGGGATTTCGGTGAAGGCATCCCCACCACCCAGTCCTTCACCGATTCCGTCACCAGCGCCAGCGCAAGCCACGTCTTCACAGAACCTGGCGTGTATCAGGTGACCGCCATCGCCTGGAACGCCGCCGGCGAAGCCGCCATGAGCGAGATGAGCGTCAACGTCACCAGCGCCGTCCCCGAACCGACTGGCCTTATCCCCGCCGCAATCCTCATCAGCAGTTTCGGTATGATGACCGGCCGCCGCCCCAGGATCGCGCCGCAAACCTGACTTGCGCTTCTGGAGCGGCGCACCCCACGCGTGTAGCGTCAAAAACAAGAGTCCTGTCATGCTGAGGTACCCCGAAGCATCTGGCACCAAACGTCTACCGAGCCAGAGCCTCGCCAAATACCCCTCAGGCTGGCACGCTGAGTCGATCACCACCGTGCACCACATGCGAGCGCACGCGTTGCTCTAAAGAAATGAACCTCGACAATCGCCTGCGTCGCCCAATCGCGCGCAATCGTAGCGCCACCCACCAGCCAGGCGACGCAGCCGCGGCGGTTCCACTCAAGCCGCTACGTCGCCATCACCCGTATTATTGTCCCCACAGCAGGCTTCTGCACGCGCCTTCACCACCCCAGCCCACAGGCCGATACCTTCAATGACAGCGGCTTTTCCCAAGCTCATTCTGTCTTTCGGTACCGCAACTTTTGCCTTAGAGTAACACTGACGTGCAGCCGGTTGCTTCACCCATTCAGTCGAGCGTGTCCGGAACCGGACAATCGTCCCGCGCAACCGGCCAGCGCGAGCAGTTCGCGGCCGAGGAACTCGGCGTCGTCCTCTCCCATTACGACATCGGCGTCATCGATTCGATCGTCGAATTCCCCCGCGGCTCGCGCAAAGCGCCCAAGCTCCTGATCGTCTCCGAGCAGGGCAAGTTCCTCATGAAACGCCGCGCCCGCGGCAAGGATGACCCCTTCAAGGTGGCATTCTGTCACGCGATCCAGCTTTTCCTGGCCAGCAAGCAGTTCCCCTTGCCCCACCTCATCGGCACGCGCCGCGAGAACAACTCCATGCTCCAGTGGCGCAACGGCGTCTACGAGCTCTTCGAATACATCCCCGGCCAGGCCTACCCTCAAACGCTCGAATCCACCTTCGACGGCGGCCGCGTCCTCGCCCTCTACCACAAGCTGCTCGAGAACTTCAAATCCGAATGGAAGCCTCCCTCCGGCAGCTACCACATGGCTCCCGCCGTCGAGCAGGGCCTTCGCACCATCATGACCACGCTGCCCGTCGGCCTTCAGGGTCACGATCAGATCGTCCCCCTCCTCAGCACGCTGCTCGATAATTACAAGGAAGCCGCCGACAAAGTCGAAGCCCAGGGCATGGAAAATTGGCCGCGCCAGATCGTCCACGCCGACTGGCATCCCGGAAACACCCTCTATCGCGACAACCACATCGTCGCCGTCATTGATTACGACTCGGCCCGGCTTTTGCCGCGGGTCATCGACATCGCCAACGGCGCCCTACAATTCTCCATCATTGGGGGCGAGGATGATGTTTCGAAATGGCCCGAGTACCTCGACGAGTCTCGCTTCAAGCGCTTCCTTCGCGGTTACGACGAAGTCGTCCTCCTCTCCCAAGCCGAGATCCGCACCGTCCCCTACCTCATGATCGAAGCGCTTATCGCCGAAGCCGTCTTCCCGATCGCCGCCACCGGAACCTTCGGCCGAATGGATGGCCTCGCGTTCCTTCAGATGGTCCGCCGCAAGGTCGCCTGGATGCAGCGCTCCGCAGAAATGCTCATCGAACTCGCCGAAGGATGATCCGGGTCCTTCTCGCGCTGCTGTCACTCTTCTGCATCGCCAACTTCCAAACCGCGTTCGCCGCCACCACTTCGCCCGCGACCCTGCCCGCTAATCAGCTCGCCGCCCTCGTAACAGATCTCGGCAACCTCGACAGCGCCGTCCGCGAGCGCGCCCGCACCAGGCTCCTCGCCATCGGCGCAGACGAGCTGACCGCACTCAGGAACGTCGTCGCTAAAAATCCTTCGCTCAACAAGTCGCAAGTCATCGCGCTGCGCGAGATCGTCAACCACGTCTTCCTCGCCACTCAGAACTACCCCCAATTGCAGCAGATGGGATTCCTCGGCGTCACCCTCGCCCCGATTAAGGTCAGCACCCTTGAGCAGCATGATGAGCTTGAAGGTGCCGACCCGCTCGATCAGCTCATCGAAGCCAATAAAGAAGAACGCGCCACCACCGCCGTCGTCGTGCAGGAGCGCATGCCGGGCTTCTGCGGCTTCGGTGCCTTCCAGACCGGCGACATCATCGTCGCCATCCAGGACGATCCCCCGATCCGCATCGAGTCGGTCGGTCGGCTCCAACTCTCCATCCGCGCCCGCGCTGCCGGTGAGCGAATCACTTTCCAAATCCTTCGCCAGGGCAAAAAGATCGACATCACCCTGACCCTCAGCGGCTACCCCGACGCCCTCCTCCCCGGCGTAGATCCCACCGACTTCCGCCGAGAACGCGAAGAAGCCGCCACCAACTTCTGGAACCAAACCTTCGCGCCCCTCTTAGGCCAACGCGTCTCCTGATCCTCTCCTGCTCGCCTTTCCTGCTCGCCTTTCCCGCTGCCTTTCCCCTTCTCCCGGTACCCCGGGAGAAGGTTGGGATGAGGGCTCTTCTCCCCAACCACCAGCGTCAGCATCGATGAGACCTCTCTCCGCCACGGGGAAACGGTGAAATTGACATTGTTCACGATCTACAAGATCCGCACTTTTCCGCTGTATTTCCCCCACCTCTGGCATCTATGATGCATCATGGAGGCTGTCATGACACGCAAGTCTCTACCCCTCGCCGCTGCCGTGCTCCTCGCCTTCGCCGGCTGCTCAATGTCTGATCGCGAAGCCTACGTTAACAACGATCCCTACGCCGCCCCCCTCTACTCCTTCGCCGGCAACACCACGCAGCGCGCCTCCAAAGATCCCGCGCTCGATCCGATTCTCCGCGCAACCGATCCTTCTTCCGCCGTCGACGCCTACGCCCGCGCCCTCGCCGCCGGAACCGATAAAGTTGCCGCCGAAGACGCTTACGTGCGCCGCCTCATCGACCTCGGCCTCCCCGAACTCGCCGCTCGCCAAGCCGCCGATCTCAATCAGTTCGACCCCGGCAACGGCGTCGCCTGGGCCGTCACCAGCTATATCAACGCCCGCAAGAACGACACGGCCGCTGCGCTTTCTAACATCGCCCAGGCGGTCGAGAAGTCTCCCAAAGATCCATTCGTCTCGCGCATCGCCGGCCAGCTCACCGCGTGGTACGAGATGCGCGCCGACAAAAACACGCTGCCCAGGGAAGCTGCCGACCAGGTCAACCAGATCAAGACGGCGATCGGCACGCAGCAACCCTTCGTCGAAGCCTACGACGACGCCCGCAACATCTACGCCGGCGTCAAACCCAATCCCACCACGCAGCCCGCCGCAAGCGCCAGCAGCACCACCCGACCCGCCGCCAGCGCCAGCAGCGCCACGCAACCTACGACGCAAACCGTAGTCGTCTCGCCTCCCGATTACGGCGCGGGCGCCGAAGTGCCTCCCACCGTCGTGTATCCACCCAGCACCTACGCCCCCATGTACGCGCCCTACTCCGCGCCGTACGTCGGCGGCTACACGTACTACGACGATGAACCCGGCTACTGGTATTACCCCCGCTACGGCTACCACTCCTACGACTACTGGGGCGGCTCTAGCGTCTACCTCTTCCCCCATCGCCACTACCGCCACCACGGCGGATGGCGCGACCGCGACATCAACATCCCCGAGCGCACCTTCACCGACGACCGACCACTCCGCCCCACAGGTCCCGTCATCCTCGGCCGGCCCGAGACCGCCTTCCCGCAATCGCGCATGATTGGACCACTTCCGCCAGCCGATTACACACCGCCGGCGCGCAACGCCGCCGCGCGCACCGGCTCGCGCCCCGATGCCGCCCGCGACACCTCACGCCGAGTCGACTCCAGGCAATCTCAACCGGCTTCCATTCGCCTCGACCCCAGCATCCCGCCCGCGCGCAATCAAGGCCCCAAGCCCGCGCCATCCGCCGGCGACCGCACCACCAGTTCCCGAGGCGGATCATCCCGCGCCCCAGATGCCCCCGCCCGCAGCGCCGCTCCACGCTCCGACTCCTCCGCCCGCTCCCCATCCCCCGCCCCCGCGCGATCTTCACCCTCGCCCTCCCGCAGCGGTGGGGACGGCCCCCGCAGCGGAAGCAGCAGCGGTTCCTCCCGCAGCGGTTCCTCTTCCCCGCGCCGCTAGGTCCACGCGAATTCCGAACTCTCTCGTCCGAGTCGCCCCGCGTGCGCCGCGGTGCTCCATCCGGCAGAACGTAGGGTGAGGGCTCTTGTTCAATCAGCAGATGCCGCCGCAGAGCGTTGTTCCAATTCCCGCCCCTCCCCCTTTGTCGCCCGATCCAGCGCACGCTTCGAAATCACTGCAATCACCACGGCCCCCAGCGCCGACAGCAGGAGTCCCACCACCAGCAGCCAGCGGTTGTTCGCCTCCTGTAGGTCCAGCGTGTGCGCTTTGGACGCGATCCACACGATGGCCGCCGTGCGCGGAATCACCCCCAGCGCCGTCCCCACCACAAACGGAAACAGCTTCGTTCCCGTCACCGCCAGCAGCACGCTCGTCGCTTCAAACGGCAGCATCGGCGACAGCCGCAGCAGCATCACGATCCAGATCGTCCGCCACGTTCCCCGGCCGATCAGCGCATTCCTCACGATCTCCCACTTCGGATGCTCGTGGATCAAATCCTCCACCCGATGCCCCGCGATCCGGTGCGCGAACGAGTAGCTGATCAGCCCCGCGCCCAGGAGCCCGACCATCACCGCCGGAAATCCCAGCGCAAACCCGAACGTCCACCCCGCCAGAAGCGAGTTGGCATACGTCGGCACCAGTGCGAATCCCCCCAGCACCGCAAACGCCGCCACGAACGGAACCAGCGACAACGGCGCTCGCGCCTTCAGCCAAGGCGCCACATCCCGCGCCACCGCGATCAGCACTACCGCGCCCACCGCCGGCATCAGCGTCGCCACCAGCGCCATCGGCCCCGCCGGCCCCAGCGCACGCAAAAACCCCAGCAATCCCCGCCGCTTCCCCGCCACCTCGGTCGCACCCGGTTCCACATCCGAAGCATACCGAACACCCTATCCCCGTGGCACCCACGATCCCTAAACCCATGATTGCGCGAAAAAGGCAGCCCGGCGCGCAGCGCCTCCGCATCTGAAATCTGAACTTTGAAACTCAAAATGCGTCAATTTCCCCACGATTCACGACATAAACCAAAACCCGTTGCGCCAAAAGGCCTGGCTGCCCAGCAGCGCTCCCCCTTCTATGGAATGACCACCGAAGCCAAACCCTTCTCCCTCGTGGCATGGGCGTCTCGCCCATGTCTCCGGCTCGCGCTCTACTCCGGACACGGGATCGTGCGCGACGACAAAACGACGCAGAAAAAGTGCACAAAACTGCACATATCGGAACACATTTCAGGGGTCCCCCCCACCCCCGCTCCACCTCACCGCTTTCCCCGTTGCCTCTCTCACCATCGCTTTTTACGATGCGCCCTCAACTTCTCGGAGGCTTCATGACCATGACACGCAACCTCGCCGCTGCCCTCGTTCTCCTCGCCACCTTCGCTATCGGCTGCCAGCAGGAAGGCCAGGACCAATCATCCTCAAGCTCGTCCGGCTCATCCAGCGCCTCAGGCGCCTCAGACTCTTCGGGGAAGAGCGAAGGCAAGAAAGGCAAAGTCGCCGTCGCCCACATCAAACCCGCCAAGGCCGCCAGCACCCAACCCTCCTTCGGCCAGCCTATGGGCACCGTCACCTTCACCCAGATGGGCGATAAGGTGAAAGTCGTCGCCGATCTCACCGGCCTGCCCCCCGGCAAGCATGGCTTCCACGTTCACGAAAAGGGCGACCTCTCCGCCGCCGATCTCACGAGCACCGGCGGTCACTTCAACCCCGGCGGTCACCCCCACGGCGGACCCACCACCAGCCCGGTCCACGAAGGTGATCTCGGCAACATCACCGCCGATCAGAACGGCACCGCCCACCTCGACGTCACCCTCGACAACATCTCCGTCGGCACCGGCAAGCCCAACGACGTGATGGGCCGAGCCGTTATTGTCCACGCCAAGCCGGACGACCTGTCCAGCCAACCCTCCGGCAACGCCGGCGCACGCATCGGCGGCGGCAAAATCGAGAACGCCGCGAAGTAAAGGGATCTGGAGATGGATCCATCTGGCCATCTGACCATTTGAAGAGCCTCGTCTTCTTCAATGATCAGTGGGCCAGATCACCAGATCATCACCTTCTTCTCGCCATTTTCTTCAGCAGCCAGATCTCCCCCTGGTGCCCGGCCTCGTCTTGCAAGCCGTGGACGATCGACCAGCGCACGGTGGCGCCCTTCGCCGGGTCGTACACCGCGTTAAGCTGCTCCTCCGTCGCCCGCTCGATCAGCGGCAACAGTGTGTTCAACTGGCTGTTGAGCTGCGCCCGAACCTGCTCCAGCGTCGGCCAACTCGTGACGGCCGCAGGATTGGATTTCCAGCTGAAGCTCTGGAACCACCCCGCAGGATAGCTGGGGTTGCCGCCAGTAAGGCGCACGACCGCGAGGTGCTCGACCACGGTCAGCGCGTGTCCGGCATGCCAGAGGATGGAGTTGGTCAGCCCCGGCGCTTTAAAGCCGGCTTCGGCTTCCGTCAGGTCCGCCAGGATTCTCAGGGTCTTGTTGCGTACGTCTTTGGCCAGAAACATGAGCGAAGCGTCCATCGCCGCATCATGAGAAGTCGTCGGGTCGCTGGCAAGAGTGGGGGTTCATCCAAGGCTGCGGCAGGGGGTATGCTGTGGGCGTGAAAGCCATTCGCGCACGATCGTTCAACGAGCTGATGGAGCTGCTCTACGCCGACAGCTGGCAGCCGCAGCTCGGGCGCTTCCGCTCGCGCTGGGCATACCGCGGGATGGTCGACGCGGCGACGAATCTCAAGACGACGCTCTGGGGCCTGGGCGGCAGCTTCGTCCGGCATGAAAACCACCTGATCCGCAACTTCCGCAAGTACGCCCGCGGCAACTCGGTGCCCGGCGACTCCGTCTGGAACTGGCTCTCCCTGGCGCAGCATCATGGCCTGCCGACGCGACTCCTGGACTGGACCTACTCGCCCTTCGTCGCGCTGCATTTTGCGACGCAGGACATCCGCACCTTCGATCGCGACGGCGTGGTGTGGTGCATCGACTACGCATCCGCGCACCGCCTGATGCCGACGGCGCTGCGGAATGTCCTCAAGGCCGAAGCCGCCGACGTGTTTACCGCAGAGATGCTCGACCGCGTCGCGCCGACGCTGACCCGGCTGGAACGGATGGGAGGGCGCCAGCCGTTCGTTCTTTTCCTCGAGCCGCCGAGCCTGGACGACCGGATCGTCAACCAGTTCGCGCTCTTCTCGCTGATGAGCAGCGCGACGGTGCCGCTGGATGATTGGCTCAAAGGTCATCAGAAGCTGGCGCACCCGATCATCATCCCCAAGGCTTTGAAGTGGGAGGTGCGGGACAAGCTCGATCAGGCCAACGTTACCGAGCGCGTGCTGTTCCCGGGACTGGATGGCCTTTGCCGCTGGCTCAAGCGCTACTACTCGCCGCGCCTGGACCTGAAGAAAGCGGCAGCCGGCGAAGAGCAGGACCAATCGCGCCCTACGGCGTTTCCTCAAGCAGCCGCTTCGTCTGGGCATGGCGGTAACGGAACATCCTCTTCAGTTTCGGGCGGACGAGCAGCAGGTCGACGAGGAAAGAAATTGGCCAGAAGGGGGGCCGGTAGGTGATGCGGTCAACCAGCCGGGTCTTTTCCTCATCGATGTATTCGAAGTCATGCTCGTGCCGCCAGGCGGAGAAGGGGCCGGACTCCTGCTCGTCCACGAATCGGGCTTCCATCCCGAAGGCGACCGCATGCGGCGGGCGATGCTCTGTGATCCGGGCGACCCAGCGAATGCGACCGATCGGGCCGCGGGCGGTGATCGTGATGCGCGAGCCGACTTTTACCGGCAGATCGGCGGATTCAATTTGCGCCTGGTCCTCCGGCGGCGAGAGGGCGGGCAAGCCGGTGAGCGGGTTGTCGTAGAAGGCCCACACGCTTTCGAGGGGCGCGGCGATGGTGGTCTGGAACTGAATCTGTGGCATCAGGACATTGCGCGTGTTGACTCGCTACTATGGCGGGAAGTGACGTGAAGTGGTAGGCAAGATGAGCCCTCACCCTGCCCTCTCCCGGCGTACCGGGAGAGGGTTCAAAAGAGATCGGCCGGGAAGGAGACAGCGATGGCAGCGAAGATTCAGGTGATTTTTTACAGTACGTACGGACACGTTTACCGCCTTGCCGAGGCGGTTGCGCACGGGGCGCGCGAGAACGGGAGCGAGGTGCAGATCCTCCGCGTCGCCGAGACTTTATCCGATGAGATCATCGGGAAGATGGGCGGGCTCGAGGCGCGCAACGCCTGGCAGCACATCCCGCTCGCCGACCCGCGCCGGCTGGCCGAAGCCGATGCGATCATCCTCGGCACGCCCACGCGCTACGGCGCGGCGGCAGCGCAGATGCGCGCGTTCCTTGACGCCACCGGGCCGCTCTGGGCGGCGGGGGCGCTGATCGGCAAGGTCGGCAGCGCGTTCACCTCAACCGCCAGCCAGCACGGCGGGCAGGAGACGACGCTGCTGACGATCGCCACCTTCTTCTACCACCACGGCATGGTGATCGCCGGCGTTCCTTATTCCGCGCCCGGGCTCACGAACATGTCCGAGCTTTCCGGGGGCACGCCGTACGGCGCCTCCACCGTCGCCGGGCCGCGCGGGGAGCGCCAGGTGAGCGAGAACGAACTGGAGATCGCCCGCGCCCAAGGCCGGCACGTCGCCACTATCGCCAGCAAGCTCGCGGCGAAGTAGCTCGTGGCATAGGCGTCTCCCCGTGCAGCCATTCAGCATGGGCGAGACGCCCATGCCACGAAAAGCGACGCCGCCTGAATCAGCGATTGAGGTGCCCTGATGCTTGATAAAGGGTGCATCATCTGCCGCAGGCGGTCGCGCAGATGCTCCAGAATCGAGCGCTATCGAGACCTCAGCCCTTTACCCGCTGCCCATGGATGCGGAGCAGGGCGGCCTGGAGTTTTTCCAGGTCGATGGGTTTGGTGAGGTGTTCGGCGAAGCCGGCTTCGTGACTGGCGGTAATATCGGACTCCATGCCGTAGCCGGTGAGGGCGATGGCCTTGCCGGTGTAAGTGTCGCGGAGCTCGCGCATGAGGTCGAGGCCGGAGCCGTCGGGAAGCCCCAGGTCCGAGATGATGATGTCGAAGGGGTTGTGGCGGGCGGCGGCGAGGGCGGTGGCGAGGGAGGTGGCGCCGGTGACGGTGTGGCCCAGCTTGCGGAGCAGGCGGGTGAGCACCAGGAGCGTGGTCTCATGATCTTCAACCAGCAGGATTTTTAAGTGCTGCGGCGCCGGCGGGGCGTGGGGTGTCAGCGGCTCGAGGGGGACGGTGGGCGCGGGCGCGGGGGAGGTCGGGCGCGCCGGCTGCGGCGGATAAACATCCGCCAGCGGGAGCTCGACGGTGAAGGTGGCGCCCTGGCCGCGGCCGGCGCTGTGGGCGGTGATCGTGCCGTGGTGCGCCTGGGCGAGTCGCTTGCTGATCGTGAGACCGAGGCCGAGGCCCGCCTGCTGCCGGACGGCTCGAACCTCGCCCTGCTCGAAGGCGGTGAAGAGTTTGGGGAGGATGGCGGCGTCGATGCCGACGCCGGTGTCGATGATCTCGACGCGGATCCGCCCCCCGCGCGCGTCCTGCAACTCGCTGGAGCGCACCGTGATCTGCCCTTCGGGGCCGGTGAATTTGATGGCGTTGTTGATCAGGTTCCAGAAGATCTGCTGTAGGCGCGTGCTGTCGCCGCGGACGGTGTGGCGATGGGCGGTGAGTTCGACGATCAGCCTTGAAGAAGCTTCGCGCTGGCAGATGTCGATGGCGGAGCGGAGGATCAGGTGCAGATCCACGTTCTGCATGTCGAGCTGCAATTTGCCGCGGGTGATGCGGGTGAGATCGAGCAGGTCGGAGATGAGGCGGCTCTCCAGTTCGACGTTGCGGCGGATGGTGGCGACGTCGCTGCGCAGCTCGTCGGGCAGCTGGCTGCTCGATTCCATGAGTGACAGCGTCAGCAGCACGGGGGTGAGCGGCGTGCGCAGCTCGTGGCTGAGGATGGCGATGAAATCGTCCTTGGCGCGGCTGGCGCGCTCGGCCTCCTCCTTCGCCCGGCGCAGCTGCTCCTCGGCGGCTTTCTGCTCGGTGATATCGGTCTGGGAGCCGAGCATACGGGTGACGTTGCCGCTGGCGTCGCGGATGGCTTTGCCACGGGAGAGGACCCAGCGGTGCGTGCCGTCCCGGGCGCGCAGGCGGTATTCGGATTGGAAGAGCGGCGACTCACCCCGCAGGTGGCGCTCGGTCTCAGCCCAGGCGCGGTCGCGGTCATCCGGGTGGATCAGGTCGCGAATCACTTCGAAGGTGATCGGCAGCTCGTGATCCGCATAGCCGAGCATTTCCTTGGAGCGCGGTGACCAGTAGACGCTGTTGGCCGCGATGTTCCAGTCCCAGATGCCGTCCTGGGTGGCGGTGACGGCGAGCTCCCAGCGCTCGGTGGCGGCGCGGAGTGCGGCCTCGGCTTTCTTGCGCTCGGTGAGATCGAGCATCGAGCCGATCATGCGGATGGCGCGGCCGTGCGGGTCGCGCTGCACGTAGCCGCGATCGAGGACTTCGGCGTAGGTGCCGTCGCCGCGCTGGAAGCGGTATTCCTGCTGCCAGGCATACTGGTCCTGAGAATCGATAATGGCGTGAATGCCGTCCACCACGCGCTGGCGATCATCGGGGTGGATCATCGAGTACCACCACGTGCTGGCCTTGGGTATGTCGGCGGGGCGGTGGCCGTAAACCTGCTGGAGGGATTCGTTCCAGTGGACCTCATCGGTGGTAAAGTCCCAGTCCCAGATGACGTCGTTGGTGACACGGTTGACCAGGCGATAGCGGGCCTCGCTGTCGCGGAGCTGTCGCTCAGCGCGGCGGCGGTCGCTGATGTCCTGGGCGAGGACGACGAAGCCGCGGACGCTGCCGTCTTCGGCGTGATCGGGGAAGTAAAGGATCTCGGCTTCGATGCGCCCGCGCTTGCGGTGCTCGACGACGGATTCGAAGCGAGTGGTTTCGCCCGCGAGGACGGCGTGCACGTGGGGGAGGCGCTCCTGGTAGCCGCCCGGGTCAAAGAGCTCGCTGAGGTGAACACCGGCGATTTTCTCCGGCGGGATGCCGAACCAGTCGAGGTAGGCGCGGTTGTTGAAGCGGTAGCGGAGGTCTTTGTCCACGTAGGCGATGAGCGTGGGCAGTGCGTCGGTGAGGAGGCGCATCTGCTTCTCGGCTTCGCGGGCGGCGGCGTCGGCGCGGTATTGCTCGGTGACGTCATTATGGACGAGGACGACTTCCATGACGCGGCCGGCGTCGTCCTTGACCGGATAGATGTACGCGCCGCACCAATGGGTTTCGCCTTGGTGCTCGCCGCGGTCGAGGATGTAGGGGAGCGGCTCGATGGTGGCGGGCTCGCCATTGAAAGCGCGCTCGATGAGGTGGATGACGCCGCGCTCGGTGAGCTGCGGGTCGTGGCGGATGTTGTAGCCGGGGAGATCGGCGGGGGTGACGCCCCAGAGGTTTACCCACGCCCGGTTGACCTGCCGGATCGTGCCGTCGGGATTGAAGATCTGGATGCTCAGCGGCGACTGCTCGATGAGGCGCTGGAAGCGGAACTCGCTCATGCGGCGCGCTTCTCCGGCGCGTTTGCGCTCGGTGATGTCGATGGTGGCGCCGAGCATGCGGATGGGCTGGCGCTGGTCGCCGTAGACGACCTGGCCGGCGGTGAAGAGCCAGCGGATTTCGCCGGTGGGGCGGACGGTACGGAACTCGAGCTCGTACGGCTGTCCGCTCTGCATCGCGCCCTGGATGGCAGCGCCAACGCGGTCGCGATCGTCGGGGTGGATGAGGGCGGAAAAGCCTTCGACGGTGCCGTCGTATTCGCCGGGGGCGAGGCCGTGGAATTCGTAGAGGCGCTCGGACCAGACGACCTTGTTGCGGCGGATGTCCCAGTCCCAGGTGCCCGTGTTCCCGGCCTTGAGGCCGAGGCGCAGGCGGTCTTCGCTGGCGCGGATCGCGTCCTCGGCGGCGCGGCGCTCGGTGATGTCCTGGACAAGGACGACGAAGCCTTTGACGGTTCCATCCGCGGCGACGTCGGGGACGTAGACGATTTCGCTCTCGATCATCCCCTTGTGCTGGTGGCGGGTGGGGCCGACGAAGCGGACGGTCTGGCCAGCGAGGGCAGCCTGCACGTGCGGGAGGCGCTGCGCGTAAATCGTTTCGCCCAGCACATCGCGCATATGTTTGCCGGCGATCTTGCCCGCGTCCTGTCCGAACCATTCGAGGTAGGCGCGATTGTTGAACTGGTAGCGGTGATCCGGGCCGACGTAGCTGATGAGGGCGGGGAGGGCGTCGGCGAGGATGCGGACGCGCTGCTCGCTTTCGCGCAGGGCGATCTCCGCGCGGCGCTGCTCGGTGACGTCGCGCTGCGTGCCCCAGGCGCGGATGAGTTTTCCCTCGTCCACGACGCCGACGAAGCTGTTGAGGAAGATCCTGGGGTTGCCGTCGCGATCAGTTTCGGCGGATTCGGCGTCGTCGAGGCGGTAGCCATTCTGAATGAAGGCGCGGAGGAACTCGATGCTGCGCGGATCGGTTTCGCTGTGGAAATCAGCGAGGCGGCGGCCGGTTAAACCTTCGGCGCTGGCGAAGCCGTACATCCGGGCCATCGCGTCGTTGCACTCGGCGAGGTAGGCGTGGCGGAACATGAGCCGGATCTGCTCGTCTTCGGGCAGGCTGATCGCGATGGGCTCATCGACATCGAAGCGCCAGATGCCTTCAGAGCTGAGGCGGACGAAGCTGCGGTATTGCTCTTCGCGGTCGCGGATGGCGGCGGCGGCTCGGTCGCGCTGCTGATCAGCGTGGATTTTATCGGTGGTGTCGATGAGGGTGATGAAAATGCCGGCGACGTGGCCGGTATCGTCGCGGGCGGGGCTGTAGCAGGCGGAGACGAAAACGGGGTTGGAAGCGCCGTCGTTGCAGGCGAGGGGCAGGCGGTGGTCCTCGAGCGTGACGGATTCGCCGTGCTGGAGGACGCGGTCGTAAATCGGATCGGTGATGTGCGCGACTTCCGCCCAGCAGTCTCGGGTGGGGATGCCCAGGGCGGCGGGGTGTTTGCTGCCGACGAGGCGGGCGTAGCCGTCGTTGTAGATCTGGATCAGCTCCGGGCCCCAGAGCAGGATCATGGGGAGCGGATGGGCGAGGAGCATGTCGACCAGCGTGCGCAGGCTTTGAGGCCAGCGATCGATGGGGCCGAGGGAGGTTTGTGACCAATCTTTGCCGTAGACGAGGGGCGCGACGGGGCTGCGTGCGGCGGCGGACTCGGTTAATGAAGTTGCGTGCGGCTCGGCCAGGCTCACAGAATCCTCAACACGCCAGCAAAGGCGCAGGCGAAGCGTCGGTTGATCGTGAATGTCAGTCGATCATCAAATGGATGAACAAGCTACCGATACGGACCCGCGTACGGAAGTCGTGGATTGTAAACGTCTCGAGGCGGGCTCGTGAAGGGGGAAAGCGGGTGGTTAGAATGGCCGGAGTCATGGAACGTTCCCGAGTGCGGCGCGTCGTTGCAGGGGCCTTGGTTGTCGCGATTGTTTTGCCCCTGGGGGTAGCGGGGCTGGTGTCGCGCGCGATTCACAAGAGCCGAGCGGTGCTGGATCAGCGGCAGAGGGTGCTGCTGTATCAGACAAACCATCAGCAACTGATGGAGGCGTGCCGGGCGGTGTGGGCGAGCCGGGAGACGCTGGGGTCGGCGACGGAGGAGTTCGTGACGATCGACCCGGCGAGCGGCAGGTTACCGGCGGCGATCGTGGCGCTTTCCGCTCATGCGATCGTCGCATCGCCCAGCGGCGTCAATATCGAGCTGGGAGGGCAGGGGGAGCATTATGGGTTCTGCGCGTTCTTTGACGACATCCAGAACGACCCGCGGCGGATGGATTGGACGAGGCAGTTTCCCTCGACGCAGCTTCTGCCGGGGTTTTATTATTATGCGGAGAACGGGGTGGTGAAGGCGGCGGCGGGGAAGTGAGGGAACCGCGGATGAGGGCGGAGGGAGTCGCGTTCGGACCGGTGCGTGACGCGCTTACAGGCGTTTATCGCGGGTTGATTCTTGTGTCGTAGCACTTGGGCTGGGGGGATCGAAGAGTTCGAAGATGAGGATGTTGCGGAAGATTTTTTGTCTGCCGACGATCCAGTGGCCGCGCTGGATCATGACGTTGGGGGGGATTTCGTTGGTGTAGGCGATGAGCCAGACGTGGCGGCCGGGGTCAAGCGGCTGGGTGACGGGGAGGGCGGTGCCGTCGAATCCGATGCGGCGGAGGTCGGGGCGCGAGCGGATGTAATAGTCCCAGAGGCAGATGGCGCCTTTGCGGTTGATGGCGGCGAGGTCGCCGGGGCGCATGTGGAGTTCGAGGTAGTGCGCGGCTTGGCGCCACTGGGGCTTGGGGTCGGGGAGCGTGGAGGGGAAGAGGGTGAGCGTTGCGAGAATCGTGGCGGCGGGGATTTGCAAGTTCAATCTGGAGATTTGAGAGAGGCCCGCGCCGGCGAGGACGTAGAGGCCGAGGCTGGCGGGCATGGCGTAGCGGGCGGAGAAGGTGGGGCGGGTGAGGACGGAGATGGTTACGGGGATGACGACGGGCAGGAGGAGGATGAGGAGCCAGAGGGAGCGGGCGGGAACGTTGCTCTGGATCGTTGCATCGACCTTGTGCAGTTGCGACGCTGTTTGCGGGCGCGAGCGTGGGCGAAGGACCAGCGCGATCACGATCAGTGCGAGCAGGGCGATCAGCAGAGGCGCGGAACCCGCGTAGGTTTCGTAGGCGGCGGCGATGTCATTCCAGGTCACGCGCTTGACCCAAAAGCCGTGTTGCACGATGCCAAGCCAGTCGCGCACCGTCGGCAGGAAGGGGGCGTAGAGGATGGCGATGGCGAAGTTCAGCGTGAACCAGCGAGGCAGATCCAGCGGGCGCGGCGCTTTGCGATGCGCGGCGGTGGAGACGAGCCAGGCGACGTGGTGTGCCGCGAGGACGAAGATGCCGTACAGGTGGGTGTAGAGCAGGGCGGTGGAGGTGAGGATGTAGAGCGCGTCGATCCATCCGCGGCGGCGCTGGAAGGCGCGCATGAGCAGATCAGATGAGAGGATGGTCAGCAAGACGAACAAGGCGTAGGCGCGCGCTTCCTGGGAGTAGGCGACGTGATACGGCGAGAGGGCGAGCAGCAGGGCGCTGGTGAGGGCGGCGGCGGTGTTGAATGCGCGTTGAGTGGCGAGGTAGAGGGCGAGGACGGAGAGTGTGCCGTAGATCGCGGAGGGAAGGCGCAGAATGGATTCGGAATCGCCCAGCAGCGCGACGACGGGTCGGAGGAGGAAGTAGAAGAGCGGCGGCGTTTGCTCGTAGGTGGTGATGGCGTGCAGCATGTCGGGCAGCGGCGCGCGGAGCAGGCGGGCGGTCAGGCCTTCATCGAACCAGAGGCTGTGGCGGCCGAGGTGATAGAAGCGCAGGGAGGCTGCGATGAGGAGGATGAGCAGCAGCGCCAGGCGAACGGGGAGGGCGGAGCGCTCACGATTTTCAGCGGGAATGATTTCCTGGGGATGGACCTCGATCGCGGTCACGGGTGGGGATCGTAGCACGGGTTTCGCTTGCGTGCAGCGATGGGGAAGAAGGGCGAAGAAGTCAGAGGCATCAGACTTTGACGAAGACGCGGAAGACATAGAGGAGGGACATGATGAGCAGGATGACCAGGATGTAGCCGAGCGAGTAGGTCAGGCTGGTGAGGCCGGGGGTGTCGATGGCGGGGATGTGGGGCGAGAGGGATTGGAGTTGGTGGGAGAGCGCGTGCAGTCCGTTAGCGCACTGGTCTTTGCAGAAGGTGATGAGGGTGATGGTGCGGCCGGTGAGGAGATCCTTCTTGATCGGGATCATGAGCATGAGGCGTGTGACGATACCGGCGGCAACGAAGGCGGCGATGGCGTTGGTGCCGAAGATGCGGAACGGGGTCCAGAGCGCTCCGCGGGCGAAGCGGCGGAGGGCGGAGCGCGGCTCAAGGGGGGATTTGACGTCGACGAACCAGAAGATGGTGCCGAGTCCGAGCATGCCCATGCCGGTGGTGAAGACGACGAAGGAGGGGGTCCAGATCTTCTTGTTGATGGGCATGAGCCAGGAGTGGAGGCAGTAGCCGAGAATTGCGACGAGGACGCCGGCGGCGAGGAGGCCGGCGCAGCGCTCGGCGGGTGAGCGGTTGTTGCGGAGCCAGGCGCCGACGCAGATGCCCAGGAGGGGTGAGGCGATGGCGGGGAGGGTGGAGAGGAGGCCTTCGGGGTCGGGGTATTCGCCGTAGTTGTGGGCGCGGAAGACTTTTTCGTCGATGCGGCGGGCGAGGTTGTCGTGTTCGGTGAGCGAGCCGGTGACGTGGTTCGGGTAGGGGAGCTTGAGCATGACCGCCGAGTAGGCGGCGCAGAGGAGGATGGCGCTGATGAGGCACGCGCGCCAGCCGGCAAGGACGGCGATGGTGGCGGCGGCGCCGTAGCAGATGCCGATTCGCTGGAGAACGCCGGGAATGCGGAAGCGGTAAGGGGTGAGGGCGCCGTTGCCAAAGTTGAAGCTGTCGGGAAGACCCGCGGCGAGGGCATCCTTGTTGGCGTAGTGGATGGCGATCATCAGCAGCCAGAGGCCGATGCCCAGAGCGGGGATGATCCAGCGCCAATGGGTGCTGCGCTTCCAGGGGAAGAGCGTCATCGCGATGGCGAGGATGCAGTAGGTCCAGGTGAAGACGCGGAGGAAGCGGAGCAGGTTGTAGCCGTCCGGGAGCGGGGACATGGAAAAGGGGAGGGCGGTGAGGAGCGCGCCGAGGAGGAAGATGGAGAAGGCGCGGAACCAGATGGTGCCGATGAGGTGCAATTTGCTTTTGCGCGGGCCACGCTTGGACATGGAGAAGGGGATGGCGACGCCGACAATGAAGAGGAAGAAGGGGAAGATGAGGTCCGTGGGCGTCCAGCCGTGCCAGTCGGCGTGCTCGAGTGGGGCGAAGGCGGCGCCTTTGCCCGGATTGTTCACCAGCAGCATGGCGGCGATGGTGATGCCGCGGAAGATGTCGAGCGAGACGAGGCGCTGCGAGGTCGGCGCGGGGGGCGTGGTCCGGATGATCTCGTGCAGGGAAGGAGGAGGGGTTTTGGTGGGAGGCGTGAGGGCTTCGGTCGTGGTCAAGAGCGTCTCCGTGGCGAGTGTCGGGGAGATCGTAACCGAGCGGCAGTCCCTTTCCACTGTGCGTCCCGCTCACCACGGAGATCACGGAGGCGCACGGAAAAAGACATTTTTGTACCGCGAAGGCGCAAAGGCCGCGAAGCGGCGTGCATTGACCCGGCTCTTGGCAATGAACTCCCTCTCCGTGTCCCTCCGTGCTCTCCGTGGTGAGTCAATGGTGCGATGTCACCTTATTCCTCGCCCATCTTTCCTTCCGCCATTCAAGCCCCTCCGATGTGAGGGTGGGAGAAGCCGTCAGCGGTCAGCTCTCAGCCGTCAGCCAGAATCAGGAATGATCCGTTTTGTTCGTCGAAGCCGTCTCTGCTCGTTTTGCGTGATGCTCCGTCCACAGCCGCAATTGTTCGGCACGTTTGGCTTCGGGCCCTTCCACCTCGCGATTCCACTCATCCACCGCCGCGACATACGGCGGCGCTTGATCCCACTGTCCCCAGCGTGCACCACATCGCTTGCACACGCCGTAGCCAAACGTGCCGCCCGGACGGACTCCACTGACTGGGTCCTTCACCCCGTCCCAAAACCCGCCGACTTTGTAATCATGTTCCGTGCAGGCGCATCGCGGACAGGGCATTGGCGGAGGAGGCGGCTGCGGCTCCGATCGCGGATGATGAAGCTGCCATTGCCACAGAATGTAGATCAGCAGGAAAGCGAGCAGCACCAGGAGGAGCAGTCCCACCACGGCATACGGGATGATCCGCTGGTACGCCTCCGGCAGCAGCACTGCCGCTGCGCCGCAAGCCACCGCGACGAGGATCTGAAGATGACGCGGAAGCGGTTTCACGCCGCAATTGTACCATCGCGTCGATGTTGCCAATCAGGAAACAGAAAGGGGGACATCACCCAAATTATCGACACAGAGTCACAGAGACACAGCGCGTTCCCGGCCGAGTGAGAACGCCTCTGTGTCTTTGTGTCTTTGTGTTCAAATTCTTCATCCGCGCGATGAGATCAGGGGCTGAGGCGATGGGATCAGGGACGGACGTGCTGGAATGAGCGATGGATTCGTTGGAATCAAAGACGGATGCGCTGGAATGCGGGAGGGATTCGCTGGAACTTGGAATTGATGCGCGCGATTTCGAGACGAATGGGCTGGAAACAGCGGGTGATTCGCTGGAATCCGCGGCGGGTTCGTGGGAATTCACGGGGGAAGTTTTGGTTTTTGCTGCCGGGGCGCGCTTCGGTCGGCCCCGCGGGGGGACGATGGAATTAAAAGTTCGCCGTGAATTTTTCCTTTTCGAGGAGCCCTCTATGAGTGGTTTTCTGCCCAACTCCGACAGCGGTTTGCTGGCGTGGAGTCTGAATTTCAAGACGCTGATCGTCGCGACGCCGACGGCGTATGGCCTGACCACGGCGCTGGCCAGCGCGTACGGGACGCTGCACGATGCGTATGCCACGGCACTCGTCGCGTGCGATCCGGCGATCCGGACGCGCTCGGCGGTGCCGACCAAGAACACGGCACGCGGCAACCTCAAGGCCAACGCGCGGCTGCTGGCCGACCTGGTGCAGGGGACGGCATCGGTCACCAACGCGCAGAAGCTGGCGCTCGGGCTGACCGTGCGCAGCGCCCCCTCGCCGATTCCTCCGCCAAGCGATGCGCCGGGGTTGGACGTCGTCTCGGTCAGCGGGTGGACGGTGAACATCAAGCTGCACGATGCCGCCGTCGCCGGCAAGCGCGGGAAACCCGCGGGCGTGAGCGGGGCATCGGTCTTCACGTTCGTCGGCGCTACGGCGCCGGGCGATATCAGCGCCTGGCAGTTCGTCGGCAACACCGGCAAGACGAAAGTCTCCGTCCCGTTCCCCAACACGCTCGCGGCCGGCGCGAAAGTGTGGCTGACGGCGTTCTGGTTCAACCCGAGAAAACAGTCCGGCCCGATCTGTGCGCCGGTCGGGACGAATCTGCCGGGAGGAAGCGTTTCGCTGGCCGCGTAATTGAGGAAAGCACGAAGCACGAAATCCGAAGTTCGAAACAAACTCGAAATTCAAAAGGGGACTGACTGAAGCGCGCCGTCGTTTCCGACCTTTCTTCTTCGAATTTTGGAGTTGTTTCGGATTTCGTGCTTCGAATTTCGGATTTGTAAACACCCGTGCTCTTCCCCACACCCGTCCAATATCGCAAGCGTCATCGCGTCGCAAAGCGCGGTGCGCCGCCCGCGCCGCCTCCTCCCGCCCCGGTCTCGGTGGCGCGGGTGGCGGCGACGGAGCTGGCCAACGCGGCTTCGTGGATCTTCTCGAGGGCGATCGCGGATCCGACGGGGGATGTGAGCGGGCTGGTGATCGGGGCGCAGGGCGCGGCGGCGTGGGAGCGGATCGACGCGATCACCTTGCGGGTCTTTTACGAGAACGATGTTTTCATGGGCGACGCGTGGAGCAACGCAGAGGGGGCCGGGGGAATTGTGTCGAGCGAGGGAGGGGAACTGGTTTCCGGGGAAGGGGTGGTGGAGTAGGGGGGGAAATCCGAAATCCGAAATTCGAAATCCGAAATCCGAAATCCGAAACAAATTCGAAATAAGAAATCCCAAACAAATCCGAAACGGGGAAAGGGGAAAATTCGAAACGGGGAGCACAGCGCGGTGAGGCGAGGCGCACGCGGGGTTTTGAATTTTCCTGTTTGAATTTTGAATTTGTTTGGGATTTCCTATTTCGATTTGTTTCGAACTTCGAGCTTCGGATTTCGTGCTCCGGATTTCCCGCTTCCCCTCGACTCGCGTACACTTGAAAATCTATGGCATCTGAAGTGCTCGCGGTCGTCAGTGTTTTAGGCAAGGACCAGAAGGGCGTCGTGGCGCAGTTCGCGACGTACATGGCCGAGCGGGGGATCAATATCCAGGACATGGAGCAGCGGGTTGTCCGCGGTTTCTTCGTCATGGATATGCTGGTGGACCTGAAGGACATTTCCGTTGACCTCTCCGCGCTGATCACGGGGCTGATCGAGTTGGGGAAGAAGATCGACATGGAAGTGCGGGTGCACCTGCACTCCGAGGCGCGGGCGAAGCGCGTGGCGCTGCTGGTGAGCAAGGAACCGCACTGCCTGGAGCAGCTTATTCATGATTTCAAGGAGGGGAAACTGCACGGGCAGGTGGCGTGCGTGCTGGCCAACCACCCGGACCTGGAGCCGATGGCGAAGAGCGCCGGCTATGCGTTCGGGTGGAAGTCATCGCAGAACCCGCAGGAGCATTTTGACTGGCTGCTGAAGTCCTTGCGCGAGTACAAGCCGGACTTGATTGTGCTGGCGCGGTACATGCGGATCCTGCCGAGTGAAGTCGTGCAGGCGTTTCCGAGCCGGATTATCAACATCCACCCGTCGCTCTTGCCGTATTTTCCGGGGGCGGCTCCATACCGGCAAGCGTACGAGAGCGGCGTGCGCGTGCATGGGTGCACGGCCCACTTTGTCACCGAGCAGCTGGATGAGGGGCCGGTGATTTTGCAGGATGTGTTCCACATCAATGTGGGCAGCGACACGCTGGATGATGTGAAGGAGAAGGGGCTGACCCTGGAGGCGAATGTGCTGTCCAAGGCGGTGGAGCTGTTCCTGAATGAGGAGCTGGTGGTGGTGGAGGGGAAGGTGATCTTTAAGCCGGGAATGAGCCGGTTCATGAGGGAGAGCCGCTGAACGCAAAGCACGAAATTCGAAGCACGAAATCCGAAACAAATTCAAAATTCGAAAGAGGAAATGAGGGAAACGGGGTCGAGCTTTCGCATTGCGCCACAGTACCAGTCGCTGATGCGCGAGGTGGGGCTGGATGCGGATACGGTGTTCGATCATCCGGAGATTCGCGTGTGGCGGTCGATTCCGGAGCGGGAGAACTGCACGCTGGATGCGGACTGGCAGGGGCGGAAGATCCGGCTGCATATCAAGCGATATCGAACGAGCGAGGAGAAGCACTCGCCGGCGGATCAGGAGGCGGGGGCGATTCAGGCGCTGATGGGCGCGGAGATCCCGACGGTGTCGCTGGTGGGGTGGGGGCAATTGGCGGATGGGCGAAGTTTTGTGATCACCGGAGATCTGGCAGGTTATGAACCGGCGGACAAGCTGATCGAGCGGGGCCTCCCGTTTGATCAGGTGCGGGATGCGACGGCGGACCTGGCCGGGCGATTGCACAACCGCGGGCTGCATCATCGCGATTTATACCTGTGTCACTTCTTCGTGAAGGCGGATGATCCCACTGATGTGCGGCTGATCGATGCGGCACGGGTGGGAAAGCTGACGAATTTCTTCACACGGCAGCGGTGGATCCGCAAGGACCTGGCGCAGTTCTGGTACAGCACGATGGCGCTGCCGATCAGCGATGAGCAGCGGTTGGCGTGGCTTCAGCGATACGCGGAGCAGCGGGGGATGCCGTCGCCGGCGCCGCTGGTGAAGGGGATCGAACGGAAGGCGGCGTGGATCGCGCGGCACGATGAGAAGCTTCGGGAGAAGCAGCCGGGCCGGAATGTATCGATCCCGAGGGACCTGGCTTGAAGGTGGCACTGGTCATCCTGCACGCGGATCCTTCGCGCGGGGGCGCGGAGCGGTATACGATCGATCTGGCGCGGGCGCTGGCGCGGCGCGGGCACGCGGTGTCGCTGCTGGCGAGCAGTTTCAACGGCGCAGTCGAGCAGGTGCAAAAGGTGACCATCGCCGCGCGGGGGATCACGCGCGCGGGGAAGTATCGAGCGTTTCTCTATGCGCTCGATGCGCACCTCGCGACGGAGCGTTACGACATCGTGCACGCGATGCTGCCGGTGCGGCGTTGCGATTTGTATCACCCGCACGCGGGGATTGCGGCCGAGGCGCTGGGGAGATTGAACGTGCACTTCAACCCGCGGCGGAAGCGCATGGCGGAGGTGGAGCGGGAGCTATTGCTGCGCTCGAACGGGCCTGTCGTGCTGTGTCTGTCGAATTACATCAAGCAGTTCGTGCTCAAGCACTACCCCCTGTCTACAGAGCGTTTGGAAACACTCTTCAACGCGGTGGATCTGGAGCAGTTTGTGCCGCAGGCACAGTCAGCGCGCGAGACGGTGGAGATGCTATTCATTGGACACGATTTCGAGCGCAAGGGATTGGGTCCCACTATTGCCGCCATGCGGACGCTGGATGATGAGCGCCTCCGCCTGACAGTGGTGGGGCGGCCAAGCCGTTCTTTTCATCTTCCGCCGATGAAAGACGTTCGGCGGATTGACTCGACGAACGACCCTGTTCCGCTGTACGCGCAGTCGGACGTTTTTGTGCTGCCGACGAAGCATGACCCGTGCAGCCTGGTGGTGCTGGAGGCGCTGGCGATGGGGTTGCCGGTGATCTCGACGAAGTTCAATGGCGCGTGCGAGATCATGACGGATGGGGTGCACGGGTTTGTGCTGGAAGATCCGCAGGATGCGGAGGCGCTGGCGGGGGCGATGAGGAAGATGCTGGATGCGGAGCTTCGGGGGCGGATGAGGGCAGCTTGTCTGGAGCTTCGGCCGAAGCTTTCTTACGAGCATCACCTGGATCAGTTGGAAGCGATTTACGAGAAGATCATTCGCAGCCCGCTGCGCTAAGCCGGTGTGGCATGGGCGTCTCGCCCATGCTGAGGTGCATGCATGGGCGAGACGCCCATGCCACGCTGGGAGCTTGCATCCGCGTGGTCTGTTTCATACCGTGAGACGCTCTACTTTCCGAAGGATTTACGATGATTTCGCTTGCTGATCGGATGAATTTGGTCTCGGAGTCCATCACCCTGGCTGTGAGCGCCAAGGCGAATGCGATGAAGAAGGCGGGGATCGATGTGGTGGGGTTCGGCGCGGGTGAGCCGGACTTCGATACGCCGGCGTTCATCAAGGAAGCGGCGAAGCAGGCGCTGGACAAGGGGCAGACGAAGTACACGCCGACGCCGAGTTTTCCGGAGCTCAAGCAGGCGATTGCGCAGAAGTTCAACAGCGAGAACAACCTGCCTTACAAGCCGGAGCAGATCACTTTGGGCGCGGGAGGGAAGCACTGTTTGTACATGGCGTTCATGGCGGTGCTGAATCCGGGTGATGAGGTGCTGATTCCGGCGCCGTACTGGGTGAGCTACCCGGAGCAGGTGAAGCTGGCGGGAGGTGTGCCGAAGTTCATCAAGGGGGATGAGTCAAAGAATTTCCGCATGTCGCCGCAGCAGCTGGAGACGGCGATCACGCCGAAGACGAAGGTGCTGGTGATCAATTCGCCGTCGAATCCGGGTGGGCACGCGTACACGCCGGAGGAGCTCAAGGCGCTGGCGGATGTGGTGGTGAAGCATCCGGATTTGATCGTCTTCTCGGATGAGATTTACGAGAAGCTGGTGTACGACGGACTGAAGTTCGTTTCGTTCGCGTCGCTGCATCCGCAGTTGCTTGAACAGACGCTGACGTTCAACTGTCACTCGAAGAGCTTTGCGATGACGGGGTGGCGCGTGGGCTACATCGGCGGGCCGAAGAACGCGATCGACGCGATCAACAAGCTTCAGTCGCAGATGACGAGCCACATCACGAGCTTTACGCAGGTTCCGTCGGCGGTGGCGCTGACGGACCCGCAAGGCAGCGAATCGGTTGAGCAGATGCGGCAGCAGTTTGAGAAGCGCGCGCACCACATGCACAAGCGACTTTGCGAGCTCGGCGTCACCTGCGTGAAACCGCAAGGCGCTTTTTACTGCTTCCCCAACGTGAGCAAGCATTTCGGCAAGGGCGGGATTACGGATGCGGTGAGTTTTTCGGCGCAGCTCCTGGAGAAGGCGCACGTGGCGGTGGTGCCTGGAAATGATTCAGGGTTCGACACGCACGTGCGGCTGAGCTTTGCCACGAGCATGGAGCAGATTGATAAGGGGCTGGATCGAATTGGGGAGTTTTTGAAGAAGCTGGCGTGATCGAGCGAGGTGCACAGGTTGCATACCCTTGCCACCCTTGACGGCTTTTTGCGGAGTGGGGGATGGTGCCGGTAAGTTCTGGGCATGACGGTTGTGGAAGCGATATCGCCGGCGGAAGAGCGGTTTGAGCGGTGGAGGAAGATCAGCGGCGGGGTGCTTGCGCCGGTGGTGTTCGTGGCGCTGCTGGTTGTGCCGATGGGGGATCTTGCGCCCAAGGCGCATCGGTTGTCGGCGATCATGGCGGGGGTGGTGGTGCTGTGGATTTGCGAGTCGCTGCCGATGCCGGTTACGGCGATGCTGGGGGCGGCGCTGTGCGTGCTGTTTCGGGTGGGGACGGCAAAGGAGGTATTTGCGCCGTTCGCCGATCCATTGATCTTTTTGTTTATCGGATCGTTCATCCTGGCCCGAGCGATCTTCATTCATGGGCTGGATCGGCGTCTGGCGTTTGGGGTGCTGTCGCTGCGCGGCGTAGGGGCGCGGCCGGGGAGGATCCTCTTCGCGTTCGGCGCGGTAACGGCGTTCATCAGCGGATGGATCGCCAACACCGCGGCTACGGCGATGATGTTTGCGATCGGTCTGTCGATCCTGTCGTTTTTGTTCGAGCAGGAGAAGCACGGCGGGCCGAGGATTAATCGGCGATATGCTACGGGGCTGATGCTGATGACGTCGTTCGCCGCGTCGATTGGAGGATTGGCGACGCCGATTGGAACAGCGCCCAACGTGATCGGATTGGGCTACATCCGGGACATGCTGCACGTGCAGCTATCCTTTTTTAAATGGTGCTTGTTCGGCGTGCCGGTGGTGGTGCTGCTGTTCTTGTGGCTGGCGGGGTATTTGGGTTTTCTCTGTCGCGCTGGCGTGAAGGAATTGCCGGGGAGTGCCGAGATGCTGGCGCGGGAGCGCGATCAACTGGGAGGGTGGACGACGGCGCAAGTGTCGACGCTGATCGCGTTTGCGGTGACGGTGGTGCTGTGGGTGACGCCGGGTGTTTTTGCGCTGGCGCTGGGGGAGCGGCATCAGGTTTACATGACGCTGAGCGAGGTGCTGCACGAGGGGGTGACGGCAACGATCGGCGCGATCCTGCTGTTTCTCTTGCCGGGCGATCGGGATGGTAAGGCGATCAACTGGACCGAGGCGGTGCAGATCGACTGGGGCGTGGTGCTGCTTTATGGGGGTGGGCTGGCACTGGGGATGTTGATGTTCAACACGGGGCTGGCGAAAGCCATCGGGGAGGGACTGACAAAATTGCTGCCGGTGCAGGGGAGCGCTTTTGGGATGCTTATCGCGGCGACGGTGGTGGCGACGCTTCTAAGTGAGACCACGAGCAACACGGCATCGGCGACGATGATCGTGCCGGTGGTGATTGCGCTGGCGAAGAGCGCAGGTGTTGATCCGCTGGAGCCGGCAATTGGGGCGACGATGGGAGCGAGCCTGGGGTTCATGCTGCCGGTGTCGACGCCGTGCAATGCGATTGTGTACGGCTCGGGACTGATCCCGATCGGGCGCATGATTCGGTATGGTGTTTTGCTGGATGCGGTGGGGGTGGTGGTGATTGTGGGGGTGGTGAGGGTGGTGGTGCCTTGGATACGGTAGCGGCCCTCCCGCGTGAGCGCAGATGTCTTTACGATGGTGGGCGATGTTGAAGATGTTCTTGATCGTGATCCTGGCGGTATCAACACAGCCCACCTCTGCGCCCGCGCCGGCGGATTTGTCATCAGTGGCGGGGGCGGTGCGTGCGCTTTGGGAATCCATTCGCGCCGGCGATGTCGAGGGCGTGGCGAAGGTGCTCGATGCGCCGGATGCCACGAGCCAAGAATATGCGCACGCGGTGGCGGAGCTGCTGGTGGCGGGGAAGAAGATGTCGGATGTTGCAAGCAAGCGTTTTGGCAAGTCGGGTCAGGCGATCGGTCGGACGATGATCGACTTTTCTAACCTGGATGAGGTGATCCAGAAGCTTCAGATCACGGAGACGGGCGAGACGGCGATGGTGACGGGGGAGAACCAGACGAAGATGAAGTTTCAGCGGCGCGAGGGGAAATGGCGGCTGGTGGTGACGGACCTGGCGACGAGCAAACCGGCGAATTTTGCGGCTCAGGTGAAGCTGCTGCACGACATGGCGACGGCGGTGAACGAGGCGGCGCGGGAGCTGGATTCGGGAAAGTATCAGACGGTGCAAGAGGCGGAGCGGGTGATCCAGGATCGGCTGCACGCGGTGATGATCGAGAAGTTTCGGCCGACCAGTGGGCCGGCGACGCGAGGGGGATTTGGGGCGGGGAGCGGACCAGCAACGGCGCCGGCGACTGCTCCCGCAAGAGCGCCGGTGACTTCTCCCGTGACAGCGCCTGCGCCGCTGACTACGACGCGTCCTTAAAGCTGGGAATGATCTCCAGGCGCAGGGCTTCGAAGGCATCGTGCCATTTCTTGCCACCGGTTTGGTTGCCCCACTGCACGTAGAGCTGCTTGAGGTGGTTCTGGGTCTGCTTGCGCAGGTCGACGGAGCTTGCGTCGACGTGCTGGCCTGCGAGGGCGAGGTTGCTTCGCAGGAGCTTGAGGGTAGCTTCCCAATATTCGTCGTTGTCGATGACGCGTTCGATGCCGTTCTCTTCGATGGTGCGCTGGGGTGAGCCGAGCTTGCGGTCGACGAGGAGCCGGCCGAGACGCTTTTGAGCTTCGGGGTAGTCGGCGAGATCGAAGGAGACGAGGCCGATGCCGAGGGAGACGGCGGGGTCGGAATCGGTTGATGCGACGCTGGGGTTGTCGAGCGTGGCGCGATAGAGGACGAGGGATTCCGGTGATTCGAGCTTCTTATAGAGATCGAGCACGCTGCGCAGCGTGACGGCGCGATTCACGGGATCTTCAATCAGCTCCGCGGCGAGGTGCCTGGTGGCGGCGTCGAAGACGCTGTAGCGGTAGGCGTATTTGTGGATGTTGGGATCGGGGCTTTTTTGGGCCCAATCGGCGAGGAAGCCGCTGAGCTGCGCGCGGTTGGCGGCGATGGCGGACATGCGGGCCTTCTCGCCGGCGGCGCGGGCGTCGTCGAGCTCGTGGTTCAGGCGCTGCATCAGCTCGTAGACGATGGAGACGCCTTCACCGCCGTTGCGGTGCTCGAGGAGTTGTACCAGCGCGCGCGTGGCGTCGTCGGTCAGACCAAGGGACATGTAAGCTTGCACGCGGGTGTAGAGGGCGCTGGCGAGGAGGGTTTCTTCGCCGGTGAGTCCCTTGGCGTGCTGTTCGATGTTCTCCAGCAACGCGAGCGTGCGGCGGGGATCGTTCTGCTCCCGGCGGGAAAGATCGGCATCGAGCAGCGCGGTGCGGACGAGGATGGCTCGCCAGCGGTTTTTCTCAACGTCGGTCTTAGCGGAGGTGAGCGCGTCGCCGGCGAGGGCGTTGACCTGCTGCGTAAGCAGGGAAAACTGCTGCACCAGTTTCTGTCGCGCGGGGGCATCGAGCTTCTGCTCTTCGAGCTGCTGTCGGGTGCAGACCAATTGGTAGAAGCGCGCGACGGCGACGCGGGGATCGGTTGGGGGAACCAGAGAAAGTGCCTGGACGGCTTGGGCGTACTTTTCCTGCTGCTGGAGGAGCCGGCCGTACTCGAAGGCGAGCTGCCTGCGCGAGAACGGCGGATTGATCGCAAGGGGAAGGAAGCGCTCGTAGAGGCGCTGCACGTCGGCGGAGCCGGCGCGGGATGAGTCGGCGCGGAGCCGGCCGATGACGGATTGGGCGGCGTCGAGGGCGAGGGTGGCATTTGGGCCGCGTGCGCCGATGCCGGTGATGTAGTCGAGGTAGCCGGTGGCGGCAGTGAGCAGGTCGCCGAGGCGCTCCTGGAAGAGCGGGATGAGCAGGGCGGCGGCGTCGATGGATTCTAAATCGAGCTGCTCGCGCGATCGGCGGGCGAGGAGCTCTTCTCCGGCGGCGATGCCGAGCTTGAGGACGGAGGCGTCGATGGATTCACTTTCGCTCCTGAGGCGCTCGGTATCCGCGCGCTGGAGGATCGCCTGGAGGAGCAGGGTGTCGAGTTTTTTTACATCATTCGGAGACGGGAGCTTTTGCAGGAGCTGGTCGAGGACGATCCCGCGTAGGTCGGGCCGACGCTTGACGAGATCGAGCAGGATTGCGCGGGCTCGGTTGGCACTCTCTTGTTTGGTGGCGGGCGCCATCTCTGTGGCGGCGTGGAGGTTCTCCAGGCGGTACTGGAGCATCATCGCGGCGGCGTCGGCGGCATCCTGCGTCTGCTTGTCCTTCGGCAGGCTCGCGTCTTGCCACTTGAGCAGCGCTTCGAGCTTGGCGCGAGCGCTGAGTTCATTCGAGGCGAGGACATCGCAGACGGCGGAGAAATAGCGCGCCTCGTATTGCTGGCGGATCTCCGGCGGGGGAGCGATGTTTTTGGTATCGGCGACGCTGGTGAGGAAGGTTTGGGCGACGTCAAACTCCCCGCGGATCATGTGCAGCTTACCGAGCTGGATGCGGACGAGTGGCTGGACGGTGCTGTCGGGCGTATCGAACTGCTTGAGGTAGTTGATCGCCTGCTGCGTGATCTGGTCGCGCTCCTCGGCTGGCGGAAGACACAGCGCCAGGTCGTAGAAGATCATGTGCTTTGTGTAGGCGGCGTTGTTGGCAAGGGCGCTGGTCTCCTCCCAAACTTTGCTGCGCGGATCGTTGGGTCCGCTGAGCTGGTTGCCGATCTCGTCGGCTTGCTTGCGCGCTTCGGCTTCGCATTTGTCGAGGAGCTTGATGACCGCACGAACGACCGGCTCGAGCTCTTTCTGCGTGCGCGGGTTGTCGCCCCAATATTCCAGGGTGTTCACATCGCGACGGATGCCTTGGCGAATGAGCAGGTTGGCCTGCTGCATCATCACTTGCGGGTCGTCGAGGGTGGTGATCGCTTGCTCGATGCCGGCAGCGATCTTGCTGAGCAGCTCGCGGCGCTGGACGGAGCTCAGCGGGTGCTGCTCATCGCTGAGGGCGCGCAAGGCGACGAGCGCACGGATGCCGACACGGCGGGGTTCGGGGACGGCGTTGACTTGGAAGGCGCGTTCGAGGAGATCGGAGAGGCCGAGGTTGGCGAGCTCGGTGATGAGGCGGTCATCCTTGAGGGCATCCAGACCGGCGGGTTGAGATGTTTGAGCAGAAGCCGTTGACGCCAGGAGAACGAAATTGACTGCGAAGAGCGCAACGCAGCATCGGCGTCTCGCCCAGGTACCGTGGGGGTGCATGGGCGGGACGCCCATGCTACGGAAGAGCGCGAACCACTTCATCAGTGGCTCCTCGCGAAGGCGACTTTCTTGTAGCCGGCGTTGAGGGCGGCTTCGTAGACGCGAACAAGCTGCTCGTACTTGACGTTCTTGCCGGGGCCGATCTTGACCTGCATCTGGTCGTCGCTCTTGCCGGCGCGGATCAGGGCGAGGCGCATCTTCTTGAGCTGTTCTGTGAGGGCAAGGGGATCAGAGGTTTGAATCTTTCCGGCGGTTGCGACAAATGCGTGGGGCGCTTGCGCGTCAACGCGAATTTCGATGGGTTCATCGGGGATGTATCCCGGCGGCGGCGCCTGCTTTCCCAAGCCGCTCTGGCTGATCGGGAGGTTGCTGACGAGGAAGTGCTCGGTGCCGACGAACGAGCCGCAGAGCATGAGGAAGATCAGGATGACCATGACGATGTCGACCAGCGGCGTCATGTTCGGCCCCGCATCGTAGTGAATCTTGTCGGCGACACGCAGCTTCATTGGTGCACCACTACCTGTTCGGTTGAAAAGTTCACGCTCTTCACGTTCGCTTCGGCGCAGGCGAGAAGGACCGGCTCGAGGTAACGGTAGTCCATGCTCTTATCGCCGCGGATGTTGACGTTGAAGGCGGGGTTGTCGGCGTTGACGCCCCAGCCGCCAGGCGCGAGGTCTTTGCCGTAGCGGAAGAACTTGAGCGAGTCGGCAAGAGGATTGTGCCCTCGGCCGTCGTTTAATTTCAACTCCGTCATTGAGCCTTGAAGCAGCGCGGCGACGTCGGGTTGATCGCCCAGGCCTGGCTTCACGTTTAACGTCAGCGCGTTGGGGATGTCCATCTGCTTGATGTCGGTGCCGAGGATGCTTGCGGGGACGGCGATGGTGCGATCAACGCCGGTGTCGACGCCGATCTTGGCGACGAGCATGAAGAAGATGATCAGGCACATGACAACGTCGATGAGCGGCGTGACGTTGACCACGTCTTCGTTCATCCTGGGCAATTCGCGTCGTCGTCTTCGCATGGGGTGATGGTTGGGTCGGGCGTAACGAGAGTCATTCAGCCATGACCACTTGGCCTTCAGGGTTGCGCGAGTGTTTGCTTTCCTGGTCGCGGATGGCGAGGAGCATGTCTTCGGCGATGTTGGCGCCGCGCGTGGTGAGGCGGTCGACCATCGTGCGAAGAACGCCGAAGGCGGCGAGGCACGGCACCGCGAGCATCAGGCCGAGGAACGTGTGCGTGAGCGCGGTGGAGATGCCGCCGGCGAGCTGCGCGGGGTTGGCCTGGCCCTGCGCCTGGTGCATGGCCTGGAAGGCTTCGATCATGCCGAGGACGGTGCCGAGAAGCCCGAGCAGCGGGCCGAGGTTGCCGATGATGTTGAGGTATTCGATCTGGCGGAACTGCTCAGCCGTCGCCTCGCTGACGGCGGTTTCCAGCGCTTCGCGCATTGCATCGAACCGCGGCGAGCGCTTGAGGGCGGGGCGCAGCGCCTTGCTGAGGAAGGTGTGGTCCTGTGCAGTGAATTCCTGCAATTCCCGGTAGCGCCGCTCCTTGATCATCGCGTTGATTTTGTCGGTGGTGGCTTGGGGCAGGAGGACGCTCTGGCGGTTCTTGATGAAGCCCTGGATGATCAGCGCCAGGCCGATGATGGAGAGGGCGAAGATGGTGTAGAAGACGAAATCGAGATGCCCCAGGATCATCTGGGTGAGGTTGAGCTGCACTGCTTCAGGAGCGTTGGCCGCGCCGGGGACGGGCGCGGCTGCCGGTCGCGTCTGCGCCAGCCCGCTGCGGGCGATGCAGATCACGCCGAGCAGCATGACCGCGAGAACGCCGACGCGGAACATCGAGGTGGAGTAACGTCGCATTAGGTTGAGTTTACCCAGCTTCAATCGGCAGGGCGAGACAAGCTAGTGCTGCGAGGTGCTCACAAAACGATAGATGCCCCCGCTGTCGCTCGCGATCAGCTTAAGCGTTGCGATATAGTCTTCTGTTACCTCGCCTTCAGTTCTGGCGCTCGCGAATGCGATCGTGTTGATGCGTACTCGCTTTTCCCGATTTAGTTCGCGCAGGAGGGCAACGACCTTCTCGTTTGTGCAGTCACGATAGCGATCATCGCCGCTGGTGAAGATCCCGTCCGTAAGGAGATAGACCAAGTCGGGGTGCTGATCAAAGGCCATGCGGAGGCTGTTTCGCGGATCGCTTCCCGAGGCAATTTTGCTTTGCTCGAGAAACGTGCGTAATGCTTCCCTACTTCGAGCGTTCGCAGGCATCAGCCCCGTTGCGAATGGAATCGGCCCCTGATCATTGAAGAAGATAACATTGAATCCTTGTATCGGCTTCAGCTCGTTGACGGAACGATTGATCTCCTGGGTTAGCCGTTCTGAGCGATCACTCATCGATCCAGAGAAGTCACACACGTACACAATCTTCTTTGCGTTTCCACTCACGCCCATGAACGTCGTCTTCGGTGCAATTCCACCGCCGCCGCCCGGCAAGCCGAAGGGCGAAGCGCTTCCTCCATCGCCTCCACCCGCCAATCCGGTTGCGCCGAGTGCGTGACCACCTACGCCGATCGTTCCCTCGGCGATGTCCTCGGCGTTGCCCATCACGGCGGCTTGGAGCTGCTTGCTCGGCTTTTTGGCCCAGGCGTCGCTGCTGGAGGCTTCGGGGCCATCTTCCGACGCCGCTTTGCGGGTGGGGTCGCCGCCTAGACCGGGGTTGGGGACGCCGCCGACTTCGGCGCCTTCGATGATCGTGGCATCCGGGATAATGGCCTGCTCCTGGACCTTGGTCGCGACCTGCTTGCCGACGGTGTAGGTGGCGATGGCCAGGACGAGCACGAGGGCGTGGACCGCCAGAGAACCGGTGATGCCGGCATAGCGCAGGGCGTATGTGCGCCATTGCGATGATCGCGCCGGCCGCTCGAGGGGCGCAGGTTTTTTCTTCGCCCATGCCGGCGCGTGCACGCGGATCTGCTCCGGGCGCTTGACGTGGGCGCGACGTTGGGTGCGGCGGTTGGTCATTGAGAGAGAAATTCTAGAAGTATTCGCGGCAATAGGGTGTACCGACTCCGAGCCACGTCAGCAGCGCAAACGTTCGTGAATCCGGTTTCAGCTTGGCGAGTCCCATGTCGGCCGCTTCCGAATGGGATAGGTCACCACATGCGATCATTGCCCAAGTTGACGCATCACATTCCAAATCAGCATCGGCATGAGTTGGGGTGACGGAGCACTTTCGCTCCACCACTTCCACCTGAAATTTGGAGACTGTCCCTTCCGGCTCATGAACCGCAACAACGTTCTTGCGAGGCTCGAAAAAGGGCCACTCCAGGCTCTCCAGGAACTTCTTGTGATCGAGGATGCGCACCTGCATGCGATTGTAATTCCGCACTTCCGCATTGGGATGATTTTTGGATGCGCGGTGGGTCATCTGCTTCTCGTTGAGCAGCAGGTTCACGCGCTCCCCGGCCGGGAGCTGGATCGACGCGAAGCGGTACTGGTCCTTGAGGGAGCCGAGGAAGTGGAGCAATCGCTTTAGCCCGTCCGGGTCTTCATAGCCGGTGTCGAAGTAGGCGCGAACGGTGTCGAGCCCGTCGGCGTGCTGATTGTCGAAGTTCATCCAGCCGCGCACCGGGCCGTCGCCGTCGCGATCGACGACGAGGAAACCGTGCTCCTGCTTGAGGTAGAAGCGCCACATCTCGGGGCTGCGCTCGATGTCGCACTGGCCCGCTTTGGCGATGCGATTGCGACAAGCGACAAGCTCATCGAAATCGCTGTCGCGGTACATGCGGATGGTGGAGAAGTCGCCGCGGGGGATGAGCTCGAGGGGGATTTTCCACTCCGCGCGGCGTTCAACGAAGCCGTAGCCGAAGTGCTCGTAGTAGGAGCCGCGAAAGGGCATGAGCGCGCTGAGGATGTGGCCGCGCTCGCGAGCGCTGCGGAGAGTCTCGTTCATGATGGCGGTACCGACGCCGGGTGCACTGCCACCGCTTCGGCGAGATGTCTTGGAAGTGCCGACATACGCGACGCCCTGGCAGGAGAGCGCAGCTCCGCCAACCCACATCGTCAGGTTGAGGTTCGTTGCGGTGCCGACCTGTTCGCCATTGCGCTCGGCGAGGAGCCAGTCACCGGGGCCGGAGCGGACTTCCTGTCGGATGTTCTGCTGGTATGTCGCGCGTTCACTGCGGGCGTTGGCATAGGCGAGCATCCGCGCCTCGGCCACGCGGTCGATTTCGTCAGTGCCAACCCATCGCAGTTGAAGGCTCATACGTTGCTGAATTTAACCGCATCCGCTCACGCCCGCACGCGGCGGCGGGGGAGGAAGTGGTGGACGATGTCCACGCGAAGCAGCCAACAGGCGAACAGGTAGGTTGTTGCGCCTGTGAGCAGGAGCAGGGTGAGCTGGATAAGCCAGGTCATTCGGCTGTTGCCAACAGGGTACAGAGGAGAATGCTCCAGCGCGACCAGCGCCACGCCCATCACTGCCGTCGCGAGGAGCATCTTTAGCGTTGGCGTGGCGAGGCGCTTGAGGTTTAGTCCACCCACGCGATGGTCGAGCATCCAGAGCATGACGACCGCCTGCACCGCGAAGCTTACGAGGGTGCCCACGGCCATCGCGGGTTCGCCCATCCACCAGAGCAGGGGGAGCTCGACGATCAGGTTAAGCGCGATGTTGATGACGCTCATGATCACGGGCGTGAACGTGTCGTGGATGGCGTAATAAGCCCGGTTGATGATCTGAAGCATCGAGAAAGCCCAGATCGCGCCCGCATAGAACAGCACGCTTTGGCCGATCAGGTCGGCATCATGCGCGGAGATCTGGCCGTGCTGAAAGAGCAAACGAATCGCCGGGTCGCGGACGAGGATCAAACCCAGCGAAGCGGGCAGTCCTTCCCAGATCGTCGCTTCGATGCCTTGGCGAAGGACGCGCTTGAACTTGTCCCGATCTTTATCGAGCGCGTCGGCGCTGAGGCCGGGGAAGATCGCGGTCGCGAGTGCGATGGCGAACACGCCCAGAGGGAACTGGTACAGGAACTGCGCGACGTCCAGCCGACGGGGTGCACCGGATTCCATCGGCAGGCGGATGACGTGGTCCCAGATGGTGAAGTGCGTGATCTGGTGGCCCAGGACGTCGACGCGTTGCATCAGCGCCAGCGCGATGCCTTTATCCAGCAGGACGGAAAGCTGGAGCACGCCGGCGCCGATCGCGACCGGCACGGTGAGCTTCAGCATGCGCTTGACCTGCGGCGTCCAAAAATGGGGGACGAGCTTGAAGGCGAAACCGGTGGCGCGGAGCCCCGGGAGGAGGACCATCACCTGCATGACGCCCGCGACAAGCACGACGGAAGCGGCGGCGTAAGCAAGTTTTGTCTGCGGGCCGATCGCGTCAGCCTCTTCCATGCTTCGCCCGAGGTGCAGGATGTAGCCCCCGAGCCCCAGCACCACGATGTGGCAGATGTTGAGGATGATCGGCGCGGCCGCGGGGGCGGCGAAGCGATGGTGCACCTGAAGAATGCCACTGAGGAACGCGCCGCCGCAGATCAGCAGCACGTAGGGGAGCATGATCGCCGTGAGCTTCAGCGTGAGAACCAGATCGGGATACAGCTCTGAGCCGAAGAGGAGGAAGGCCCAGATGATCACTTCGCCGACGATGGTGATCGCCAGCAGGATTGCGCAGAGCAGGTTGACGCTGGCGGCGGCAAAATCGTTAGCGCGAGAATGATGTTCGTGCTTGATTGCCTGCGAGTAGAGGGGGATGAACGCGGCGGAGAGGGCGCCTTCGCCGAACAGTTTGCGGAACAGGTTAGGAATTGTGAAGGCGACGGTGAACGCCGAGGCGACGAGTCCTGTGCCGAGGTAGTGTGCGGCGACGATCTCGCGCGCCAATCCGAGCAGCCGGCTGCCGAGCGTGAGCAGGCCGATGAGCTTTGCGTGGGCGAGGAATGATTTCTGCTGGGCCGGGATGGGCGCAGCTTCAATGGGCGAAGTGACGGCAACAACGTTGGACATCCATGTCCTTTACAACAAGATCCGGCACGAAGATCAAGCTACGCGCCTCCGGCGGTTGGCTTGGGCGTTGAGGTTTACGAGGCGGCCGTTTCTCACGACGTAGAAGGCGGCTCCCTTGGCCTGTGCCAGTTTACGCGCCGCCAGCGCCGCTCGCACGGCCGGTGAGACGGAGCTTTCCGCGGCGGGACTGGGCTGGTTCTGAAGCGGGTTCATCTGAAACCGTTCTACGGCGAGACGGTAGCGACCCTTCTCGGGTGTCGCTCTCTTTCTGATATCGACCAAATGCTTATCGGTGGCTTTAGTCTCTTTTTGATACGGCGACAAAGTCAGCACAAGCCATAGCGACGGAGGGCAGCGTGAACGCCGTGGTCGTTGTTGCTTGGCGCGACCCAGTCGGCGACGTCTTTGACGAGCGGGTGGGCGTTGTCCATGGCGACCGACACGCCGGCGGATTGGAGCATGCCAACGTCGTTGGGGGCGTCGCCAATGGCCATGACGTTCTCCATCGGGATGCCGTAATGCTTCGCGACCAGTGCCAGGCTCGTGGCTTTGCTCACGCGCTTGTCCATGATCTGGAGCAGGTCGCGGTCGGTCTTGAGGATCGAGACCTGCTCGCCGAACTGTTCCAGGAGCAATGCTTCCAATCGCAGGATGATGCGCGGCTCGCCGAGGAGCATGAGCTTCGTGATCGGCCGCTGGCAGATCTGGCCGATCGGCTGGATGAAATCGGGCTTGAAGAGTTTTCCGGTTTCGGTGGTGAAGGCGTCGTCGGTGCGGTCAGTGTGCCACTTGTCCAGCACCTCGCAGGTGAGGATCACTTCTTCGAACATGTCCCGCGCGGTCTCGATGATGTCGGATGACAGCTTTCCCGGCAGCGGGCGATGGAAAACCGCCTGCTGGTTGGGCTCATCCCAGATGAGCGCGCCGTTGTAGTTGATCTGAAGCGTGTCGAGGTTGAGCTGCCGATAAATGTGCCGCACGGCGCGGGGAGGCCGGGCGGACGCGATGATCAGCTTCACATCCCGCCGGGGAAGGCAGACCAGCGCCTGGGAGGTTTGCTCGGTCACCTGTTTCGAATCGTTCAGCAGCGTGCCATCGAGATCGACGGCGACAAGACGGATTTCAGGGAGAGATTGGAGCGCGGGAGATTCTGCGGTACTCATAACAGCGACAGCAGCCTAGCGGAGATGCTGACTGAGGTATACTGCCTCCATGCGGGCGATCCGAGAACTTCTGCGGGCAAGTGTGGTGGTGGGGTGCCTGACTGCGACGCGGCTGGCCGCGCAAGAGCCGCCGGCCACACGTGCTGTTGAAACGGCGGAACCGGTTCGGCAAATCGTCTGTCCAATCAGCGTTTCAAATCCGCGCAATGGCGAGGGTGACATCACGGTCCTGCGGGATGGGCGGTGGTTGCTTGCGTATTCACACTTCATGCGAGGCGCGGCCGCCGATGACGCGCCGGCGGAGATCCACGCCCGCACCTCAGCTGACCGAGGTAAGACCTGGTCCGCCGACTCGGTCCTCATCCCGAACGACGCGATGAACCTCATGAGCGTCAGCTTTTTGCGCCTCCGCAATGGTGAGCTGATGCTCGTGTATGGCAGGCGGCACTCTAATTCCCTGATGACCTTCCACGCGCGCTTCAGCACCGATGAAGGCGAAACCTGGAGCGCCGATTCACTCGTCACCCCAAATGCGGCGTATCAAACCATCAACAACGGCCGGATCATCCAGTTGCAGGATGGCCGGCTGCTGGCGCCGGTTGCGATGTGCCGGGGCAAGAGCTGGAAAGACGATTACTTCTTCTTCGACACCGTCACGTGGTCTGATGACAACGGCCGCACCTGGCACGCGATCCCACAGCGTCTCACGGTTAAGGGCTGCTCTTACGGCGCGGACGAGCCAGCACTCATCGAGCTGAAGGACGGACGGGTGATGATGCTCATTCGCACAGATGTGGGACAGATTTTCCGCTCTTATTCGAAGGATAGCGGGGCGACGTGGAGCGAGCCGGAGCCGACGGGGCTGGCGAGTCCTTCCAGCCCCGCCAGCATCGCACGCATTGCTTCCACTGGAGAGCTGTTACTGGTTTGGAATAACGCTAAGCCGCTCGCTGCTAATGCGGGAGAACCGCGCAACCCGCTCACATCTGCTATTTCCGCTGATGAGGGGCAAACGTGGAAGCAGATCAAGAACATCGAGAACAGCGACGGCGCCGACTACTGCTACACGAGCATCACGTTTGACGGCGATGATGTGATCCAAAGTTATTACGAGCGCGGATCCCTCAAGGTGTGCGTGACGAACGCGCGCTGGTTCACGCGTGACGGGGTGGGATCGACTTCCGCTCCCTAAACGGGAGAGCCCAGCAGGTGGTGATTGCATGCAGCAGCCCCTGCCGATGCGTTGGCGGGACCCGCTTCCTATTCACCGTGGTTCCTGATTTGCCTCCACAGCACTTGAGGCGTTTGATAGGGCTCAAGTTTTGCGAAGGAGCAAGTGGATGTTCAAGAAGATCACTGATGCGCTGCCGATGAGCAACGGCACACAAATCCCCGTCCTGGGGTTTGGCACGTGGCAAGTGCCCGAGGGGGAAGTTGTCGAGCGGTGCGTGCGCGAGGCGCTGGAGATCGGCTACCGCCACATCGATACGGCGGCGATCTACGGCAACGAACGCGGCGTCGGCAACGCAATTCGGGAGAGCGGCATCCCGCGCGAGCAGATCTTCGTGACGACGAAGCTGTGGAACGACGATCAGCGTGCCGGTACGGACGCGGTTAGACGCGCTTTTGATCAGTCGATGCAGAAGCTCGGGCTGGAATACGTGGATCTGTATCTCATCCACTGGCCCGTGAAGGAGCGGTACAAAGAAACATGGCGCGTGCTGGAGGAGCTATACGGCAATGGCAAGGGCCGCGAGCGCGCCATCGGCGTGAGCAACTTTCTCCCACACCACCTGAAGGATTTACTTACGACGGCAAAGGTTCGGCCGATGTGCAACCAAGTGGAGTTCCATCCCTGGCTGCTTCAGCGGGATCTGCTGGAGTTTTGCCGGGAGCTGGGTATCGTCCAGGTGGCGTGGTCGCCGCTGATGCAGGGGAAGATCTTTAACTTTCCGGAACTCGTGGCGATCGCACAGAAGCATCACAAGAGTGTGGCGCAGGTGGTGCTGCGGTGGGACTTGCAGCATCAGGTTGTGACCATCCCGAGAAGCGTGAAGCGAGAGCGTATCGCGGAGAACGCGGCCATCTTTGATTTCGAGCTGTCGGAAGACGACATGCTGGTCATCGATCGGCTGGACCAGGGGAAACGCATCGGGTCAAGTCCGGACAATTTCGAGTTCTGATCAGGAGCGTTAAACGGTTTTTATACCGCGCGCCATTGCAGTGGTTCGGGGAGATCTTGTGCTGCATAATCCAGGTGAATGATGCGTCGATGCGTGGGAGTTGAGCTTCGTCGCGAGGCATGAATCAACAGCGGCCGCATGAGCAGTGCGCCGCCTTTGTCGGTGACGCACGGGGTGGGGGCGGTGGAATCCTTCATGCGCAGGATCTCGCTGTGGGCCAGGATGCCGTGCTGATGCGAACGGGGCACGACGAGCAGCGGCCCATTCTCCAGCGTGCACGCGTCGAGGTGCAGGCGGATTGTGAGCATGCGCTTGAGCACCTCTGTCGGAGGTTGAACGCAGTGCACGCCGTCCTTCATCGACCATGGCCCGAAGCCGGATACATCAATCCGCTCGCGCACCTCGATCGTGATGTCCTGGTGCCAAGCGACCTTCCAGTTGGCGCTGGGGTTCTTGTCGAAGTAGATGCCTCGGATCGGGAAAGGGCTTGTGCCAAGGTGAGGGCGGATGAGGCGAAGGATCGTCTCACTGATCGCGAGATTTCGGATTTCCGGAAGGTCCAGCAGGTTCCGCACCGCGTGCGACGGACAGCGCCGCCCAAGAGCAGCCAGCAAGTCATCGATCTGGTTTGCTTCGAGAACGTTCTTGAGCAGGAGGAAACCTTCCTCATCGAGAACATGAGCTGGATCGGCTGCGGTCATTCGTATGAGGTTACGTCATTTCAATTGCTGTGCGGCGATGGTCGCAAGGGTATCGGCGAAGCGCGTGTTGCCGTAGTGGTTCATGTGTTGGCTGTCGAGGAAGTAGCCGTCCTTCGGCTTGAAGCTCAGGGCCTGGAAATCAGCCAACGTCAGGAAGGGGACGTGATGCGCACTGGCGAGCTCGCGGGAGAGCTGAAGGAACTCGTTGTACTCAGCTTTGGGAAGCGCTTTGCGGGTGACGGTTGGAATCGGCAACTCGAACAGAACCACCTTCGTGCCTGGGGAGCGCGCCCGTGCTTCAATCAGCAGATGCTCCAGCGCGGCGATCGCGCGCTGATCGGGATGAAGATCATTGGTCTTGTATTCCTTGGCGAGCTGCTTTCGCAGCGCTTTCACCGTCACCTGCCCGTCGGCAACATAGGAGCGGAGGTTCTGGCCGGGATGGCCGGTGATGGGGTTTGTGTCGGCAGGGGCGAGTGTCCGTGGATGCAGAACCAGCTCGCGCAGCGTTTCGCGAAAGCGCAGCAGGCGACAGTGCCGCGCCAGTGTGTTGTAGATGGCGGTGGAGAAGCAGGGGCGCACCGCTGCAAAGGATTCCGCTCGCGCCGCCTGCGTCCAATCCCGCAGGGTCCAGTACTGCGACAGCGCGCTCAGGCGCCGGTGATCCGTCTGCAGGTCGCGCAGCGAAAGACCGACCATCAGCAGCTTCGGCAGGCGTTTGCTCGCCAGGAGCTCGTGCGTGATCTGGGAAATCTCCTCAGCCCGCGCTCCGCGGACGGAGTAGTCGCCGACGGATAAACGTCGCTTCGCCTGCTTTCGAAGCGAATCCGCCATCCGAGGCACATTTACCGCCTCGCGCATCATCGACGAACCCACCAGCGCGACATCCGCGGAGCCGCGAATGTCAATCATTGCCATAGCTGCCGCTTGGCCGGTGTCGGTGTGGACGGAGGTGTTGGTGGTGCCGCGCCAGATGAGGCGCTCGACGGGAATCAACCTGACTGCCATTTCGGCCAAAGCGATGAGCAGAAGGCATAGAGCCGCCGCCTTCGGAAACGACTTTACGAACAATCGCGCAGATGGGCGCGCGCCACCGTGCGGCGACGGCACCGCGGCGGCTGGCATAGCAGAATCTGGTGTCAATGGCGTGTTCACTTGCGCCGCTTCAGAAGAAGCTTTAAGATTAATGATCAAGAGCCAGCTTGCCAGTTAGCGGGCGACGGCACTGCATCATGGGCCATTCGGCGTGCCACCAGGAGAAGTATGAACACCGTGCGTTTTGGCGTCATCGGGCTGGGAAACATGGGGGCTTATCACTGCGGGTACATGCACGCGCTGGAGAACGCCTCGCTCACGGCCGTCTGCGACAGCGATGCTGGCAAGCTTGATTTGGTGGGGGGGAAGCATCCGGAGGCGAAGAAGTACACCAGTTGGGAAGAACTTATGGGATCCGGTGAGGTGGATGCGGTGATCGTGGCGGTCCCGCATTACGAGCACCCGGCAATCACCATCGCGGCTCTCGAGCGCGGGCTGCACGTCATGACGGAAAAGCCGGAGGCGGTTTCGATTAATGCGGCCCGACGCATGAACGAGGTTGCCGAGCAGCATCCCAAGCAGAAGTTCGGGATCATGTTCCAGACGCGCACGAACCCACTTTACAAAAAAATTCGCGATCTTGTTTTGTCGGGTGACCTTGGCGAGATCACACGCATCACCTGGATCGCGACGAGCTGGTTTCGCACGTGGACCTACTACGCGTCGGGGGGTTGGCGCGCCACCTGGGCCGGCGAGGGGGGCGGCGTGCTCCTCAACCAGTGCCCGCACAACCTCGATCAGCTTTACTGGCTCACGGGAATGATGCCCAGCCGGATCACCGCCGTCGCCTCAATTGGGAAAACTCATCCGATTGAGGTGGAAGATGAAGTGAGCGCCATCATGGAATACCCGGGCGGCGCCATCGGTCACTTCGTCACCACCACGGGGGAAGCCCCGGGCACGGATCGTCTCGAAATCGTCGGCGACCGCGGGAGGATCGTCAGCGAATCCGGGAAGCTCACCATGAAGCTCAACCGAAAGAGCACGCGCGAGCTCCGCGAGAAGAGCACGGAATCTTTCCCCAGCGCCGAAGCGTGGGAGTTTGAAGTGCCGGTGAAAAGAGATCAGCCGGAGGGCGCTAAAGCGATGGCGCAGAACTTTGTCAACGCGATTCTCAAAGATGAAGAGCTCATCGCGCCAGGCGCCGAGGGGATCAAGGGGCTGGAGATCGGCAACGCCATGATGATGGCCGGCCTCACTCGAAAAGCCGTCGACCTGCCGATCAACGGCGACGCGTTCGACGCATTCCTGAAGGAGATGACAACAAAGTACGGCGGCCGAAAAACCGCCGGCGCGGCAAGTGCGGCGGAAGTGAATATGGGCGCCTCCTTTGGGAGTAAGGCGAGCTAGCAAATCCTTCTGGCGATGGTCGTTTCGTCTCCGGTAGACTGAAGGCTGTGACCACAGAGGACGTTAAGCAGGAGCTTGATCGAAATCCGTTCGCGCCGCTTCAATTGCACCTTTCGAACGGTGCGAAGGTGCTCATTGAGCACGCCAACTCTGCCTTCGTCCGACAGAACACACTCCTGGTCGTGCACCGGCTCGCCGCGAATACTGCGGCAATACGAGATTACGATGTGATCGTTCTCCGCCTGATTGAGCGGATCACAACGATGTCGGACGCCAAAAGTGAACGGAAGCGCGGCCGCAAATCTGCATAGGAATTCAGACTCGGTCTGATCGCAACAGCAGTTAAGCCAGCTTCGCAATAATCGCGTCCGCAAACTGATCCGTCGACGCGTTCCCACCGAGGTCTTTCGTCTTCACCGCGCCTTCGCCCAGCACCACGTCGTACGCTGCGCGGATCTTGTCCGCGATGGCGTGTTCGCCCATGTGATGGAGCATCATCTCGCCGGACATGATGATCGCCAGGGGGTTGGCCCATCCCTTGCCGGCGATATCCGGCGCTGAGCCGTGGACGGCTTCGAAGACCGCCGCTTCCTCGCCAATGTTTGATCCCGGGACGACGCCCAAGCCGCCCACCAGGCCCGCGCACAGATCACTCACCAGGTCGCCGTACAGATTTTCCATGAGCAGCACGTCCAGCCGGCTCGGGTCCTGCACGATGCGCATGCAGCCGGCGTCGATGATCACTTCCTCGTATTCGATGTTGGGATACTCATCTTCCCAGATCTTCCGCGCGCTGTTGAGGAACAGGCCATCGGTGAGCTTCATGATGTTGGCTTTGTGGAAGACGCTGATCTTCTTCCGGCGAACGCGGGTTGCGTAGCGAAACGCGTAGCGCGCGATGCGCGTGCATGCCAGCTCCGTCGCCACCTTCAGGCTCGTCACAACGCCGGGGATGACCTCGTTCTCGATGCCCGAGTACAAGCCCTCGGTGTTCTCGCGAACAATGACCATGTTTACATTTTCGTATCGAGTCTTGATCCCCGGCAGCGAGCGCACCGGGCGCACCGCCGCATACAGGTTCAGCTTCTTCCGGAGCTGCACGTTCACCGATTGAAAACCTTTGCCAACTGGGGTGGTGACCGGCCCCTTCAGCGCCAGCTTGTGCGCGCGGATCGCGGCGAGCGTGCGCTCCGGCAGCACGTTGTCGAACCCTTGATCAAGCGCCGCCGTGCCCGCGGGAAGAGTCACCCAATCCACCGATAAACCCGCCGCTTCCAAAACGCGCCGCCCCGCCGCGGTCACTTCAGGACCAATCCCGTCGCCGGGGATCAGAACAATGGTGTGCTTGGCCATGCGTGAGAATCATACGCGGGATGACGCGGGGGCAAAGGGGGAAAGTCAGGTGGCACCGGGCATACACCCTTGGCGCTACGGTTCGCTGAACGCAGGCGCCCTAGAAAATATCCTTAAAGAACAGCACAACGGGGCGCATGCCGAACGTGAAGATGCCGGCGACGGCGCTGATCGAAGACAGCAGGTAGCTCAGCATCATCAGCACCAAGCTGCGCGAGCTTCTGCGGTCGAGCAGCGCCAGCAAGAGACCCAGCAGATTGGTGAATGCAGAGCCGAAAAGTGCGAGCATCAGGAATGGTTCGAGCCGGCGAGGGAACCTGCTGCCGCTCGAGAGTGTGAAGAGAGTCACCGACCCAATCGCACAAACGGCTGACGCGGTGCCATACCAACTTTTCGCCTTCGGCAGCGGCTCGCGCTCGTCGATATGCTTCTCGCTCGAGTAGCTAATGGTTTCGCGCACTGGCTCCTCTTCTTCCGCACGCATGCGGTGCCACGGGAGGGTTCAATGCGTCGCTTCCGAATCCCGCGCCACAGGCGCCACCGGCAGCGGCTGATCTTGCGCCTTCTGGGTGATCAGGTTCCCTGCGAACAGCATGAGCAGTCCGCCAATGATACCGAACGGCGCCATGAAGTAGAAGTACGAGCCCCAACCTACCTTCTCCACCAGCATCCCCAGTGCGAACCCGGCGAGCGATCCGCCGAAATATTGGAACGAGTCGATCACCCCGGAGGCGAACCCCGCCATTTTCCGCCCGCCGATGTCCATTGCCGCCGCCGTCCCCAGCAGCGAGTGGGTTGAGTTGGCAGTGAGAGAAATCAGCACGAAGAAGGTGATCGCCGCGTTCACGCCATGGAACTGCGAAGCCGCGAGAATGATCACCGTCTCGATCAGATAAATGCCCGCCGCGACCGGACCGCGCCGCGACTGGAACAGCAGATCGGAAATGTAACCGCTGGTAAGCGAACCCACCGACGCGACGAACGGGATCAGCAGCGCGAGCCACTGAAACTTCGTGGAATCGAGCGACAGGTGGTGCACATCCTGCATGTAACGCGGGAACCACTGGTCCACCGCCTGCCGAACCGCGCCGGTGCAGGCGTACGCGCACGCGGTGATCCAGACCGCGGGATTGGAAACGATCGCGAAGAAGACCGCGCTAAACTGCGCCCGCGTGTCGGTGGCATCTTCTGTTGCGGGCGCTCGGTAAGAGACCTCCTGCTGATCCATCGGCGCGACCGCCGAAACGTGCGTTGCCCGAGAAAGCGCAGACCACTGCCCCTGCGTGTCGTGCGCGTACCCGGCCTCTTCCGGCGTCTCTTTAACGAAGATTGCCATGAAGACGGCGGCGACGGCGCAGATCATTGACGGCGCCCAGAACAACCATCGCCAGTGCAGCGGCGGCACCCTGAGCAAGCCAAGGAAAACGAAGCCCGCCAGCAGCGCCGGCCCGAGCTTGAAGATCCCAAAACGCCCCAGGTTGATCATGAATCCGAAGATGCCCGCAAAGCGTCCGCGCTCGCGATGGGCGAACCAGGCGGTGTTGATCTTCACCATGCCCGGCGCGCCGTACGCCTGCACATACCCGTTCAGTCCCCAGATCACGATGAACAGCCCGAGCATCCCCATGAAGCTCGCCGCGCCGAACAGGATGTTCATTACGATCGTGCCGGCGGCGCCGATGAGCATGGCGCGCTTGCCCCCGATCCTGTCGGTCAGCAGCCCGTTGATGATCTGCCCGCACGCGTAGGCGAGCAGGTTGGTCGTGATGATCCAACCCATCTGCGCCTTGTCGAAGCCGAACTCCGTCGAGATCGACTTGTTCGCGATCGACAGGTTGTACCGGCACATGTAGTACGAGGTGTACAGCAGCCCCAGAAAGCCCCAGTTGATTCCACGGCGCGAGCGAAAGCCGGGCGGATAGACCGGGCGCTGTCCTGTCGATGGGAGATCGTCGTGATTCATTGAGGCGAAATGACTCCGCGTGCCGAGATGCCTTTTCTACTCGAAACGCGGGTTGTTGACAAAGAAATGCGTGCTTCCCTGCCCGCTGCAAGCACGCCGCACGCGGTGGCAGTTCACGTTTTTGAGATGGCTAACCACCTTGGATCAGTTTACGAGGACGTGACGGATGCATTGCTGGAAGCCGCCGTCGCGGCCTGCTCGCTCGCCTGCCGGTGCGCCTCGGCAAAAAGCGCCTGCGAATTTCGCGGCGAGGCAATGCAGATCAGCCCGTACCCCATCCCGCGCAGTGGGTTGCTCCACTTCAACTCGCCGGTGATCCGATCCAGACAAAACATCTCACCCTGCGCGCTGGCAAACAGGTCATCCCCATCCAGCACCAGGTTGACAAAGTGATACCCCTTCAGCGTCGCCCGCCAAACCTCGTTGCCGCTGTGACGGTCGAGGGCAATGATGTAACCGCGTACCCCGAGATAGATGAGATCATTCGCTGATATTCGCATGAGTCCTCCTGCACAAAACGGTAATGCCCGGCAGCAGAGGGCGAAAGTGAAAACGCCGCGGAGCTTTATAACGAAGGCTCACACTGTTTCCTGCCTCGGCTTTTCGGTACCTTAGCCACTCCGACTTCCACACGACCGGAGAGCAAAACCATGAGCAACTTTACCCGACGCACCTTCCTTCGCGGCACGCTCGCCAGCGCGATTGGCGCCACCCTGGCCGGCTCGGTCAGCTTCGCAGAAGACGCCAGGACTGCCGGCAGGTGGAAGAAGTCCATGAAGTACGACATGGTCAACTTCGGCTCCTCCGTCGACGAACGATTCGACATCATCAAGTCCGTTGGCTTCGAAGGCGTCGAAATCAACAGCCCCAGCGACATCGACAAACAAGCCGCTGTGAAAGCCGCGGAGCAGACGGGCGTGAAAATCCACGGCGTCATCGACTCGATCCACTGGAAAGACACGCTCTCCGATCCCGATCCCGCCGTCCGCGCCCGAGGCATTGAAGGTTTGAAGACCGCGCTCCACGACGCCAAGACCTACGGCGCCGATACCGTCCTGCTGGTGCCGGGAAAGGTCACCAAGGAGATCACCTACGACGACGTGTGGAACCGCTCGCAGGAGGAAGTCCGCAAGGTCATTCCGCTGGCCGACGAGCTGGGCGTGAAGATAGCCATCGAGGTTGTCTGGAACGGCTTCATCACGAAGCCGGAGCAGCTCGTGAAGTACGTCGACGCCTTCGATACCAAGACCGTGGGCGCGTACTTCGATTGCAGCAACATGATCAAGTTCGGCGTCCCCTCCGCCGAGTGGATCCGCCAACTCGGCCCGCGCATGCTCAAGGCCGACTTCAAGGGCTACAGCAAGAAAAACGGCTGGGTCAAGATCGGCGACGGCGACGAAGACTGGCCGGAAGTCCTCAAGGCGCTCGATGAGGTGAATTATCACAGCTACCTCACCGCCGAGGTGGGGGCGAAGGACCTCGATGAGCTCAAGGACATCTACGCGCGGATGACGAAGGTGCTGGGGTGATCGCCTTCTCGAAAGCCGCAAGGTCGGCGGGATGATTCAGATTCGTCCACATCTCTGCGGGCCAGTCTGCGGGGGGAGGTAAAGCTGCGAATCCGGGACGGTCGCACAACGAGAAGATGGACCGATCTACCGAATCCAGCTTCTCTTGCAGCAACGGAAGCGCGCAAGCACGAAGGGCGATAGGAAATGGCTCAATCCGTGCCTGACCCTGCGCGCGGCGCGCGAGCATGATGGCACGCGAATCGGGCCGACGATGAAGCTGTTCCATCATCCAATGTAACTGCCACTTCTGCACCAGCGGCATGTCGCACGTCAGCGCGATCAAGTCATCAGTCTCGACGTGTTGCAGTGCAGTCACAACGCCCTGAAGCGGCCCCTGATCCGCTTGAACGTCCACGATTTCACGATCAAACAAGTCCGACGCCGGGGGATGTTCACGACCGGGCGAGGTGACCAGGAGCTTCGGCCCGTGCCAGTCGATTTGGCTCATCAGATACCGCAGGATCGGCTGCTCGCGCAATGTGAGCCAAGCCTTGGGCATCCCCATTCGAGATCCGGCTCCCCCTGCGAGAATGGCGAGAGTTGTCGCCATCACCACCCAAAGCGTTCTTCGCGCCACGGGTCCCCATGCATGTGATAACCGTTTTGCTCCCAGAACCCGGGCGCATCCGTCGCGCGCAGTTCGATCCCGCGAATCCACTTGGCGCTCTTCCACAAGTACAGCTTCGGAACCAGCCCCCTCAGCGGCCAGCCGTGATCAGGCTCGATCTCCTTCCCCTCCCACTGATAAGCCAGGATGCACTCCTCCGCGATGAAGTCCTCGAGCGGCACATTGGTGGTGAACCCCGCCTCCGAATGACACATCACATACCGCACATTCGGCTTAGGCTTCGCGCGCTCGATGATCGCCTTCGTCGGCACACCCGTGAACGTGTTATCGAGCCGGCTCCAGTGCGTCACGCAGTGCATGTCGCACACCACATCCACCGCAGGCATTTCGCGAAGCTGCGTGTACGTCAGCTCATACGGCGCATCGCACAACCCAAAGATGCGCAGCTCCCACTCCTCGTGAAAAGGATCCACCTTCGGCACCGATCCGTAATGCAGCACAGGCCACTTCGTCGTCAGCGTCTGCCCTGGGGGCGTGCGATCCTTCGCCGAACCCCGTTGCGTATCCAGTGAAACGATCCGCGGGCGCGTGCCTTGTTCCATGAAAAGATGTTACCACGGTACTGAGCGCCTCGTGAATATATCGGGGGTGCGGGCGCATTTGCTCTTTCGCATCGCAAAAGCAACCAGTGCACCCACTCTGCCCCGACCCAATCCCGATTCAGCCCGCACTTGCCCGCAGCTTCGCCAGCGCCGCCTGCTCAATCTGCCGCACGCGCTGCTTCGTCAACCCCAGTCGCTCCGCAAGCTGCTCATACGTCGCCGGCGAACGATCGCCAAGTCCATAATGCTCGCGCAGCACATCGCGCTCGCGCGAATCAAGGTGTCGAAGCAAGTCCGTTACCTGCTCGCGCACCAGGAACCGATCCGCCGCGGCCGTGGAATGCCGATCCGCGACCTCGTCCAGAGCAGCCTCCGCCGTCGCTCCGCCGCGAGACGCCAGCATCTGCGGCACCGCCCGCGCAAAACCCTTCATCAGCGCCAGCGTTGCATAGGTCGAGAATTTATTCCCCCGGTGGAAATCGAACGAATCCACCGCGCGCATCAGCGTCATCGTCCCTTCGCTGACGAGTTCCATCAGCGACAGCCGGCCGCGCAGATGCCGCCGCGCAATCGAAGCCACCAGGCGAAGGTTTGCCCGGATGATTTTGTTCTTTGTCTCGCTCGCCTTGCGCAGGTGGCTCTCGAGCTTGGCGAGATCACGGTGCGTCGCCAGTTCCGGGTCCAGCCGCCGCCGCGCCGTCACGAACTTCATCTTGTGAAAGTTCAACTTGAGAAACAGCGCCCGCTCCCGTGCCGGCGACAGCAGCGCCGCCCGGCATAGCGTCGCCAGCGGGGAAGGCAGATCCGCCGGAAGACGGAGCTCATCCCCCGCGGGAGTTTCAGCAATTATGCGCTCATTATTAGCAATGGAATCGACAACGTCTTCCGCATCCGCCTGGTGATAAAGCGGATCATCGATGAACTTCACCTTGCGCTTGGAAAGCTTCAGCACGCGCTCCGCGAGCACCACGCGATACACATCGCCGCGCGACACGTTCAGCTCACGCGAAAGCATTCGCAGCGAATGCCGGCGCCGCGCGGCGCGAGCGATCACCGCCCGCTGCTCATCGGTCGGGACAGGCGCCGCCGAAGCCAGAATCGCCTCGTCCGGATGCTCCAGATCAAACTTGCGGATCGTGTGCAGCACCGTCATCGGGGAGCGATCAAGCTTGCGCGCGATGCGCCGAAACACTTCGTCCCTGCTGCACCGGCAGCGCTTCACCAGCCGCCGCGCGTGACGCAGCATCGCGTCAACTTCTGATCGATCAATTGCTGAGGTATTGGCGCTCTCGAGCGGATCGCGCTGACGGGTCAGAAACCGCTCCACGCTCGACAGCACAAATCCCACGCGTCGCTTGCCATCGGGGAAGACAAACCGCCGCGCCGGTAAGCCGCGCCTGCGCCAACGCTGAATCGTTTTGCTGGTAACACCCAATCGAGCGGTCAAGTCGTCAATGGCCAGCACCGGCTCATCGAGCGAGCTGCTGAGCTGCCCGAGCGAATTGCTCACCTGCTCAATCAGCAGGCCCAGATCGTGCTGAAGCGCGAGGCCCGTGAGCAGGTCGCCGGACATTTTCTTCGGGCTGTAGCCGGTGATGCGGAAGATGACGAACTCGAGCGGATACGCTTTGAGCGGGTCAATCTCGGCAAGCAGTTGTTCCGCCGACGTGAGCTGAAGCGCCAGCGCATCATGTGGCGTAAACGCCATCTGCCGCGCGAGCGCACCGATGCTGTCCAGACGGAACTTCGCCACCAGGGACGATTATCTGCCGGATGCGTTTAATGGTCAAGGTTAATCTTTTTCGTAACTCTTTATCTCTTCAGCAGCTAACGCAGCGATCAAGGTAAAGAAGAAGGTGGAGTCAAGATGCGAAGAGCGATCGCAAGGTGGTTGCATCTCCTCCTGCTGTGTTCGCTCGCTGCGGCTGCAGATAAGCCAGCATCACAGCACTACTTAGCAACGCTCCAGAACCAGCTCGCCGAGGGCAGGCGCCAAATTCCCGCGATCACGGCATCAGCGGAAGAGGCCGCCAAGCGCGTGGTGGCGGGGGGACAGTTTTGGGTAGGGGGGTCGCAGCCCGAATTCGCTCGGGAGGCGGTAGAACGCGCCGCCGGACTGATGGGTGCCAAGTCGCTGGCCGCAGATGTCAAGGTCAACGCCACCGACGTCGTCCTCCTCGGTAGCAGGGGAGCAGTCTCACCTGCCGACGAAGCGCTCGCCAAAAAGCTTCAGGCAGGCGGCGCTTATGTCATCGTGTTCGCCGCATCTGCTTCCGACGAGGCGGATGCGACGATCGCCTGCGGCACCAACACCGTTCACACCACGGACAAGAAGGACATCCCTACCGACACCGTGATCAACCTGATCAACCTCTGGGCCTGGACCGGCGAATTCACCGCCGCCTGCACGCGCGCGGGCAAGGTGCCGACCTTCTACATCAGCTACTGGCTCCCAGGTGGCCGTGAATGGGCAACCAGGCACCGGGGCCAGATGTTCCATCAGGACATCAACGTTGCACTCGTCAAACCCGGCGTCCTCGCATCCCAGTACCTCGACCGCATCGACAAGATCCTCATTGGCATCACGGAGCAGCGCGATCAACTCAAGCAAGCCGCGAAGCAACTCCAGCAAACTCCCGAGAAGGATCGCGAGCTCGGCGTCATGGCCCATATTTATCCCGACCACTTCACCGATCCCCGCGCGCCACAACCCTTCCGAAAAATGTTCCACTGGCAAAACGACGAGCCCCGCAAGACCAAATGCCTCCTCTTCCTCGGCTACCAAACCGCCCCCGAAGCCACCATCGCAACCACACCGCAAAAGCACACGATCTACACCACCGTCCGCCCCTCCACCCAACCTGCCCAAGAAAACCTCCTCTACCTCAACCCCCACTTCCCCATCGAAGACGGCTGCTGCCAGCTGCCCAACTACCCCTACCCCATCCTCCCCTCCAGCGCCATCGCCCAGGCCGCGATCTACTGGTCGATCTTGAGCGAGCTTGATGCAAAAAGCCCCTGAACTTCAAGTTGCAATCCCCCGATACGAAGCTTATGGTTGCAGACCCTGCGGGCGTAATTCAGTGGTAGAATGCAGCCTTCCCAAAAGCGACTGCGCATCGCTGTAAGTCATGCCCGCAATGGAGATGTGAAAAATCCAGCCTATCCGGTAGGATCCGAAATCTATCGACCGCTGCGGGCGTAGCTCAGTTGGTAGAGCATTGCCTTCCCAAGGCAAATGTCGAGGGTTCGAACCCCTTCGCCCGCTCTAAACGAAGAAGGCCGCGAGAATGATCTCGCGGCCTTCTGTGCGTCTGGGGGAAGCATCAGACCTTGAACAGCCCCGCGACCTTCTCCCGCCCATCCCATCGGACTTCGTAGCCGACTTCGCGGAGCGGCTTGCCGTAATCCTTCCGCGCCACCACGCTGACGTTCAGCATCGCCCGTTGGTCCGTGCTGAGCTTCCCATCCCTCTTCGCCAAAGCCTTCCAGGCGTCCGCGCCCATCGCCTTCTTGTAGGCCGCAAGGATCGCGGCGTGGCTATGCAACTTGCCGCTGCCGAGCGTCCGCAAGGCCTCAACCGTCGCCCAGTATCCGCCGCCTTGACGGTAGGGGATGCCGGTTGCGTTCTGGGGCTTGCTGGCGGCCTTCTGGGGCTTCGCGGCTGCCGTCGTAGCCTTCTGCGGCTTCGCGGCCTTGTGCGCCTTCTGGGGCTTGCTGGTGGCCTTGCGCTTCTGAGTTGCGGTCTTCATGGTTTCTCCTTGCGGCTTAGCCGCGTAAAAGTTGAGAGACACCACGCGTGCCGCGTACCCGTGCGCAGCCGGATGGCAGACGAATTACACTTGTGAGTTCCGGTAGTCTGTTGGAGCTAACACCAGCAGGACAGGTACCGCAGCCGCAGCGACCCGGTGACGTCGTTTCATCGCTAGTGTCGCGACGTACGCGATGACGTGTCACTGTTCCGACAGTAGCCGCAGCCCCTGCCCTTCGCCTTGGTGGACTTGGCGCGAACGGTCACGTGCTGCTCCACCCGCTTCTGCTGGTCGATGGTCGCTTCGCGTGCCGGTGGATGTTGCCCGCAGTCGGATGGCACGTCGATCCAGTTCGCGCCCTTCTGAACAGCGCAGCCCTCGAGTGTCGCCCGCTCCGCGGGCGACATCCGGTCCAATTGAGTGTCGTGTAGCGAAGATTAAAGCTAGGCATATTCGAACGTCCACTTCAGGATCGCTTTCGCGTCGATCATCTCGTAGCCCTTGACACTGCTGCACGGGCTTGAGAGGAAGTCGATGTTCGGCGGATCGTCCGGGATCGGAAAAGCCGCGTTGCCGATCTTGTACTTCTTCGTGCTGCCGGTGTCGGAGATGAGCGAAGTCGTTGTGATCTTCGACCACTTCCCCCATTGCAGCCCCGCGCCGTCGCCGTTCTCGCTGAAGACGTACTTCCCGGTGCAAGCAGGATCGGCTTGGCTGGGACAGTCGTAGATAATCCGCCCCTTGCCCCATATCTCCACTTCGACATCGCGACACGTAGAGATGGCCTTCACCGAGACGTAGCAATAACGCCGGCGCGCCACCGCAGCATATAAGCACGCACCGCTTGTCGTTCCCACGGTGTAGGCGAATGGGAGTCCGCTTGATTCACCACGGTAGTACGCATCGGGATCATCCCAATAGTCGTGCATCCGCGATACTGCATCTGAAAATGTCTCTGGCATATTCTCCCCTGTTCGGTTACGGGCCGCACTCCGATGTACCACCCGCCTGTTTCTCGTTGTTCTCAGGCACCGCGTCATCGGCGCGGCTTGAAACATCCACACCCTTCGCGGTGTACTTTATCGCGCGGATGGCGTTGTAAAGCTCCACGAACACGTGCAGCCCGACGTAATCGCCTTTTGTGAAGTGACCGTAGCGTGTCACCGTATCTGGCGCAGCGGCGTCCGAAGGCTGCCAGTCCGTCCCATCCCACTCGTAGAGTCCACCCGTCGTTGGATCAATCGTCGGATCGTCAATCACGAAGGTCCAGTCGGCAGCAACGGTGAACGCCTGCGCCGGGAAGAAGAGCGTCTTGTCATCGTTCGCGGTGATCGTCACGTCGTGCGTAGTCGTTCCGTCCGGCTCCGTGAGCGTGAGCTTCTTATCCTTGAAGCGGTTGACTTCGTAGCCGTACGCTTCGCGGATTCTCCACTGCTTGCCGTTCGCGGACGTGGGCAGAGCTTCAGCCCAGGCGAAGCTAATGCCGGACTGCGCCGCCGCGGACGGGAATGTTCCTTCTTCTACTGCACCACCTCCGCTCGTACCTTAAAAGTCTGAGCGTGACGTGAATTCTGACTGTGGTTAATGTTGAGCAGGAATATCAGCACGATCAGCATGAACAGGATCGGGTTGATCCACGTGACCGCTCGAACCAGTAGATGTCGTTCATTTGCGTGTGCGCGAGCTTTAAAGTCGCCTCAGCCGCGTTAGCTGACTGCGTAACTGCCTGCTCCACACTGGGTTCCCCGCGGCGTCATCCTTAAGTATGAACGCGTCACTGCCGCCGGCATTCGCAGCTGCACGCGTGCCCTGTGCCGACGCGAAGGCCGAAGCGCAAGTGAGCTTATTCTGATAGGCCTGTCTCGACGTCAGCGAACGATGGCGTAAAGAAACATCAGCGCGGCAGCGAATGCTGTGGTGAGCACGATGATCCCGGTAATGTAGTTGGCTCGGCGACCAAGGCCCGGGTGATCAGGCTCGGCCGAAGGAAAAGGGGCGGGCTTCATCATCTCTCCCCCAAAGACATCTTCAACTTAGACGCTTTGAATGTCGCGAAGGCCAGCCAGGATGTGGCGGCGGCGGCACACGCACAGATCGCGATCGCTGCGAGTGCCGGGATGTTGGCGACCAGCACGATTGCGGCACAAATGGAAAGCCACCTGACCGCGTGACCGCGAACCCGCGGGGATCGCGCGCGGGGAGCGTGGGGCCAAGCGCGCCAGGGCCGGGAGGCTATCGGTTTAGGAGTTGCCGCTTCCATGGATGCGCTCCGTTTCCTTGACGCAACCGCCGTCTTCGGCGCGCACCACTTCGCCGACGTAGACGTCGTCGTGGTAAAAAGAGCCCTTGCTGTCCCGATCGCTGTGCAGGCGGGTGACGTTGACCGTGCCGCCGGCGGGTTTGCGGTAGACGGAACTGCCGACGCGAAGCGCAGTCTGCGCTGAGAACCAGGCGTGAATCGTCATGAGAACCTTTCAGGCACTAAGGGGAAATTGAGCCGCCGACTAGATACTCCTGGGCGGCTCGGGGTCATCGATCATGTTCATCGTTCCGAAGAAGCGGGGATGTCCGGCGGCGGTTTCCTCGCGCGCGGTTGCAGCGCGCACGGTGAGCCTCGTGCCAAAGTGCGCCGACCCATCCAGCATCAGGACGGCGGCTTGCGCATCCTCCTCGGTTTCCATCTTCGCGATCGCAAAACCACTGTGCGGACAACAGGGAACGGGGTGGGCGACCAGCTTGAAGTGCAGCACGCGTCCGTAAACCGACAGCAGCCGTTTGGCGGTGCTGCTGTCCCGTTGTGAGTCGAGAGTTCCGATATAGAGGGTCGTTTGCACGAGGTACCTGTTGTTGAAGAGGCGCGGAGAGACGTCGCGCGCACGGAGCGGGAACACAAGCGACAGGTAGAAAAAGCAAGGGGGGAAGGGGAACGGGGCGTGACGCGTCCGAATCAGAGCCTCGCGAGCTCGGCCTGCAGAACGAATTATAGGCTTGATGTGGGAAGTAATCAGTCCCTTCCAATTTGCTATAACAGCGGATGCCAAGCCTTTGAACTTCACCCTTCTCTGCGGAAACCGCGGCATACGCGATGGCTTCGAATGCCATCGCCCGCTCTTTGGCCTCATCATCTTGATGGGGCTTTTTTTGTGGGTGCGCGGGCGCTGTCTTTCGCTCGTTCAGCAGCCTTACCAGTCGCATCATCGCAGCGCGTGAAGGTGTCTGGAGAAATGGTCTGCGAGGACCTGCCGGTAGGTGTCGGGGTGCTCCCGCAGGATCTGCATGATTGCGGGCTCGAAGCGTTCGTGGGTCAGGACTGATCCGAAGGTGGTGTGGAGGATTTGTCGGCCGGGGTCTGAGAGGCCGGTGCCGGGTTGTTGATCTGCCCAGAGGCCGAGATAGGTTTTCTCCAGTTGCCGCGCGTCGGCAATGTCGCTCGGTGGCGCGACGGCCGCCAGTGTCGCGGAAACATGGTACGTTGCGCGATCGATGTCGTAACGTGCGCGCGAGAAATCGATGATCTCGCGGAACAGATCAAGATCGTGTCGGGAAATCGCGCGCAGCGCTTCGAGGTAGCTCGTTCCCGCGGTCTTGACGTGAAAGCAGCCCTGCGTCGTGCGTGCGATCATGCCATAGATCGAGAGCTTATCCGAGCCGCTGTGCAGCGAGAGCTTGTAAGGCCCCAGCGCCCGGGCGATCGCCGCATGATCTGCCAGCGAGCGTTCGAATGCTGACAGATCTCCCTTGAAATCGACGCCTTTCTCGAACTCTCCAATGAAGCGAGGCGCCAGGCTCACAAGCTTCATCCCCGAACGAAGAACCTGTTCCGCGATGATGTAATGCTCGGCCACCGTCGTGGGCTGCGGCGTCTCGTCGATGGAGAGCTCGATCTCATACGGCTCCCCAACCTGCTGCATGACCGTGTCGATGTGCTTCGCCATCGCATTCGCATGCTCAATGGCGCGGCCGTACTTCACCGCCGCCCGCTTCAACGCGGCTTCGTCGAAAGCGATTTTCGTTCCAGTGCTGAGCTGCACCTGCCTGGCGTTGTATTGGTTGAGCCACGGCGCATGCTCCCGCGCTGCGCTGAACTTTTCTTCCAGCGTAACGTGATCGTACGTATCCGCTTGTCCGTCCACGTAATCGGAAGGGTCGATCGTGAAGAAGCGGAAGCCGGCCTGTGCGGTGTGATCGACATCCGCTGGCGTCTTGAGGTGATCGGCATCGGCGCCTTGGGTCCCGCTGTAGCCAGCGGCTTGCGCGCCAGTGAGAGCGTCTTGAATCACCCGTTCGGCCGAGCGCTGGGTGCGGGTCATCTCGCGAATGGATTGTTGCGCGAAGATCGGCAGGATCCCGCCGCCGGCTTGGCGCAGCGCGTCCACATGACCGGGAGTGGCGATGCCGAGCCGGTCGCCGAATCCGAAACTGGGTGAGAGGCCGAGAGGGGAGATGGGGCGCGCCATGAGGCGGGATAACGTAACGGCCGGGTGCGGGGATTGGCAAAACAAGAGAGAAAGGTGGCGTCTGGCCAGATGCTGGAGTTATTACACATGATTCGCTGTCGGAATGCAGGCAACAAGATCCATTGGCAGACCCAAGTCAGACGAGAGAGTGATGGCAAAATCACCGCAGATCCTAACCCCTCTGGGCGCTGCACCACTGCCGCCACATCATGCGGTAAAGCGCCTCGAGTTGCCGGGTGAATTGCCGGGCACCGGTTAGATGCGAGTTGGCCAGACGGGGGCGCAGCGTGCTTCGAAGCAGGCGCAACCGGTCCCGATCCTTCGCCAGCGCAACTGCGCGTTCCACGTACTCGTCCGGCGTCGTCGCCACCAGCTCGGGCAAGTCCAGGTTCTGCATGATCGTCAGTCCGAACCTGCCCACCGGCAGCTCCCCCGCGAGGGTAATCACTGGCACGCCCATGTAGAGCGAATCGAACGTCGTGGTGCCGCCGTTGTAGGGGAATGGGTCCAGCGCAACATCAATCTCGCCGTACGCGCGCAGGTAATCCCCGTAAGGCAGCGTCTCAAGCAGTTCCACGCGCTCGCGATCGATCCCCGCATCGGCAAAAGTCTCCACCGAATCAAAGTTGTGCGCCGCGCCGCCGCGGATGAAGCACCGCAGCCGCGCGCCCGGAACTCGCTTGAGAATCTCCGCCCAGAGCGCGATCGCCGGGTCGGTCACCTTCATGAAGTTATTTGTGCACGCGAAGGTGATGTACCCGTTCTTTTCAAACGGCGGCGGCGCAACCTCCGGCGCTTCCGGCGGAACGCGATAACACCAGTAGCATCGCTCCAGCCGCGCCAGCTTCTCCGGCCCGAGCCAGCCATCCACCCGATCCGCTGGCTCCATCCACTGATCCGTAACCCGGTAATCCATCTGCGGCAGCCCGCTCGTACCTGGATACGACAAGTACGTCGCCTGCACCGGCGCCGGCTTGCGCGTGAACAGGATTAGCCGGTTCAGCGCCATGTGCAGCGACAAATCGATCAGCACGTCGATCTGGTCAGCGCGTATCCGCTCGGCCAGTTGATCGTCGTCCAGATGATGCGTGTTTACCCAGTGCGGCGCATCCCGCTGGAGTTGTGCCAACAGAGCATCGGCCGCATCACGCGGGCCGTGGTAGTAGCAGAAAACTTCGACATGGTTCTGATCGTGAGCCGCAAGGATCGGGGCCATGAAATAGCCGATTGGATGCGAGCGCAGGTCTGGCGAAACATATCCCACGCGAATCTTTCGCTCCGGGTCAGGCCCATTCTCGTGCGGTCGGTTGTTCAGGCCGAACACGCTGACCATCTGCCCCCACTTCTGGTGCTCGCTCACCAGGCTGTGGCGATCGACGTCGGTGCTGAACCACATGTAGTACAGCAGGTGGTGATAAAGATCGGCGCGGTTGGGCGCCAGCTCAATGGCGCGCCGGCAGCAATTGAGCACATCCGCGTGCCGCCCCTGCGCCGCGAGCACCGCCGCCATCGAGATGTACGACTTCGCCTCCCCCGGCGCCACCGCCGCCGCGTGCGAGAACGTGTTGATCGCTTCGTCCAGGTGTCCCCGGTTGTACTGCATGTCGCCCAGATTCAGCCGCGCCAGCAGAAAATCAGGTCGCAGCTCAATTGCCCTCCTCGCCGACGCCTCTGCCGAATCGAACTCCCCACGCGCAGCGAAGATCGCTGACTGCGTGTTGTACAGCAGCGCATCGTTCGGCCGCTGCACGATCGCGCGGCGAATGGCATCATCCGCGCCCGCCCGATCTTGTTTCCGATCCAGCACCCATGCCAGCACGTGCAGCGCGTCAGCATCTTCATTCAGCTCCGCAAGCCGCGCCCGACAGGCGCGCTCCGCGGCATCGAGCTCCCCCGCGCCGAGCATCGCCTGTACCGCGTTCAGCCAACTCTGTGCGTCCTGCGCCATGGCAGGGTTATACCCCCGGATCGCGCAAAAACCGCGAGCGCTTTGCACCGTGCTTTTTCGACAGATACGTACGTGAGGAGTCCGCCGCCGCGACAACACACGCGACGCACGACGAACTCACAGCGTCGAAGATTGTTGGCCCGACCCTTCGTTGCCCCTGAAGTCGGTACGAACTACGACTTGTTCCGAATCACGAGGTTCTTATCCGAGGGCTGTGTCTGCGGCCGATGCTCGACTGTCACGATTGTCTGTGTGTTGGGCGGCGGGTTGTCCACCACGACAGCAGTGCGACCGCACCCGCCGAACGGCGCGACCAGCGCGAGCGCCCAGAAGGCGCGGCGCATGGTCACGGCGTCGGCGGATGCAGGCGTTGATTTCATCGTTAGTCGGACTGAATCGTGGTGTTCTTGGTGTTCACGCGCTGACTGCCTGAGGGCTGCGTCGTCGCGCTGCTGGCCTGATCGGCACTGGTCGCGCCGGAGTTGGTTTCGGTGCGGCTGGAGGCTAGCGAGGCGTCGTCGCCGCTCATGTTGTTCGGCGTGGTATCGGGCCGGTTGTTCACGAGAACCGAGCTTTCGCAGCCGACGATCATCGAAAGCGACAGCACGGCAGCGAGCTGAGGAATAGTCCACTTCATTGCAATCTCCTTCCCTGTTGATGGGCTTTGGTAGCGATGCAATATTCGGACCAGACTCACGCGTTCCCCACAGACCCCCGGCTCCTTCCCCCTTACCGCAACAGCGTCTGCGTTCGCTCCGGCCCCACGCTGACGATCTTGACCGGCGCGCCGACAAGTTGTTCCACGCGCTTGACGTACTGCTGCGCTTCGCGCGGCAGTTCATTAAAGCTTCGGCAGCCGGAAATATTGCCACGCCAACCGGGCAGCGTTTCGTAAATCGGCTCGACCTCCGCCAGTGTGTCCATGTCAGCGCGGAACGTGTCCATGCGCTGCCCGCGCCATTTGTACGCCGTGCAGATCTGCACATGGTCCAACCCCGACAGCACGTCCACCAGTGTCAGTGCAATGGACGTGATCCCACACAGTTCGACGGAGTATTTGACCGCAAGGGTATCCAGCCACCCGCAGCGCCGCGGGCGGCGCGTGGTGGTCCCGTACTCGTTGCCGCGCTCGCGGATGTAGTTGCCGGTGTCGTTGTTCTGCTCCGTCGGGAACGGTCCGCCACCGACGCGGGTGGAGTATGCCTTCATCACGCCGATGTACTGCTGTACCGTCTTGGGCGGAACGCCCGCGCCGGAGAAAATGCCGAGAGATGAGCACGAGCTGCTCGTGACATACGGATACGTGCCGTGATCCACATCCAGCAGCACCGCGTGCGCGCCCTCGAACAGAATTTTCTTCTCTGCCTTAAACTGCTCGATCACCAGGTGACTCGTATCGTCAACGAAGGGGTGCATCCGCCGGCCGAAATCCCGGTACGTCTCGAAGATCGGGCGCCAGTCCAGGGGCGGCGCATCGTACAGGCACTTTAAAACTGAATTCCGCTCAGAGCAGATCCGTCCGATCTTTTCTTTGAGATTGTCTTCGTGCACCAGGTCGGCGACGCGGATGGCGGTTGCGCGCTGCATCTTGTCAGCGTACGTTGGCCCGATGCCGCGCTTGGTCGTCCCGATGGATCCTTCGCCGGCGGCATGCTCGCGGGCAGCGTCTTCGGATTTGTGCCACGGCATCACGACGTGCGCCTTATAGCTGATCTTGAGCTGGTTCGGTGTGATCGCCAGGCCGCGCGACGCGAACTCATCGATCTCGCGGAAGAGCACCTCTGGATCCAGCACCACGCCGTTAGCGATCACGTTGAGGACGTGCGGCCGGAACACGCCGACGGGAAGCAGGTGCGTCGCGAATTTTTCCCCGCCGATCTTGATCGAGTGCCCGGCGTTGGCCCCGCCACAGTAGCGAATCACCACGTCCGCGTTTTCGGCAATCAGGTCCACCACCTTGCCCTTGCCCTCGTCCCCCCATTGGAGGCCAAGGACGCAGGTGTTGCCATCGAGGAAAGGGGAGAGATTCATGGGGTGCAGGTGGGCGTTGGGGTTTAAAAAATCCGGTTCCAGCTTCAGCCGGCAGGGGGGAAGCGATCGCTCATCGCTTCAGCGGAAAGGTAACGAAGCCGCCGCCCCCCGGCAACAGTCATGGAGCCCTTTTCCCTACCGCTTCGAAGTTCGCCCTGTAGTCCATCGCGACGAGGAAGCAATAAACGGCGAACGACCAACGCAGAACATGAAACTCCCATCCAGGCGAAAGAGCTTCTTCTCTATAGGGGTTACATGATCTCGCGGCGGATGATCAGTTGCTCTCCTTCCGCAGCCGGCGCTTTCGCCCATCGGGATTGATGATCAGCTCTTTTGCCTCCTGCGAGCTCAGTCGCATGGGCACAGTCTCGCCGCTGTCTTTCCAGCGGATCGCACCGGCGCCGGTGCTGGTGGGGTCCTCGTGGGGGTCGTTGGGGAAATCGTACCACCATTCGGCAACGGCGATGTCTTTTTCTTCAGCCGCGGCGCGGTAGACCCTGCCGTCGGCCCCGAAGCGCAAGCGGCGCTTGCCTTCCGACCACGCGCCGACGAGTTCCGCGTCGCGGGGGCCGCCAAAGGCGCCGGCCGTTGCGTTGTTCGCGCCGGCCGTTTTTTCAAACCGCGGGTCATCGACAACGGGAGGAAGACCTTGCGTAAAATTCGCGGCGCTGGTGATCCAAGGCTTTCCCTCCCGCAGCACCAGCATTCGCACCGTCGCGGGACGATCGAGCGTGAAGGGTTGATCATCGTACCGCTGCGAGGCGGGTGTCGGCTCACTGCCATTCATCGTGTAATGGATCGCCAGCGGAACCGGCGACAGTTCCCCCCGCAGCGCCAGTCGAGTCACAACCAGCGTCACCGTGGCGGTCTTCTCAAACAACCGCCGTCCCAGAATCCCCGCCGCCGCCAGCTCGATGGGCCCATCTTCGCCCGTCGCCGAAAAGTACCCGCGGGCCAGCCCACGAAACACCTTCCGCGACATCACCTGGTGCGGTGAAACATCCAGCGGATCGCCGTTTTCAAAAGCGAGAAAGCGTGCGGGCCCGCTTAACCGAAACTCGATCTGGTCCTCCGCCCACGGCACCAGCTCGTTCCACTTGTCCCGCGCCGCGATGTCCACCGTCGCCACATCACCGCGCCGCGTTGCAAGCGCTTCATCGACGGTCAGCGCGATGCGCGTTGAAGCCTCTGCCGTCCGATGCGACGTCTTCGCCACCGCCTTCCCCGCCAGATAACCGACGGCGGTAATCTCCCCCGGCTCATACGGCACCTGCCACACAAAATCGAGCAGCTCGCGGCGCTTCTGCCGGCCGAGCAATTTTCCGTTGAGCGACAACTCCACCTCGTCGCAATTGGAATAGGCGACGACAGGAATGATCATCCCCTTCGCCACCAGCGGATGCGACCAGTGCGGCAGCAAATGCACCATCGCCGTACCCGCGCGCTCGTCGGCGCGCGTCCACTGGCTCTGATAGAAGGACGCAAGATCTTTCGGGAAGCCCGCCGCGTCGATCACGCCAGGGTGCCAGAAGCGTGCGGGCCAGTGGCGGCCCATGATGCTCGCTTCGCCCAGATAATCGAACGCCGCCCAGCGGAACTGCCCGCTGATCCAGGGCGTTTCGCGCGTGCGCTTCCAGCACTGGCGGTTGGTGATGCGCACAATCGCGTTGTCGTATGATGACGCGTACTGCTCATCGCCCTCCCGGGGGAACACTTCGTCAGTTGAGTAGGCGGGAAAGGAAAGACGTTTCTCGGGGTTGTTGTCGCGCCACCAGGTCAGCGTGCGATAGAAGCCGCGGGTCTGGTAGCCGTGCGGCTCCTCCGTCAGCACAATGGGCTGATCGGGATGGGCGTTGTGGAACGACTCGAGCACCCCGGCCGCTTCGCCGGGTCCGTTGAAGCCGGCGACGTCCACGCCCTCCAGGCACTGGCCGCCGGTGGTCGCGCGGGTGGGATCAAGTTGGTGCACGATCTTCGTCATGCCAAGCTTGTCCCTCTCACCCGTTTCATTGCCAATGCTCCAGAGCACGACGCAGGGATGATTGCGATCGCGGCGGACAAAATCGGTCAGGTCGCGCTTCCACCACTCGGCGAAGGCCGTCGCGCCGTAATCGGCCGCAGCCTTGCGCTTCCACCCGTCGAAGGCTTCATCCACGACCATCATCCCGTGCTTGTCGCACAGATCGTAAAACAGTGGCGGGAAGGGCGTATGCCCGGTGCGAATGGCGTTGCAGCCGATGCTCTTGAGTTGAAGAATCCGCGCCTCGAGCACTTCATCCGGGATGGCCGCCCCCAGCCCGCCGGCGTCGTAGTGCATGCCCATCCCTTGCAGCTTGATGTTCTTGTCGTTGAGCCAGAAGCCGGTGTTCCCGTCCCAGCGAATTGTTCGGATACCGAAAGACGTTGAGCGCGCGTCGATCTCTTTTCCCTGTCGCAGAATGCGGGTCACCAACGTGTACCTCTGCGGCGCGTCCGGCGACCAGCGCTTGGGCTTCTCAACCGACAGATCGTTGGTCGCGACTGTCGTCTCACCCGGACCCACCGTCACCTGAATTTCGCCACCGGCGACGGCCTTCCCCTGATCCATCACCTCCGATCGCACGATTACTTTCACGCTCTCGCTTCTTCTATTGCGCACCTCGCTTGTCGCCCGCACCGTCGCCCGCTCATCTGTGACCTGCGGCGTAGAAACAAAAGTTCCATCCTCCACCAGGTGCAGCGGATCGGTCACCTCAAGGTTCACGTGCGCATAAAGTCCCGACCCTGTATACCACCGTGCCGCCGGCTGCTTCGAGTTGTCCAGCCGCACCGCGAGTACGTTCTTTCCCGCGTGAAGATGAGCTGTCAGCTCATAACTAAAGCTGATGTACCCGTAAGACCGCGTTCCCAGTTTCTGTCCGTTAATCCAAACGTCGCTGTTCCGCTGCGCCGCATCGAAGTGGACGACCACCCGCCGCTCGAGCCACTCGGCCGGCACGTCGATCACCTTTCGATACCACCCCACCCCTGTCGGCAAGTAAGCACAAGAGCCGCCCGAAGGGTTCTCCCGACGATATTCCCCCTCCACGCTCCAGTCATGCGGCAGATCCAGCACCCGCCACTTCGCGTCGTCGCAGTTGTTCTTCTCCCCGCCCTCCACATCACCGAGGAAGAAGCGCCAATCCTGATCAAGCGGTTGGAATGCCCGCACTGACGGCGACGACTCCGCGTGCGCAGTAACGCTCGCAAGCAAGACACAAAATGCAACGACCCAATGCGCAATGAACGAAGCGGGATGATGAGCCATCATCAAGCATATTACCCTGATCGCTTGACGGAGGTTGAAGCGAACCGAACCTCGAGGCCCTCAATCTCGCCGCTCTGCATCCTTCACTCACCACCGCTTCCGCTGACTGGCCACCTTCATCGGCAGGCCGAACAAATCGATGAAGCCCCGTGCCGCCGTCACGTCGTACCCCTCCATGCTGAAGCTGGCCAATTGCGGGTCATACAGCGTATGTGGCGACTGCGCGCCGATCTGCATCGCCCGCCCTTTAAACAGCCGCACCCTGGCGGTGCCGGTCACGGTCGCATTCGTGTGATCGATGAATGCCTGGAGCGATTCGCGCAGCGGATGGAACCACTGACCGTTGTAGACGAGGTCAGCGTAACGCAGCGCCACCTGCTGCTTGAAGTGCAGCGTGTCGCGCTCGATGGTGATCTGTTCCAGCGCCTTGTGCGCCTCGTACAGGATCGTCCCGCCCGGCGTCTCGTACACGCCGCGGCTCTTCATCCCGACCAGACGATTCTCCGCCAGCACCGTCACGCCCACACCATGCCTGCCGCCGATCTGGTTGAGCGTCGCAATGATCTCATGCGGGGGCAGCGTCTTGCCGTTGACGGCGGTCGGATTGCCGCGCTCGAAGGCCACCTCAACGATCTCTGCCTCGTTGGGCGCCTTCTCCGCCGGCACCGTCATCGTAAGACAGGCCTCCCAGTTCGGCTCCTGGTCCGGATGCTCGATTTCCGCCCCCTCATGGCTGATGTGCCAGAGGTTGCGGTCCTGCGAGTAGATCTTCTTCTTGCTCACCGTAATGGGCACGCCATGCTTCTCCGCATACTCCACCGCGCTCTCGCGATCGCGCAGCTCAAAAGACGGATCTTTCCACGGGGCGATGATCTTCAGCGCGGGATCAAGAGCCATATACGTCAGTTCGAAGCGCACCTGATCATTGCCCTTTCCAGTCGCCCCATGACCCACCGCATCCGCGCCGGTCTGATGCGCCACCTCCACCTGTTTCGCCGCGATCAGCGGCCGCGCGATCGAGGTCCCCAGCAGATAATCCTGCTCGTAAATGGCGTGCGCCCGCAGCATCGGGAAGCAGTATTTCTCTGCGAACTCTTCGCGCAGGTCCATGATGACCACTTCATCCGCGCCGCTCTTGCGCGCCTTGTCTTCGATGCCTTTGAGCTCATCGCCCTGCCCCAACTCCGCCGCGAATGCAACCAGTTTCACCCCTGGATACCGCTCTTTCAGCCAAGGCAAAATTACGCTCGTATCGAGCCCGCCACTGTACGCCAGGACAATTTTCTTCGGTTGCGCCGTCATGTTGCTCTTTCCTCGTATCATTAAAGAATCCGCCCAGGACCATGCCTGTTTTCACGCATTGATCCGTTCCGCGGCGAACGCGTCAGCGAACTCCTCGGATCGCCTGAAACATCTCACTTTCGATAAACCTGCGGCGGCTCTTCGCCTTCCAGCGTTAGCAGCAGATCCCCGGCGGTGATCACCGATCCCGCTTTCACTTCGATGCTCCCCACGCGGGCGCTGCGGGGACAGTACACCGCCGTCTCCATTTTCATCGCCTCAATGGAGAGCAGCCGCTCGCCCTCTTTCACTTCCTGCCCCTTCTTCACGGCGATGTTGCTGATCTTCCCCGGCATCGGCGCCGCGATCTGGCTTGGATCTTCGGGATCGGCCTTGGGATGCCGGTGCAGGTTTCCTTCAACTGCTTTATCATTCACAACGACTTCGCGGGGCTGGCCGTTCAACTCAAAGAACACCGTCCGCGTCCCATCCTCGCGCAACTCGCCCGTGGTCAGGTACTTGATGATCAGCATTTTCCCCGGCTCGATCTCCACGTTGATCTCTTCACCCGGCTTCAGCCCGTAGAAGAACGCCGGCGTCGGCAGCACGCTTGTGTTGTTAAACGCCTTCTCGTGCTTGTCGAAATCGAGGTACACCTGCGGATACAGCACGTACGACAGCACATCCACGTCCCGCGGCTCGCGATGAAGCTTCGCCGTCAGCTCCTTCTTCGCCGCCGCGAAATCCACCTTCGGCAACGACGCGCCCGGTCGACCCTTCAGCGGCTTCAGGCCCGCGGAATCCAGGATGATCTTCTGAAGAACCTTCGGCCAACCACCGTCCGGCACACCCAGGTGCCCCTGCATCATCTCCACGACGCTCTTCGGAAAATTCAGCTTCTTCGTCGGGTCCAGCACGTCCATTGCCGTCAGGCCGTTGGTCACCATGAACAGCGCCATGTCGCCTACGACCTTGCTCGAAGGCGTTACCTTCACAATATCGCCAAAGAGTTGGTTTACCTGCGCGTACATCTGCGCCACGTCCGGCCAGCGATCCTCCAAGTGCAGCGACTTCGCCTGAGCCTTGAGGTTCGTGAACTGCCCGCCGGGCATCTCGTGCTGATACACCTCGGCGGTGGGGGAGCGCAACCCCTCTTCGAAGGGGTAGTAAAAGTCCCGCACGTGCTCCCAGTAATCCGACAGCGCGTTCAGCGACTCCAGGCTCAGCTCCGTCGCACGTGGCGTGTTGTCCAGCGCCGCCACAATCGAGTTCAAGTTCGGCTGACTCGTCGTCCCCGACACGCTCGACAGCGCACCATCGATCACATCCACCCCCGCATCCGACGCCCGCAGCAGCGTCCCCGCGTTGATCCCGCTCGTATCGTGCGTGTGAAAATGGATAGGGACATCCACCTCATCCCGCAGCGCCTTCACCAGCGCATGCGCCGCGTAGGGCTTGCACAACCCCGCCATGTCCTTGATCGCCAGAAAGTGCGTCCCCATCCGCACCAGCTCCTTGGCCATGTTGATGTAATACTTGAGCTGATACTTCGTGCGCTTCGGATCAAGAATGTCGCCGGTGTAGCAGATCGCGGCTTCGCAGATCGAACTGGTCTTATCCCGCACCGTCTCCATCGCAACCTTCATGTTGTCGATGTTGTTGAGCGAGTCGAAGATGCGGAAGACGTCGATCCCATGCTCCGCCGCCGCTTTCGTGAACTCCCGCACCACGTTGTCAGGATAGTTGGTATACCCCACCGCGTTGGATGCCCGCAGCAGCATCTGGAACGGAATGTTCGGGATCTTGACCCGAAGCTGATCCAGCCGATCCCACGGATCTTCCTGCAAGAATCGCATCGCGCTGTCGAACGTCGCCCCGCCCCACATCTCCAGCGAAAAGAGGTTGGGGCACAAGTGCGCCACCGCATCGGCGATCGCCAGCAGGTCGTGCGTCCGCACCCGCGTCGCCAGCAGCGACTGATGCGCATCTCGCATCGTCGTATCGGTAATGAACAGGCGCTTTTGCTTCCGCACCCACTGCGCAAATTTCTCCGGTCCCATCTCGAGCAGCCGCTGCCGCGTCCCTGGTGGAATCTGTGCTGCCTTGGTGTACGTTGGGATGGTGGGCGTGATGTACTCGCGCTTGGGATCCACCTTCCCCTTCACGTCCGGCCGGCCGTTGATGATCACGTCGCCGAGGTAGGAGAGAATCTTCGTCGCCCGATCCCGCCGCGGCTTGAATCGAAACAGTTCCGGCGTCGTGTCGATGAACGTCGTCGTGGCGTCGCCGGCCGTGAACTGTTCATGGTTAATGAGGTTTTCAAGAAATGGAATGTTCGTCTTCACCCCACGGATGCGGAACTCCCGCAGCGCCCGATCCATCCGCCTGATGGATTCGTCAAACGTGCCGCCCCAGCTCGTCACCTTCACCAGCAGCGAGTCGAAGTAAGGGGTGATCACCGCGCCGCCAAACCCATTGCCCCCGTCCAATCGCAGCGCAAACCCGCCCGCTGACCGGTAGGTGGTGATGCGGCCATAATCGGGGATGAAATGGTTCTCCGGATCTTCCGTCGTCACCCGCGCCTGGATCGCGTAGCCATTGGTTCGAATCTCTTCCTGTCGCGGAATGCGAATCGGCTCATCGTGCAGCTTATGGCCTTGGGCGACAAGGATCTGGGAGCGCACAATGTCGATGCCGGTGACGACCTCCGTTACCGTGTGCTCCACCTGGATGCGCGGGTTCACTTCGATGAAGTAGAACTCGCCGGTGTCAACATCAACCAGGAACTCGACGGTGCCAGCATTGCGATAGCTGGCGGTCCTCGCCACCTTCACCGCGGCACTGCAAATGTCCTCGCGAAGCTGCTGCGGCAAATTCACGCTCGGCGCGATCTCTACCACCTTCTGATGTCGTCGCTGGACCGAGCAATCCCGCTCCCACAGGTGGACGAGGTTGCCGTGCTCATCGCCCAGGATTTGCACCTCGATGTGCTTCGCGCGTGCGATGTATTTTTCAACGAACACCTCGGAGCGACCAAACGCGCTGCCGGCTTCACGCGATGCTTCCGCGAGTTTCTCCGGCAGCTCATCCGCGTTCTTCACCACGCGCATCCCGCGCCCGCCGCCGCCGAAGCTGGCCTTGATGATGATCGGGTATCCGATCTCCTTCGCCTTCTTCTTGATCTGGTTTGCGTCCGTCAGCCCGTGCTCCGTTCCCGGCACCACGGGCACCTTCGCCTCGGTTGCGATCCGCTTCGCCTCTGTCTTATCGCCAAAATTCTGGAGCAGCTCCGGCGTCGGCCCGATGAACTTGATGCCGTTCTTCTGGCACGCCTGCGCGAACTCCGCGTTCTCCGAGAGGAAGCCGTATCCCGGATGTACCGCATCCACCCCATGATCCTTCGCCACCGCGATAATGGCTGGAATATTCAGGTATCCCTTGACCGGCTCGCCGCCCTGAGCCGGCCCGATCAGATAAGACTCATCCGCCTTGAAGCGGTGCAGCGAAAAGCGGTCCTCGTACGTGTAAATCGCTACCGTTTCCAGATCCAGTTCCGTCGCGGCGCGGAAGACACGGGTAGCAATCTCCGACCGGTTGGCAACAAGCAGTTTTCGCATGAAAGTGGCGGTATTGTGGGGGGAAGTCCGCCTTTTGCAAGGAACGGCCCCGCGTGCGGAATGTTGCGACCCATTCCCCGTGGAGAAGGCGGCAACCTGGAAGCTTGGTCTAAGGCACAGGCAGCGGCCGCGCCTTCGCATTCGGCGCCGGCTTGACGTGCAGCAGCTTCGCAACGGTCGGGTGAATCCGCAGCGAATCCACCGGCCCCAGATCCCGCGCCCGCTCCACTTGATCCAGCCGCGCCAGCAGGAAAAAACCCCGCATATCTGGATTCTCCGCCGGCGGATACCCGTGCATCCCGAGCGGCCCTGTGCCCTTTGCCGGCGCCGTCGCAGTCCGGATCTTCGTGCTGAACGTGTAGCGGTTCTTCAACATCACCACGACATCCCCCGTTCTGGCAGGGTTGTAGAAGCCCCACGCTTTTGGAAGCGTGTCACGCGTATACGCGGTCAGGAAGCTGTACTTCCTGAGATCGTTCAACAGCGACTGCTGGAGGATTGTTCGCTGTGCCGGTGGAACGTCGTGCAAATAAATCATCGCCACCGGTCCCCCCGTCTCGACATGAACCGATTTCGGCAACGGAGCCGCAAAGAGCTTCTCCAGATTCACCAGCGCGCTCACCTCCGTCATCCCATGATCCGTCGTCAGCATCAGGTACAGCCGATCCCCTTTTCGACTCTTCTGCGCAAACACCCGCTGCGCGGCGCTTACAAAGTGCGCCAGCGCCGCGTCCGTCTCTTGGATCGCCGTCCGGAGCTCCGCCGACTCCGGCCCGAACTTATGTCCCGTGGTATCTGTCTTCTTGATGTACCCCATGATCAGGCCCAGCGGCTTCTTGTTTTTGTCGAGCTGCCACGTCTCGATCAACCGGTTCAATCGCTGCTCGTCTGTCGGTGCTCCTTCAAACTTCGCCAGAAAATAATCTGAGCGAATTCGCGCCGTCTGGTTCTGCGACAGCGGCCAATCAAACACCAGCGTCCGAACGTGCTGCCGCGTCGTCGTGATCCAGATCGGCTCCGACTGAAGCAGCGCCGGCACGGCCGGAAACGAGTACGACTGCCGCGTCTCGGTGTCGTAAAAATCGTTGTTCGCGATCCCATGCCGATCCACGGTCACCCCCGTCGCTTCCGACACATGGGATGGGAACGTGATGCTCGGCGTGATCGGCGTCATCGCCCTGGAGTAATAGGCCCGCCCCATCAGCTCATGCAGGAAAGGCGTCTTCGCCTTCTCCGGATAATCATGCCGAAACCCATCGATGCTGATCCAGATCACCGTCGTGCGCGGGCCACAACCCACCACGACGAAGAGCCCACACAGCAGAATGCACAGCGAGAGAAGTCGCTTGGACATGAAGCAGTGTTATAGCGTGCCATGGGCGTCTCGCCCATGCATCCCCCCTCCAGGCACTGTCACTTAAGCCAAAACCCCCTTCACCACCTTCCCCGCCACATCAGTCAGTCTGAAATGCCTGCCCTGAAACTTGAATGTCAGCCGCTCGTGATCGATCCCCAGCAGCTTCAGGATGGTCGCCTGAAAATCGTGCACGTCCACTCCGTCCTTCACCACGCTGTGCCCGAATTCATCGCTCTCGCCGTACGTGATTCCCTTCTTGATCCCCGCCCCGGTCATCCAGATGGTGAATGCGTACGGATGATGATCGCGGCCCCACTGCTTCGTGTCGGTGATGTCCCCTTGTAGGAATGGCGTGCGCCCAAACTCCCCGCCCCAGATCACCAGCGTGTCTTCCAGGAGCCCGCGCTGCTTCAAGTCCTTCACCAGCGCCGCGGAAGGGGCATCGGTATCCGTGCACTGAACCTTCAACTGCGAATTCAGATTCCGATGCTGGTCCCACCCCGCGTGCATGATCTGCACGAAACGCACGCCCCGCTCGACCAGCCGCCGCGCCATCAGACAGTTGTACGCATAGGATCCCTGCCGCTTCACATCCGGCCCGTACATCTCCAGCACCGACTGCGGCTCCTTCGAAAAGTCGGTCAGTTCCGGCACGCTCGACTGCATCTTGTACGCCATCTCATACTGGCTGATGCGCGTTGCAATCTCCGGATCGCCGAACTCGTGCAGCTTCATCTCGTTGATCTGCGCGATGTCATCCAGCATCGCCCGCTTGGTCTCGGCCGAGATCCCGTCCGGGTTCGACAAGTACAGCACCGGATCCCCCGAGCCGCGGAACTTCACCCCCTGATATTTCGACGGCAGAAATCCGCTTCCCCAGTAGAAGTCATAGAAAATCTGCCCGCAGGAAGCTTCTTTATCGCGCGACGTCATCACGACAAACGCCGGAAGATTTTCCGATGTGGAGCCGAGCCCGTATGTCAGCCAGGAACCCATCGAAGGGCGGCCGGGCTGTTCGGCGCCGGTGAGGAAGAAGGTGATGGCGGGGGCGTGGTTGATGGCGCCGGTGTGCATCGACTTCACGAAGCACAGATCATCCGCGATGGAGGCAATGTTGGGCAGAAAATCACAGACCGTCGCGCCGGATTGGCCGTGCTTTGCAAATTTCGTAATCTCCGACAGCACCGGTTTGGCCTTCTGGCCGCTCGTCATCGTCGACAGCCGCGAGCCCATCTGGATCTCGGCGGGAATCTCCTTCCCGTGCCAAGCCTTAAGCTTGGGCTTGTAATCGAAGAGATCCACATGCGAGGGCGCCCCGTTCTGGAACATGTAGATCACCCGCTTGGCCTTGGCGGGGAAGTGGGGAAGATTCGGCAATCCCCCGATCGCCTGCGCGAGTGGCGCGGTGGAGGGGCGCGTGGAAGCCCCTGCGCCCGTCGCCGCGGCAAGCAGGTCCTTGCCCAGTAGATGCGCCAGCGCGGCCGTGCCGATACCCGTCGCGGTCCGTCCCAGCAGCGCCCGACGAGTGATGTGACGACGATTATCGGTAAGCGGATTCATATTGATTTCTGTAGCACGGGCAACATGCCCGTGCTCGCAAGTCACTCTTTCGTCACCGTCTCATCCAGATTCAAAATCTCCAGGCACAAAGCGGTCCAGGCCGCGTGATCGATTGAGTTGAGCTTCTCATCGCGCTTGGACTCGCCTTGCGCCAGCAGCTTCTTCGCCTCATCCCCATGCCCGGCGTAATGCCCCTTCAACCGCGTCAGCGCCTTCAGCAACACCGCCCGCTCCTTCTCCCGGGGCTCTCGCGACAGCACCAGCCGATACGCCAGCTTCAACTGCTCGTCCTCTGTCGCGTGCTTCTCCAGCACCCGCTGCGCCAGGCCGCGCGCCGCTTCGATGTACGTAATATCGTTCAATGTCGTCAGCGCATGCAGCGGCGTGTTCGTCCGCGACGGACGCACCGTGCAGCTTGTCCGGCTGGGCGCATCGAAAAAGCCGGTAGGCCCCACGATGCGCCGCCAGAAGGTGTAGATGGATCGGCGGTACAGGGCCTCGCCGTGATCCTGGTTGTACTTGATGATTCCGAACGTCGCTTCTTCCCAGATCCCCGGCGGCTGGTAGGGCTTCACCGGCGGGCCATAGCGCTTGTCCACCAGCAGCCCCGCCGCGGCGAGCGCTTGATCCCGCAGCACGGGAGAAGCCAGACGAAAGCGCGCCCCGCGCGCCAGCAGGCGATTTTCCGGATCGCGCTCAAACGCCTCCGCTGTCACGTTGGAGGACTGACGGTAGGTCGCGCTCGTGACGAAAAGCCGGACGAGCCCCTTCGTGTCCCACCCGCCGTCGCGGAACTGCACCGCCAGCCAATCGAGCAGTTCGGGATGGACGGGGCGTTCACCCTGCACGCCAAAATCTTCCGCCGTCTTCACGATGCCGACGGCGAAGAACTGCTGCCAGAGCCGATTCACCGTCACGCGCGCGGTGAGCGGATTTGTTGGTGAGAACATCCACTTCGCCAGCGCCAGTCGATCGCTGCCGGGGGCGGTGGTGGGGCGGGTGGAAGGGGCTTCTCCCGCGGCAGCGCCGCCGGCTTTTCCTTTCGCTTCAATGACGCTCGTGAGGATCGACGGAATCCCCGCGGACAGCGCGCCGCCTACTGGCTTATCGTACGCGCCCTTGGTGAGGATCTTTGATGGCCGCGTGGTCGCGTCATCCATCACCATCACCTTCGGGAACGAATTCTGAAAATCCTCCACCGCCTTCTTCGCCGCCGCCACCGACTCATTCAGCGGCTTGAGCTCGGGGTTAATCCGCGCCCGGTAAAAGGCGCGCAACTGCTTCTTCTGCTCGTCTGATCGCTCCGCCGCCGCCACCGCAAGCGCCTGCACGACCGAAGGCGTCGCCGCCGATGCATCGTTCAGCGCCAGCCGGAACCTCCCCATCGTGTGCGTCCGCACGGGCGAGTCGTAGTGGAATTTCACCGTGATGGTGCACCCACCCGGGAACGCCACCGCATCGGCTAAACGAAAGACCGCCGAGATGTTGTTCTTGTCCGGCGCCTTCCAGACGCCCCACCCCGTCTTCGGATCGGCATCGATCGCGCCGTTCACATGCCACGATTCCTGGTTGTAGGTTGCATCCGCCGACGCGAAGGCAAGCCTCTTCGTTTGCTTCCCATCAGGTGACGTCGCCACCGCCTCGATCTGATTCAGCACGAAGTTCCCGCTGCTCGGCGAGCGCCCGGGACCGCCTTGTGGCAATGACGCATCGGCGATCGCCTCCACCCGAATCCCCGTCACCCGGGAAAGGTCCGTCCGCAGCACCACCTCGTGCACGTCGGTATCGGGATTGGTTCCCCCGAGCAGGACGGAGCTGTCCGGCAGCACTTTCATCGTCGCCCCGCTTGAGGCTTTTACGCTGACGGGCGTGGCGACGATCCACCCTTTCTCGTAGCGCGCTGTTTCTTCCCAGGCGGCTTGCTGCCGATCGATCTCCGGCATCTTGGCCGAGAGTTTTTCCTCCGCCGCCTTGGCCGCGCGCTTGAGGTCCGCGAGCTTCTGCCTCTGCTCGGCTGAGCTGACCGTGAGCACCGGCGCGACGTTTCCTTCGCCGACGTATTTGAGGTCGCCGGTTTCGGAGCACTGGTTGAAGTACGCGTAAAGCTGGTAGTACTCCTTCTGACTGATCGGATCGAACTTGTGGTCGTGACACTTGGCGCACCCCACGGTCAGCCCCAGGAACGCGGTGCTGGTCGTGTCCACGCGATCCATCACATTTTCCACCCGCGTCTCTTCGGCGATCCGCCCGCCTTCGCCGTTGTAGGGATGATTGCGGTTGAAGCCGGAGGCGAGTTTTTGATCCTGCGTCGCCCCCGGCAGCAAATCCCCGGCGATCTGCCAGGTCGCGAACTGATCGTACGGAAGGTTCTCGTTGAGCGCCCGAATCACCCAGTCGCGCCACGGCCACATCGTCCGCGTCGGATCGTTCTGATAGCCGTTCGTGTCCGCATACCGCGCCACATCCAGCCACGCCCACGCCATGTGCTCGCCGTAGCGCGGCGACGCCAGCAGCCGATCCACCACTTTCTCGTACGCATCCGATGACGGATCGGAGACGAACGCCTCCACCTCCTGCGGCGTCGGCGGCAGCCCGGTCAGGTCCAGCGTCAACCGCCGTATCAGCGTCTCCTTCCCCGCCTCCGCCGACGGCTTAAGGTTCTCCTTCTCCAGCCGCGCCACCACGAACTGATCGATCGGGTTCCGCACCCATCGTGACAGGGAAACATCCTTCACCGCCGGAAGCGCCGGCCGGGTCGGAACCTCCAGGGACCAATGCTTCCCGCCTCCGTTCCCCCACTTCGCCCCCTCCGTCACCCACTGCTTGAGCGTCGCGACCTGCTTCGCCGTCAGCTTGCGATTCGATTTCACCGGCGGCATCAGCTCATCGGCATCCTCCGCCGTCACCCGCAGGATCAAGACGCTCTCGTCCAGCTTCCCCGGCGAGAGAATCTCATACCCCTCGCGCTTGGCGAAAGGCCCCACCTTCGGATCCAGCAAGTCCAGCCGCAAATCCCCCTTGCGATGATTCGCATCCGGCCCATGACAGGAAAAACAGTTGTCGGACAAGATCGGCTGCACATCCCGGGCAAAGTCGACCGCCGCGCCCGCGCGCACCGGCACCAGCCCCAGCAGAACCCAAGCGCACAACCAGACTGTTCGTAAATGCGGCATCACGCGGAAGAATAGTACTCAAAACGACTTCAAGACGTTCACTATACCCTATCGACCCCACCCCCATTCGTTGCCCTCCCCCCGCGGCCCCCAACGCCCCCCCCAACCCGCGGCTGCGTCCGCTCGAAAGGCCCGAGGCGGGGGGGCGGGAGTTTTGAATTTGCTTCTTCAGGCTTCGAATGGGTTTGGAGTTTCTTATTTCGAATTTCCTTCAGGGAACCGGGCGGGAAGGGAAAATTCGAAATCCCAAATCCCAAACAAATTCAAAGCACCAACGGGAAAATCCCAAATCAGAGATCACGCACGCTGGCCCGAAATGAACCGCCTCTCCTTGGCGTCCGCTCACCCGGATCAGCGCGGAAATTCGAACCGCGTCCCCCTTTTGAATTCCGAGCACGACGCGGCATTCCCGGCGCATCCGGTTTCACGGCTTCGGCGGCTGCTGAAGGGAATTGAAAATACTGCGGCGCTCGACGAAGAGATACGCCGGCTTCCGAAGTTCCGGCTGCCCGGCGGTGCCCCATAACCAGCCGCTGGAATGGACCGGCCCGGCCGAACGGCCCTCATAGTTCGCAAGTGTCGTCGGTGCCGGGCCGGCCATTCAACGTCGGTCCGTTATCCCGCGGCAGCAGGGGGCGGGAGGTGAGCCGGGGTCTGGGGGCGGCGGCGAGCCCCCAGTTTCAACCTCGTCGTCTGCTTCCTTACTTCCCAGAGTCGCGACCCTGGGAAGAAGGCGAGAAGGCAACCATAAGGCCCCAAGTTTTCCTTCTCGCCTTCTCCCCAGACCCCACTTCCACTCATCCTTCCTTCTCCATTCAAGCCCCTCCCCGCCCCTCCGATGTGAAGGGTTCAGCAGCCGCGACACTCGCGCAGCAGAATCAGGAATGACCCGTTTTGTTCTTCTGCGACCCCTTACTCTCCTCGCGTCGCTGTTCGACTTGCGACCCCTTACTCTCCTCCGACTTGCGACCCCTTACTCTCCTCCGTTACGGTCCAATTGTACCGCCGCCAAATGTAACTTCGTCGACCACGTCACCTCGTAACCGCAGGTAGACATTCATTCTGTTGATAATAACAAACCCTGACTCGCGCCTCCCGTAGATATATGTCTCGCGCGTCGACCCGGTTCCTTCTTCCAATCTACTCACTTCGAATCCGCAGCGACGAAGCTTACGCTCCGCATCCCCGGAGCGCGTCCCGAGAGGAACCGCTTTGCGAATGGTCAACTCCTCTCGCGCGCGGGGGCCGGACGTCAAACAACCGAACGCGAAGAGACAGACACAGGCAGCTAAGTAGCGTCTCATGCTGTCACCATCCTGGAGCCCATACAGGCGGCTTTGGAGGATTTATTCCAATGGACCGCAAAGCGCTGCGTGCGGAGCGAAGATAAGGGGTCATTCCTGATTATCAATTAGGAATGACCCCGTTTGTTCTTCTGACCCCTTATGTTCTTCCCGGAGGTTCCGACGTCGCGTCATGGTCGGGCTGTCGACGACATGCTAGGGAACGCCGGTGGACCATACCCGATTAAAGTCCCGCGCCGCCAAGTCTTCCGGGCGGATGTAGATCATCAGTTGCACCACTTCAAACAGGTGGAGCCGAAGCAGCAACAGCCAGTCTGAGTCGCCTGGCGTACGGCGCGGCGCCCGAGCGGCCAGATCGCGACCGTCTTCGATCGCGTAGCCGCCGATCTGGCCGATCGTGCCATCCCCGCCGAGCGCGGCGCGAAGGTCGCCCCACGATTCCTTTCGGCCGCAGCGCTCAAAGAGTTCCCTCTCGAACCCAGCGCGGTCAAAGGGCAAGTCGATCCCGGAGCGAAAACCGATTTCGCACGGCTCCTCGATGATGCGCGGCTCCTCGATCATGTCTTGGGGCGCTGCTCGCCGCGAGAGGGCATCGAGCGGGCGCGTCTCATAGAGAGCCACGGCAGTGTTCCCGCCGAGTCGGCGGACGAACACGCTGAGCAGTCCGATCTCAGGCAGCGGCAGCCCGGGCACGCGCGGGGCTTGGGCGAACGACAACTGCGCTATGAAGTCGGCGGAGCCGGCCGGTTGGTGACTTGGATCGATGCCCGACGGCCACGCCGTGTCCCCGCCCAAATCCGGGTCGCCGCCCATGCGACTGCTCACGCCAACACCGCCCTCCGCGTCCGGGCCCTCGACGAGGTAGATGCACGGACGGGCGTGCGACAGCAGGAAGTCGACGATAGGCGTGTGCCCGGTTTCGGCCGCGGCATTCCATAGTTTGTGCGCTAGTGACGCGTCCAGCATCCGACCTCTGTGCTCCCTTCTTCGCCGTATAACGTAGGGCCGATCAGTGGCCGAGCCGGCGCCGTGCCGACTCCCGAACCACAAGAAGCTTACCCGCCGGCTCGGTCCACTGCATCGGCGGGTTATATGGCATCTTCCGCTTGCCCAGATGTTGCCTGCGTTTTCGACCGAACGTGCTCGCGTCGAAGCCTCATCGCATTCCAAACTGCAAAAATTTCAAGCAGCCAGCCAGCCGTCAAGATCTTCCACGCTGTTGCTGCGGCCGGCCGAATGGCGACGCGAGCGGATGCGCCAATAATCATCAGGCTGAAAACAACGGCAACGACATACGCGGACCAACGTTCCACCTTGACGTCCAGTTGGGCCCGCAGGCGCGATTTCTGAGTCGGGTCACCTGATGCCATATAACTAGTGCTTAACCGGACCGGCGCGCATCATAGCGAAGATAAGGGGTCATTCCTGATTATCAATGAGGAATGACCGCTTATGTTCTTCCCGACCCCTTACTCTCCTCGCGTCGCTGTTCGACTTGCGACCCCTTACTCTCCTCCGCGAAACAACTCGAACTCCAATGTGCTGCCCACGCTCGGCGTAAGTCCCGGCACTTCTGCCATCGATACGATGGCGCTGGCGTCGACCGGACTGACGAATCCGATCTCCGCATCCACCGGCCGCCGCTCGCCATCAACAATCAACGACGTCCGAAGTTGCAGCTTCAACTCGGGCAAGCCCTTCTTCGACC
>DASVUC010000119.1:0-25593 GCA_036387255.1 Tepidisphaeraceae bacterium | reverse complement strand
GCCTGCCCCGGTACCAGGTTCATGTTCGCCGTCTCATACACAAAGCGCGAAACCTCCGTCAGATGCTTCAGCGTCCCCGGCCGCAAACACTCCAGCTTGTACTTCAGCTGCAAGTTCGCGATCAGCGGCAGCAGGTCCATGTTCCCGCACCGCTCGCCAACGCCGTTGATCGTCCCCTGCGCATGATCCGCCCCCGCGCGAATCGCCGCCATCGCATTGGCCACCGCAACCGCGCCGTCATCGTGCGTGTGGATGCCCACCATCGCGCTCGTCTTGCTCTTCACCACGCCCACGACCTCCGCCACAAACTCCGGCATCGACCCGCCGTTCGTATCGCACAAGCACAGCACCGAAGCCCCCGCCTCCTGCGCCGCCAGCAGCGTCTGGATCGCATACTGGGCGTTAGCCCGATACCCATCGAAGAAATGCTCCGCGTCATAGACCACCTGGCGCCCCGCCTCGCGCATCAGCCGAACCGAATCCCCGATCATCTCCAGGTTCTCCTCCAGCGACACCGACATCACCGTCTTCACCTGGTACTCGCTGGTCTTCCCCACCAGCGTCACCACCGGCGTGTCTGCCGCCAGCAACGCCTTCATCCCGGGATCGTCTTGCGCCTTCATCCCGCGCCGCCGCGTCATCCCAAACGCGCTCACCTTGGCGTGCAGGTTCATCGAACGCACTTCCCGAAAAAACGCCTCGTCCTTCGGATTCGACAGCGGAAACCCGCCCTCGATGTAATCCACGCCCAGATCGTCCAGCTTCTGCGCGATGAGCAGCTTGTCCTGGAGCGAGAGATTGAATCCTTCGCCCTGCGTCCCGTCGCGGAGGGTCGTGTCATAGATCTCGATCCGGCGTGTCATGGCGTTCCTCTAAAAACAAAAAAACCCTGCCAACAGGGGCAGGGCTCGTGGAAATTCATCTTGCGCGATCCGGCCCTACCCAATATTTCGTGGGCTAATAATAATCCGGCCAACCGCGATCACGTTCTTCATCAGACCCACCATTTTACGACTTTACGACAAATCGTGCGGAGGTCAAATCCCTCGTCAAGCGGCTCTGGCTCTGTCTTTCCCCTCTCCCGGTTCTCCCGTAGAGGGCAGGGTGAGGGTTCTTCCTTGCTCAACAAGAACCTACCCCCTCTCCCGTACTCGGGAGAGGGCGGGGGTGAGGGTGTGACTTCCTGCGCGTGTTTGCTCGCTCAATCACTTCAGGAGACGGCGGAGCGAGCCCTCCTCTTCGACCGACCAACCCAATCCCCTCGATCCACCCCCTCAGCGCACAATCTCCCCCAATATCCCCGCCACCGCCTCCGCCGCATTCCCCCTCCCCAGCTTCCTCGCCGCCTCCGCCATCGCAGTTCGCTTGGTCATATCCCGCAACAGCCCCTGCACCGCCGGCGTCAGCTTCGCCGCGTTCTTCTTCGCGTCCTTCTCATCATCCACCAGCACCGCCGCCCCCGCATCCACCAGCACCTGCGCATTCGCCCGCTGATGCATGTCCTTGTGAAACGGATACGGCATCAAGATCGAAGGCACCCCGCACGCCGTCAGCTCCGCGCACGTGCTCGCGCCAGAGCGCGCGATGGTCAGATCCGTCACCGCCCAGACGTCCGCCATCCCCGGCGTAAAGTCCACCACCCGTGCCTCCACCTCCATCTCCCGATACGCCTTGCGCACATTCGCCGCGTGATCCCGCCCCGCAAGATGAAGAATCTGCCACCCTTGAAGGTTCAGCTCCTTCACCATCGCCAGCACCGCGTCATTCACCGTCAGCGCGCCCTGCGACGCCCCTGTAATCGTCAGCGTCTGCATCCGCGGATCCAGCCCCAGTCGCGTCGCCGCGGCCTTGCGATCCAGCGCTGTGCGAAAATCCTCCCGGATCGGACACCCCGTCACTTTCACCTTGTGCCGATGATTCGCCGGCAGATATTCCGCCGACTGCGCAAACTGACAACAGATCGCCCGCACCTTCCGCACCAGGAACTGGTTCGCCTTCCCCGGCACCACATCCGGATTCAAGATCGCCGTCGGAATCCGCTTCTCCGCCGCCGCCCGCACCGCAACGCCCGCCGCATATCCGCCCAGCCCCAGCACGGCGACGGGGCTCCGCTCACGCCGCGTACGCTTGAACAAATCCTTCGTCTCCCGCCAGCTCTTCCAGAACTTCAGCAACCCTCCAACCGTCTTCGTCGGCGGAACGATCGGCTGCGCAATGAACTCAAATCCCGTCGGCTCCAGAATCACCCGATCGATTTCCCGCGCCGTGCATAAAAACAGCGGCGTGCAATCCGGCATCAGCTTCCGCAGCGCCTGCGCCACCGCAATGCCCGGATACAAGTGCCCGCCCGTGCCGCCGCCCGCGAGGATGATCGTCTTCTCACTCAAGGTCAGGTTCAACAGTAGGTGCCGGAGGATCGACGAACAACAGGTCCGGCTCTTCCTCCACCGTCGGCGCCGGCTGATGTGCGGGATCATGCTTCATCACCGAATACAAGAGCCCCAGCGCCGCGCACGTGATGATCAGCCCCGATCCGCCCGCCGATATCAGCGGCAACGACATGCCCTTTGTCGGCACCGACACGGTCGCCACCGCCATGTTGATCGCCGCCTGCAACCCGATCATCGTCGCCACGCCGAACGCCAGCAGTCGCCCAAAGTCATCCCGATCTTTCCGCACCACTTGCCACGCAACGAACACGATCCCCAGATAAAACGCCGCCGTCAGCAGCGCGCCGAACAATCCAAGCTCCTCGCAGATCACCGCAAAGATAAAGTCGGTCGTGTCTTCCGGAAGATACCCCAGCTTCTGAATCCCATTCCCGATCCCGCGCCCCGTGATCCCGCCGGTCGAGAAGCTCAAGAGCGACTGGATCATGTGATACCCCTCCTTCTGACTCGTCGCCCACGGATCCAGAAACGCCGTCATCCGCCGCCACCGGTAAGGCTCGTGATGTACGAACACAAACGCCGCCAGCAGCGCCGGCGGAAGAACCACCAGCAAGTGCCACAGCTTCACCCGTCCCACCAGCAGCATCGCGAAGGAGCAAATGCCGATCAGCGCCGCCGTCCCGAAATCTTCAATCACAATCAGCAGGCAGATGAATCCCACTGGGATCAGCGTCAGGAAAAAATTCCGAAACCGATCCATGTTTACCGGCCGCGCGCTCAACCACCACGCCAGGAAAAGCACCGTCCCCCATTTCCCCAGTTCCGAAGCCTGCACCTGCATCGGCCCCAGTGGAATCCACCGGCGGGCCCCATTCACCGAAACGCCCACCCCGGGAATCAGCACCAGCCCGCACGCCACGCACGCCACCGCAAAAGCGATCGCGACGGGATGAATCAGCATGACCTTGGCGCGTCGAGCCAAATCGAAATACCGAAAGTTCCCCACCACAAAGAACCCCGCCAGTCCGCAAGCCGCGAACAGCACATGCTTCGTCGCCTTCGCCGTCCACTGCCAGTGCACCGAGTTCGTCACCTGCATCGACGCCGACTGCACCATCACCACCCCAACACACAGCAGCCCCAGCACGCAAAGCGCAAGGATGTCCCGATGGCGAAGCGAGTAAATCGAATCTTCCATGCTTCCCCTGTTATCGGACGACCTCAACCTCCCACGTGAGTCCTTCACCCCGTCCAACTCTCCCTCCTCTTCACCCTCTCCCGGTACCCCGGGAGAGGGCAGGGTGAGGGTTCTTCTAGAACAACTAGCGGACCAGACTGCGCTGTAAACCTCCTCCCTCTCCCGTACCCGGGAGAGGGTGGGGGTGAGGGTCTGCCACCTCCTCGCACCTGCCAATCCCCCAACACCAACCATTCCCCCTCGGTGCACCTCCTGTGCACCTCCTGTAGCACCCTTAGCCCCATCCGGAAGGATGGGGTTACCTTGCACAACCACTAACTTCGCCTTGTCTCCCCCCCCAAGCGCCCTCTTCAAAGATCCACCCCCACATTAACAACACCGCCGCCCCAAATTCGTAGTACAATCCAGCAGGGGGAAGCCAGGAGCAGCCGCCACATGCCACGTTCATCCCGATCCCACGCCCTCTCCCTCGCTGCGATTCCCATTGCCGTCGCACTCTCTCACGCTTCCACCGCGCAAGCCCAGCGCCTCCTCGGCCTCGACGTCGCCGACTGGCAGGACCAGAACAACCAGGGCCCCATCGACTGGACCACCGTCCACAAGCCCACCTCGCAGGGCGGCGGCGGTAAAGACTTCGCCTTCATCCGCTCCTCCCGCGGCGGAACTGTCGGCTTCTACGATGAACACGACTCCGCCAACAAGAACGGCTTAAACACCGGCGCCCAGCGCTACGATGACTACGCCTTCAAAACCAACATCACCAGCGCCGTCGACGTCGGAATGCTGGCCGGCGCGTATCACTTTGCCCGCGCCGACATCATCACCTACCAGTGGAACGGCCAGACCGTCACCCACACCGGTGTCGATGAAGCCAATCACTTCCTCCAGCAGGCCGGCCCCTGGATGAAGCCCGGGTACCTCCTCCCCGTCTACGACTTCGAAGCCGGCAGCAGTGAACGCTCCAGCGAAGATCTCTCCAACTTCTCCCTCGCCTTCGCCAACCGCATCAAAGAGGTGAAGGGGATCATGCCGCTCTGCTACGTCAATCAGAGCTACGCGCTGTACGTGCAGCCAACCGTCACGGTGATGGACAACTGGGTCGCGCGCTGGAACCGCCAGACCGATCCCGGGTACGTCTGGACCAGCGTCAACCCGCAGACCGAAGAGCCGGCGCCGGTTCCCTCCACGCAAAACGTCTACGGCGTCTGGAACCCGAACTATCCCACCGTTCCCCTTCAGCAGCCTTGGGTCGGCAAGCAGCCCTGGAAGTTCTGGCAATACACCAGCCGCGGACGCGTCCCCGGCATCGGGAACAACGCCGTCAACGTCGACCTCGACGTCGCCAACGGCGGCGTGGAATGGGTCCGCGACTACCTCATCCCCGCGCTCTGGACCAAAGACGCCGGCGGCGACTGGTCCACCATCTCCAACTGGAACTCCGACGCCGACCCGTCCGGCCTCGGCCCCGCGGCTCGTCTCCCCGGTCCCATCGACACGATCATCCTCCAGCGCGACAACGCCAACCCGGTCATCTCCATGACGACCGGCACGCACAACATCCGCAAGCTCTTCACTTACGAACCCCTCAACATCACCGGCGGATCGCTGACGATCAACTACGTTCCCAACGCCGACTCCACCCCCATGTCCGCCGTCTTCTCCAGCCCCGTCACCCTCGGCGGAACCGGCGCACTCTCCGTCCACACGCTCTACGTCGACCCCGCCAAAACCTTCTCCGTCAACGCCGGCTCACTCACGTTCAACACCATCGACCTCAAGCCGGACGCCTCAAATCCTGCCCAAATCAACCTGGGCGGCGATGTCTCCATCACGCCGCTGTCGAACGCTACAGCCGTAATCAATTCCACACCCGCCGCCGGCCAGGTAGCAGGTCGAATGGATCTCCAAGGTGGTACGCGCAACATCACCGTTGCCAACGGCACCGCCGATGTCGATCTTCATGTGAACGTCTCCATGTCCAATGGCCAGCTGACCAAGAGCGGCTTGGGCACGATGTTGCTCGGCCAATCCAACACCTTCTCCGGCTTCGTCACGCTCAACGACGGCATCCTTCGCGTCGCGTCGCCCGCACAACTCAGTGGCGCCACCCGCGTCATAGCCAACATGACGCCCACTGCCCTCGGATCCGCCGGCGCAGGTCACGGCGGTACTATCCAAATCGCCGGTAGCGGTGACTTCAATATCCCGCTCACCCTTAACGGCGGCGGATTGAATGGCATCAGCACCACCGCCCCCGGATCCACCGGCGCGATCGACGCCCTCAGCGGAACCAGCACATGGTCCGGCGCCATCACCCTCGCCGGCACCGGGATGAACGGAACCGATTCCACCATCAACCAGGTCTCGGCCGCATCCGGCGCTACCCTCGTCCTCTCCGGCGCCATTCAGGATGCGTTCTCGATCGCATCCACTCTTGCCAAGAGCGGCAATGGTGACGTCGTCCTCACCGGCTCCGCGCCCAACACCTACGGCAACCTCACCCGCGTCTACGGCGGACGACTCATCATCGAAAAAGATCAAGCCCTCGGCGCTGCGGGCAGCGCCATCACCGTCACCGGTAACACCTACCAGCTCGGCAACTCCAACTCTGTCATCGCCTTCCGCGCCCCGGCCGGCTCCACCGGCTTCGCCTACAACACCTACGAGTGGATTAACATCGACGGCAACGGCCAAGCCTCTGCCGGACTCGGTCAAGTCGACAACCTCGGCGGAAACAACACCTTCGCCGGTCATCTGGGTCTCAACGGCCCCACCGTCAGCGGTGTCATTCAATCCACCATCGGTGTCTCCGCCGGATCCCTCGAGCTCACCGGCGGTCTCTACACCCGAGGCGCCAGCGGCACACGCAACATCAAGAAGATCGGCGCCGGAACCCTTATCCTCTCCGGGAACAGCGGGTTGTCTGCCACCAACTCCCTCAACGGCAACCTGACGAGCAGCACCTTCAACGTCACCGCCGGCGCTGTCCTGCTCAAAGGAACTTCCTCGAGCTCCGCCAACATCCCCGGCGTCACCACCTGGAACGTCGCCGGGGCGCTCGGACTGGCCAAGACAGGCGCAGCCGGTACCGCAACCATCAATCTCGCCGGAGGCACGCTGCAAACCACAGCAACCCTCACCGCCGCCAACCCCATTGTCCTCGGCGCCGGGGGCGCAACCTTCGACGCCCAAAGCGGAACCGCCACCTTCACCGGCGATCTCACCGGCTCCACCGCACTCCTGAAAACCGGCCCCGGAAAAACCCTCCTCAGCGGCTCGATCGCCGGTTTCAACGCGCCGCTCGCGGTCAGTCAAGGCGCGCTCGTCATTCCCCAGGGCGGTAGCAAAACCCTCCGGCTTAAGTCCCTCACCATCAGTCCCGGTGCCGCCTTGGATCTCAACGATCATGACCTCGTCGTCGACTACTCGGGTCCATCCGTCTTCCAGTCCATCTACGACTACGTGATGAACGGGTACTCCCAGGACCCCGACGCCACCAAGACCGGCCTGATCTCCTCCGCCGGTCAGAACACCGCCGGGACCACCATCCTCGCCGTCTGGGACAATGCCGTCGGTGGCGCAACCGACTATCCCTTCGGCTCAGGTCAAACCGTCGATGCCACCACCATCCTCGGCAAGTACACCTACATGGGCGATTACGACCTGAACGGCATGGTCACCCCCGACGACTACGCCGCCATCGACTCGAACCTCGGCCGAACCGTCACCCCCGGCGCCGGCTGGCTCTGGGGCGACGGCAACTTCGACAACCAGATCACCCCTGACGACTACCTTTCCATCGACTCCAACTTAGGTCGTGGCGAAGGATCCCCTCTTTCCGCCGCCGGCGTCGCCGCCGTCCCCGAACCCGCCGCACTCATGATGTTGCTGCCAATCCTGCCGCAACTATTCCGCCGCCGCCGCAAGCCTCGTGCGGCACCCGCGCCGATGTGCTAGATTCCCCTCATGCCGCGCACGCGCGTCATCCTTCTTTTCCTGGCGCTGATCGCTCTCGGCTGCGACTCCAAACCGAAGGCCCCAACCTTCGTCCCACCCGAGCGCGAACCCGAAGGGCCCACTTACGAAATCGAACTCCAACCCCTGACCCCACTGGCGGTCGGACGGCAAACCCACGTTGTTGTCGACTCGCTCGGCAACATCTGCTGGGTGCAGGAAAGCCCCAAAGCCGACGACATCCTCTTCATCATGGGCGAAGACAAAATCCCGCGCAGCACCACCCTGACGGTGCCGCGCATTTGTGATGCTCTGGGCGAGCCGGGCGGAACGGGCAATATTCAGTCGATCGCGGCGGCGCGCAATGGCGAGATCTACTTCTATTTCTCGGGCGCCCGCGCCCGCAAAACATTGACCGCGCTGGGCCTGTACTCCAACCGCACCGGCGCCATCCGCATCATCGACGACAGCGACGCCTTGATGTCAGGGACGGGGTTCGGGAAATCGATCGCCCTTGCGCGGGGCACGGTCATTTCGCAGGGTAATACGTTCTGGCTGTGGGTTCGCCACACGGACGATTCGTGCCTGCTGCGCCTGAGGTATCCGGACATTCCCGCCCGGGGGAACCTGCCGCTGGAGAGCCGGGTGCTGAATGTGCGTTTTGGCGACCGCAAGCAGGATTTGACCAGTCCGGATTACGCGCTTGCGCCCGCGGGGGAGGAGACGGTGTATTGGCTGGATCGCGCGGAGTCGATGCTGTACACGATCGATCAAAACGGCCAGGTTAAAATGTTCAAGTCCTTGGTGGGCCTACCAGTTGCGATGAGTTTACCGATGAAGACCGCGCCCGAGGAAATGATGCTGTTTTTCGCTGATGCGCCCGCCGCCGAGGTCAAGAACCTCCGCCAGCTCGACCTCCCCCGCGTCAAAGTTCGCACAACGTTTCCGGCGATGGTGATTCTGGAGCGGGACGTGGTTCGGACGGTGCCTCGGGAGCGGATTTCAAGTTATCCGGGTTTGTCGCTGTCGGCGATGCGGGTGGGTGAGCTGGCGGCGGTGGAGAAGGGAAAGGGGTGGGTGGCGTACGATTCGGTTAGCGGGCAACTGCTGCGGATGACGATGCGCCAGCGGCAATTGTAAGATGCTGCCGCCGCTGGATTTGCACAAGGTGCAGTCTACGCGCGGGGGGGCATCAGACAGAGTTTACACCTAGTCAAAAGTCCAGGGCGTGCGTTAGATATAAGTGCTCGACGGAACGCGACTTGGACGACTGTGTCACACCCTGAGCTTCTCATCGCTGACGTTGCAGACGACCGGCTGCTCAATGCGTTGCCGCACGGCGTGCTGGCGCACGATTCGGGTGGACGAATCGTGGCGGCGAACGATGCGATGGTGGAACTGGTGGGGCTCGCGCGAGATTCGCTGATTGGTGCGTCCGCGCCGTTTTCGTTTTGGCCGGAAGCGTCTGATAGCGAGCAGGAGCGTGTGCGGCGGGAGTATCTGTCGGGGAAGGCGGGGGCGTATCGGATGAAGCTCGGGCGGGAGGGGCGGGTGGTGGTGGCGGAAGTGGCCGTAGGCCCGATGGAGGGAGGGTTTGTCGCGATCTTCCGCAAGGCGAGCGAGCATGGGGCGGAACAACTGCTGAATGCCAAGTTTGAGGCCAACCAGGTTTTGAATGAGGCGCAGTCGCTTCAAGAGGCGGCTCCGAGGGTGCTGGCTGCATTGGGGCGACACATCGGGTGGGTGTACGGCGCGCTGTGGCGGCCGTCGCGGACGCGAGGCGCGTTGCGGTGTGAGACGATCTGGCATGGGGACGGGGGGGATTTTGCGGCACTGGATGGGATGATGCGGGAGCTGGAGATGGAGGCGGGGGTGGGACTTCCGGGGCGTGCGGTGGAGCGGCGCGAAGCGCTTTGGATTACGGACATGGCGACGGAGCCGGGGATGATTCGTGCGGCGGCGCTGGCGAAGGCGGATCTGCACAGCGCGGCGGCGGTGCCCATCGTCGTGGATCGGCAGGTGATGGGGGTGCTGGAGCTTTTTGGTCGAGAGGCGCGGGCGGCGGACGAAAACGTGCTGCGGATGCTCACGCACCTGGCGACGCACATCGGTCAGTTCATCCATCGGAGACAGATCGAGCAGCAGACGGCGCGGCTGATGATGCAGATTGAGTCGAACCGGCAGCGGATCGAGGCGCTGCTGGCGAATGTGCCGGGCGTGGTGTGGGAGGCGTATGGCTCGCCGGAGGGGGAGGGGCAGCGGATTGATTTTGTGAGCCGCTACGCGGAACAGCTCGTTGGATTCTCGACGGATGTGTGGGTGTCGACGCCGAACTTCTGGCTGATGATCGTTCACGTGGAAGACCGTGAGCGGGCGCTGCGCGAGATGACGGAACTGTATCGTGCCGGGAAAGGGGGTGTGGTGTCGTTCCGCTGGGTGGCGAAGGACGGGCGGATCCTCTGGGTGGAATCCACCACGACGATCATCTTCGACGAGAATGGGAAAGGGATCGGGATGCGCGGCGTTACCGTGGACGTGACGGCGCGGAAGAAGGGGCAGAGAGCCTTGCGGCGGCGGGCGAAGCAGCTTGAGCGCTCAACCAAGCAACTGCTGGAGAAGAACCGCGAACTGGATCAGTTTGCGTATGTGGCGAGCCATGATTTGCGTGCGCCGCTGCGGGGGATAGCGAACTTGTCGAACTGGATCGAAGAGGACATGGGGGACAAGTTCACGCCGGAGGCGCACAAGCAGATGGAGCTGCTGCGCGGGCGGGTGCACCGGATGGAGAATCTGATCAACGGCCTGCTGGAATTTTCGCGGATCGGACGTGTGGAGGCGGCGCAGGATGAGGTGGATCTGAACGTGCTGCTGAAGGAAGTGGTGGACTTGATGGATCCGCCGGAGGGTGTGACGATCGAGGTTGCGGAGAATCTTCCGACGGTGACGACGGAGCGGCTGCGCATCCAGCAGGTGTTCATGAACCTGATTGGGAATGGGATCAAGCACCGGGGGAATCAAAACGTCACGATCAGGGTGACGTGCCAGCCGGCGGCGGGCGGCTACGAGTTCACCGTGGCGGACAACGGGCCGGGTATTCCACCGGAGTATCACGAGAAGATCTTTGTGATCTTCCAGACGCTGGTGGCGCGTGACAAGGTGGAGGGGACTGGCGTGGGGCTGGCGCTGGTGAAGAAGATCGTGGAGAACCACGGGGGAGCGATTCGGGTGGAGTCGAAGCCGGGGGAGGGGGCGAAGTTCATCTTCACGTGGCCGAAGAAGCAATGGAAAGGAAAATCGTGAGCAGCGAGGATCAAAAAGAATTGAACATCCTGCTGGTGGAGGATGATGAACTGGACGTGATGAACGTTCAGCGCGCTTTTAAGAAGAACAACATCCGGAATCCGCTGTACGTGGCGGGGGATGGGGTGCAGGCGCTGGAGATGCTGCGCGGGCAGGGCTCGGCGCCGCATGTGCCGGATACACGGCGTATCATTCTGCTGGATCTGAACATGCCCAGGATGGGCGGGATCGAGTTCTTGCGCGAGTTGCGTCAGGACGCGAAACTGAAGGCGACGACGGTGATCGTGCTGACCACGAGCGATGAAGAGCGCGACAAGGTGGAGGCGTACAAGCTGAACGTGGCGGGCTATATCCTCAAGCCGGTGACGCTCCAGGCGTTTGTTGAGATCATGGCGGCGCTGAACAAGTATTGGACGGTGTGCGAGTTGCCTTAGCGGAGTGACGGGGCGCGATGTCGGAAGTCTTCAAAATCCTGGTAATCGACGATGACGATGTGGATCGGATGGCGGTTCGGCGCGCGCTGAAGAGCTCTGATCTGGAAGCGCAGGTGGACGAGGCAACCGACGCGGCGCAGGCGATGGCGCTATTGAAGAAGGACGGGTACGACTGCGCGCTGCTGGATTATCTGCTGCCGGACGGGGATGGGCTGACGGTGATTCGCGAGCTGCGGAACGAGGGGGTCAGCACGCCGATCATCGTGATGACGGGTCAGGGGTCGGAGCAGCTTGCGGTTGAGATGATGAAGGCGGGGGCGAACGATTACTTGAGCAAGAGCCGATTCTCGTTGGCGCACCTGGCGCAGGCAATTCGCGCGGCAGTGCGCGTGCATCGCGCCGAGACGGTGGCGGCGTGGGCGGATGAGAAGCTGCGCGAGGAGATGCGCATTACAGAGACGATGTATCGGCTGGCGGCGCGGCTGGTTGAGGAGCGGGACCTGGCGAAGCTGGTGCAGATCGTGACGGATGAAGCGACGTCGCTGGTGGGGGCGGAGTTTGGCGCGTTCTTCTATAACCAGGTGGATGAGAAGGGGGAGAGCTACACGCTGTATACGCTGTCGGGTGTGCCGCGGGAGGCATTCGCGAAGTTTCCGATGCCGCGGAATACGGAGATCTTCGGACCGACGTTCCGAGGCGAAGCGCCGGTGCGGCTGGACGATGTGACGGCGGACCCGCGGTATGCCAAGAACGCGCCGTACAAGGGGATGCCAGAGGGGCACCTGCCGGTGAGATCGTATCTGGCGGTGTCGGTTGTTTCGCGAGCGGGGGAGGTGCTGGGAGGGCTGTTTTTCGGGCATCACGACGTGGGGAAGTTCGCACAGCGCGATGAGCGCATCGCCAGCGGCATCGCGGCGCAGGCGGCGGTGGCGATCGACAATGCCCGGCTGTATCAGGCGCTGCGCAAGGGTGAGGAGCAGTACCGGTTCCTGGCGGAGTCGGTGCCGCAGATCATCTGGACGTCGCGGCCGGACGGGACGGCGGATTACTTCAATCGCGGGTGGATCGAGTACACGGGATTCAACACCGAGCAGAGCGCCGGCTTTGGCTGGAAGCCGGCGGTCCATCCCGATGATGTGTCGCCGCTGATGGAGCGGTGGCGCCGTTCGCTGGAGACGGGGGATGCGTTTGACTTCGAGTATCGGCTGCGGCGGCGGGACGGGGTTTACCACTGGCATCTCGTGCGAGCGCTCCCGATGCGGGATGAGCAGGGGCAGATCGTGAGGTGGTTCGGGACGGCGACGGACATTCACGATCAGAAGCAGACGGAGAACGCGCTTCAGCAGGCGAAGGAGAGCGCGGAGGCGGCGAACCATGCGAAGGATCAGTTTTTGGCGGTGCTGTCGCACGAGCTGCGCACGCCGCTGACGCCGGTGCTGACGACGGTTCAGACGCTGGAGATGAACGGCGGTTTGCCGGCGCCGCTGAAGAATGACCTGGAGGTGATTCGGCGGAACGTGGAACTGGAGGCGCGGCTCATTGACGATCTGCTGGACCTGACGCGCATCAGCAAAGGCAAAGTGCAGCTGAACTTTGAGACCGTTAACGCTCACGCGTCGCTGAAGGCGGCGCTGGATATCTGCTGCGATGATGTGAAGGCGAAGGGGATTATCGTGCGGACGGAGCTGAACGCGACGCATGAGTTTGTGCGGGCGGACCCGGCGCGGTTGCAGCAGGTGTTCTGGAACATCATCAAGAACGCGGTGAAGTTCACGCCGGCGAGGGGTGAGATTCGGGTTGCGACGTACGACTGCCAACATCGGTTTTGCGTGCGCGTGACGGACACAGGGATTGGGATCGAGGCGGACGCGCTGCCGAGGATTTTCGACGCATTTGAGCAGGCGGAGCAGAGCATCGCGCGGCGGTTTGGCGGGCTCGGGCTGGGGCTGGCGATTTCGAAGGCGATGATCGATCAGCATCATGGGACGATCCGCGCCGAGAGCGAAGGGAAGGACCAGGGGACGACGTTTGTGATCGAGCTGCCGACGGCGGGCGCAGTGATTCCGGCTCCGGAGATGAAGCCTGCGCCGGAGGCGGTGCAGGAGCGTGCGGCGAACCAGCGGATTTTGCTGGTGGACGATCATGCGGATACGAACCGTGCGATGAAGCGGCTGCTGGAGCGGCTGGGATACGAAGTTTCCACGGCGGATTCGGTGGCATCGGCGCTGGCGGCGGCGGAGAGCGTGCCGTTTGATCTGCTGATCAGCGATATTGGCTTGCCGGATGGGAGCGGGCTGGAGTTGATCGAGCAACTGCGGAAGAAGCGGCCGGTGAAGGGGATTGCGCTGTCTGGGTTTGGGATGGAAGAGGACGTGAAGAAATCGCGGGCGGCGGGGTTTCAGGATCATCTGACGAAGCCGATCAATTTCACGCGGTTGGAGACGGCGTTGAAGAAGCTGGCGGAGGTTGATGGGAGGGTGGGGTAGAGCTTAACGCGCGGACCTACCTGTTTAGGGTCATTTCCAGGTCACGGCGCGCTGGCTAGGCTAGGGGTGCGTTCATATCTTTCGCCGACGTGTTGGGAGGCTCTTATGGCCAATGGTGGGCGGCAAATCCCCTGGGTCAACCACATCATGGACACGTTTGTGCCCGCGGTGACGGGCTTGATCATGTTCTCCACGGCGGGATATATGTTTCTCCGCATGTGGCGACACGATCACGGGCAGTCGCAGGTTTTCTCGACCTCTGAAGCGCGTTGGTGGTTCATCTGCTGGTCGGTGCTGCCTCCAGTGATGTTTTACCTGGAATACGTGTTTTTCTTCCACGGCAAGGGAAACGCCGAGTCGGTGCGGAAGTTTGATCAAGGTCAGATGGTGACACAGAGGATCTGGATCGCCATTGTCGCGGTGTTGACGGTGCTGTATCTGAAACCGTGAGGCGATGGCGGCGGACGGCGGAGCTAGCGGCCGACCGCGCTCGCAAATCCGGCCGTTTACTGCACGGATTCAACCTGGAAGAGGTGCTTGAGGTAGAGGCGCGCGCCGACGGGGGCGGAGGTATCGTTGACTAGATCGCGGGCGACGGCGACGACGGTCTGCTCGTCTTTCTTCATGACGGGGAGGAGCTGCTGCACGAGTGCGGCTAGTTCGTCGTTCTGCTTCTTCTGCTGATCGAGGAGGCGCTGAGCCTGGGCGGAGGCCTGGGCGAGGGTCGCGTTTTCGGTGGCGGGGTTGCTGGATGGAGCCGATGCGCTTTGCGAGAGGGATTGGACGGTGCGAATCTGCTGGTCGCACTGGGCGGCGATGCGCTCGCAGATTTCGCCCTGCTTGCCGATGGCGAGGAGGCGATCGCGGATTTGATGCAGCTCGGTTTGGGTGAGCGCGGTGGGGCGGGTGGCGGGATGGGTGGCGGTGGTCTTGTCTGTGTCGTTGCTGATCTGAGCTTTGGCTTGTCGCGCTGAGGCGGGAAGTTGCGCGGCGGCACTGTCTCGCACGTGAGTAAAAGCGGAAGGAGATCGCGTGGCGCTGGCGGTGGGCTGGGAGAAGACCCATACGCCGGCGAGGGTGGCGCAGACGAGAATGGCGGCGAAGGCCCACTTTTCTGGAATGGGTCCATGGGTGGCGGTTTCCAGCTGCGGGATTGGTGGGCGCGCGACTGGGATTAACTCGAGCGTTTCTTCCGGGAGCGGAATGGGGCGCGGGAGCGCGCTGCGCCGGGACTTGGCGCGGGACTTCGGCTGAGGTGGTTGCAAGTAGGGCGTGAGGTCCGCGAGCGAGGCTCGCGTGAGGCGTGCATTGGTGTAGCAGGGGAAGCAGTAGTATTTGCCCGAGGGGACACGAATGCGCTTGAGCGGGCGCAGGTCGACATCGCACAACGAGCAGCGCTTCTCACGAATCTTGGTCGGCATCAATCGGTCTCCGCGGCCAGACCTCCACAGGCTGCGAAACTGATGCCGCGGCGGCTGGTGGGGAAGTTTAGGCGGGGGGTAGGGGCAACGAGTAGTGCAAAAATCGGGTGCCTGTAAGTCTGGGCAATTTGAGCGTGAGCGTCGCGTGTGTCGATAATGTCGTAGATCGTTGTCGATTAGCGGGTGCTAACGTAGTTGCCGAGGCTGGTGTCTATCGCTCTGAAAGGTGCTGTGAACTGATTATGCGTGATCGAATTGCCCAGGCTGTTATTGAAACCCTTGAGCGACGCAAGCTTCTGTCGGCGACGCTGTCGAACGGGACGCTGACCATCACGGGAACGAATGCTTCGGACACAATCGTGGTGGAGGCGAACGCGGAGCGGCTGATCGTTCAGGACAACAAGACGACGCGGCGCTATTTTTTGCGCGATGTGTCGACGATCACGATCATGGGTAAGAAGGGCGACGACGTGCTGGGGGTGGCGCCGAACATCAAGATCCCAGCGAACATCTACGGCGACGCCGGTCATGATTATCTCAAGGGAGGAGGCGGACGCGATCGGTTGTTTGGCGGATATGACAACGACCGAATCACCGGCAATGGTGGCAACGATACGCTTCGCGGCGAGCAGGGCGATGACCACCTCACCGGCGGCAGCGGGCGCGATTCGCTGCTGGGGGATGAGGGGGAGGATGACATCTTCGGGTCGGCCGGGGATGACACCGTTCATGGCGGTGACGGTCGCGATGTGATTCGCGGAAACTCGGGGGTTGATTTGCTGTACGGCGATGGGGCGAATGATCGCATCGATGGGGATGACAATTCAGATCTGCTCGACGGCGGCGACGGGAATGATGATCTCAACGGCGGCGACGGGATCAACACGCTGTACGGTGGCAACGGGGAAGATGACATGATCGGTGGGGACCTGGCCGATGAAATGCACGGCGATGCCGGGGAGGACGTGTTGTTCGCTCATGATGGAAATGATCTGCTGGATGGCGGCTCGGGGAACGATACGCTCAATGCGGATGATGGCGATGACACGCTCAACGGCGGGTTGGACAACGACATCCTGCGCGGCGATCGTGGAGACGATGATCTGCTGGGCGGCGATGATGATGACTCACTGCGCGGCGGATCAGGCGATGACGATCTGGATGGAGGGTTTGATGACGATACGCTGGTGGGCGATTCAGGATCAGACGTGATCCGGGGCGGGACGGGCGATGATTTGATTGATGCGGTGGATCGGGATGAGGATAACCTTTACGGCGACGATGGCGACGACACGCTGTTCGGCGATCGTCATGATGATGATTTTGATGGAGGGCGCGGGAAGGATCAGTTCTTTGATCGGTTTGATCTGCCGATTTTGGATTGAGGTTGGTGAGTGGTTCGTGGTTTGGTGGCGTTCGCGGCGGCTGGCAGAGGGGAATGGTGGTCTAGCTTGGATCAGATTCCTTACTCGGAGGTGACGGGGGAGGGGGCGAGGCCTTCTTCTTTGGCTACGACGTGGCGGATGATCTCGAGGCGGCGTGCAATGTCGGCCATGCCTTTGGGGCGCTTAATGGGGTTGACGCGCACGCACTCCATCACGAGGTTGCTGAGGGGCTCGGGGACCTTGGGGTTTACCTTGGCGGGGGAGGGGAGCAGGTCGTCGACGAGCATGCTGTTTTCGCTCTTCTTGAGGGTGTAGAGCGTGGGGAGCTTCTGGCCGCCGGTGAGCGTCCAGTACATGGTGGTGCCGAGGTTGTAGACGTCGGTGCGGAAGGTGACGGGCTGGCACTTGACCTGCTCGGGAGCGATGTAGTCGGGCGTGCCCTGGATGCGGCTCTTGGCGGTGCCGGTCTTGGCGGCTTGGCCGAGGTCGATCACTTTCACGACGCCGCCGTCACCGATGAGGATGTTGTTGGGCTTCAGGTCGCAGTGGACATAGCCAAGGAGGTGCAAGGCATCGAGGGCTTCGGCGGTCTTGATGAAGACGTCGACGATACCGGTGACGGTCTTGGGGACGTTGAACTCGAGCGGGCGGCCGTCGAAGAGCTCCATCACGAGGAAGGCCTCAGTGATCTTGAAGAGCAGGTTCTTGTTGATCTTAAGGTCGAAGGTTCGGCGCAGGCCGGGGTGGCGAACCACCTTGCCGACTTCGTGCTCGGTTTCGAGCTGCTCGACGAAGCGCACGTCTTTGTCTTTCTCGCGGACGACGTGCTTCAGGGCGTAGACTTGCCGGGTGTTCGGGTCAGAAGCAGCGTAGATGAGGCTGCCGGCGCCTTCCCCGATCATGCGGATGATCTCGTAGCCGCCCAGACTTGTGGGGGTTTGGGAAGAGGCGTGAGAGGTCGAGGATGACCCGAACAATGACATGAACTCACCGCTCCAGAGGTGTTGGCAGTGGCTGCAAAACGTGCGCCCAGTCAAGCATTATATACGCGAGGTCCAGTGCAATATTGATAACACACCGGCTGAATTCCGGCCACGGTGGTTATCGGGGCTAAACCGTGGCGGATACACGCATTAACCGGCGGCGGAGCTATTCCTCCTTGATGGTGACGCTTTTGATGTGGATCTCGTCCTTGGGGCGATCGTCTTCGTCGCGATCAGCGGTCGCGATGGCGTGAACCACATCCTGTCCCTCAGTCACTTGTCCGAAGATCGTATATTTGGACGCTTCGAGCCAGGGGCTGTCGGCGTCGTTGATGAAGAACTGGCTGCCGTTGGTGTCAGGACCGGCATTGGCCATGGCAAGCGTGCCTGGCTTGAAGGTGCGAACGGAATCCTTGTTTTCGTTCTCGAACTTGTAGCCCGCGTCGCCGCGACCGGTGCCGGTCGGATCGCCGCCCTGGATCATGAACTTCGGGATCACGCGGTGGAAGACGGTGCCGTCGTAGAAACCTTCCCTGGCGAGGAAGACGAAGTTGTTGACGGTCTTCGGAGCTTCCTTTGGATAGAGCTCGACGGTGACCTTGCCTTTGTCGGTGTCGATCGTCGCCGTGTATTTTTTGTTCTGGTCGATCTTCATTTCCGGCGGCTGGGCGTAGCGCTTGCGCTCTTTCCTGGGAGCCGCTTGGGCCAAGGCGAAGGAGGCGATGAGGGCGAGGGTGAGGATCGGGATGAGGGTCTTCATAGCGATAGGATTTGCAGTTCGGGGCGGAATGTCAAACGCTCGTCGCGTTATACTTGCTTCTGCTGAAGGGTGGTCTATGGATGTAATGGAATACCTGCGGCAGCGGCGGGAGGAGTATCGGGAGCGATATCTCAATGCGATTCGCGACCTTCGTGAGCGGGGGCATGATTGCCACACGGAAGTGTGGCTCCAGCCGCAACGGCCGGTTGGAGACGAAGGTGTTGCGCCCCTTTGTGTTGACATCCTGGTCAGCAAGAGCGACGGGAAACGCGAGCATTGGTCGGTGAATGCTGAAGAGGCGCCTGAAGGAGAAGTGGTTGGGGTGTGGCGGGTGGGGCAGGTTGATGTGAAGGTCTTTCCGTTGACGTGGGAAGCACTTCTGGTGTGGGTCCATCACCCGGAGCCGGATTGGTGCGTGCTGGACTCCTGGCGGCAACGCTGGATGGATCCGGATCAGGAACGCGAGAAGGACGAGAACGGTCTTGACGGCGTCGCCCATTTTCTCAGCGAGCCGGTGGCGGAAGGGGGCGGTTGGTTGATGGAGGTGGACTTGGGATCGGCGCCGGTGGAAGCGCTGGTGGAGCTGATGGAGAAGCTGGTCGCGATGGGAGCTGACGAGGCGGAGTTGGGGCGGAGTGATGGTTCTGATCTGGATGCGGCGGCGCTGGAGGTGCTCCGGGAACCGGAGCTGTCATATGAACGGTTCGCGGAGATGCTGACGCAGCTGGTGGCGAAGCTTCCAGAAGTAGCGCGATCGCAGCGTGTCGCGGAAGATGAGATCGGGATGTGGGCAGCCGATGCTAAAGACAACGAGAAACCGAGCCATCTCCTGTACACGATGAACCTGTACGCGCGGCTTGGGCGGGTCGGCGTGGAGGCGCGGGCGCGTGAGGTTTTACGCTTCCTACGCGGGCAGCGTGAGTCATTTGTAATTCGGGACAGCCCGGACTTGTCGCAGCTGCGTCCGGTGATCAAAGATGATCGGTTCTTGATGAGCATTCAGCAAAACATGAATCCGGGCGGATCGTTTCTCGCCAAGCGGCTCGTGGCGGATCTGTGGGTGTGCTGTGTCTGGGATACGGCCAACGGGATTCAGTTTGTGCATGAGTCTGCGGCGGAGGAGTATGGGCTGAGTCCGGACGAGATGTACACGCGTGCACTGAAGAACCGCGCGGCGGAGCACAGGACGCCGCAGTTGGTGGAGCATGGGCCGATCCTGCTGGCGCGAACGGAGGATGCGTACGATGCGGCGATGCTGCTGGATGATCCGCTTTGGGACGAAATGGCGGGGAAGGTCAAGGGGGAGATAATCGCGTGCGCACCGGCGCGCGATTTTCTTCTCGTTGGTGGGCTGGGGACCCAAGGGGCCTTGGAAGCGATGGCGGAAGCGGCGCGACGGATCAGCGCGGGAGGGGACCACCTGATCAGCGAGACGATCCTAATGCGGCGGCAGGGACGGTGGGAGAGGCTGAGGTCTGAATCTTCCATCAGTCAGCAAGAGCAAGGCGCCAGCGAAAGGGAAGTGGCGCCGGTGGAGATGGCGACGGTGAAAATCAAGCGCCCGTGGTGGAAGTTGTGGTAGACGGTTGGACGGCCGCTTCAATGAGAGCATTTCGGGCGACGGCGGAGCCTCTAGAATCGGCCGAACGACGTCTTTGTATACTGGTCTGAAGTCACCTCCAAGGGACATTGCACATGAGGAGCGTTTCGGTGAAGAGCGTGGGTGGGATGTCGCGTGCGATGGAAACGCTGGAGAGCCGCCGCCTCACTTCGGCGGCGGTGAGGATACCGGGAGTGGTCGCGCCGACGGGGATGACGCGCGTGGGGAGCACGGTTTACTTCTTCGCGAAGGGGCAAAGTCTTCAGGGGCATCAGCTTTGGAAGACCAACGGGACCAAGACGGGAACGGTGCAGGTCACGACGACGCTCCCGCAGAATTACCCGTACATGGCGCGTGAGGTGACGTCGATCGTGCCGCTGGGGGAGAAAATCTTCTTCATCGACAACAACACGCTGTGGAGCAGTGACGGGACGGCGAAGGGGACGGTGGCGCTGTCGAAGTTTTCAGCGACGGTGGGTGACTTGGCGGCGACGGACCAAGCGGTCTTCTTCAGCGTTACGTATCCAAACTTGGCGCAGGAACTGTGGGCGTATGACACTGTGAGCAAGACGCACCTGGTGAAGCAGATCCGCGGCAAGGGCAGTGATGTGCTGATCCTCAGTCCGGCGGCGGTCGGGAGCACGCTGTACTTTGGGGGGTGGGACGCCGATCACGGGCAGGAGCTTTGGAGAACGAATGGGACGCCCGGTGGGACGGCGCTGGTCAAGGACCTGAATCCCGGAACCGCGAACAGCCAGCCGGGGGGGCTCAAGGCGGTTGGGGACCGACTGTACTTCCTGGGCACCGGCAGCGAAGGCTTTGGATTGTGGTCGAGCGACGGCACATCAGAGGGAACAACCGAGATCCATGTCGTCGATCAAGACACCACGATTGAAATCGACGAAGCGATCGGCACCACGTTGTTCTTCGAGGAGCACACAAGTGCCACGACCCTGGGAGCGCGGCAGGCGTGGCGCACTGAGGGAACGACAGCGACGACGCAGAAGGTTGACGCATCGGATCGTCCGGCCGTGCCGGGCGTGCACTACTGGTTTGACCGGGCGACAACATCGTCGACCCTCTGGCGGACGGATGGCACACCTGCCGGGACGAAAGCGGTAACGGGCGGGGTGCAGCTTTATAACGTGACGCAGCGCGTCGGCGGGAAGTTCTTCTTTGCAGCCTCCGCGGAAGACGGAGGCGATGACCTGCTTTGGCAATCAGACGGCACGGCAGCGGGAACGTATTCGCTCAGCGGCGCCAGCACGCCGCCGTACGATTCGCACGAAGTCAACACCCTGTTCCACGACATGCTTCCGCTGGGGCGAAAGCTGCTGGTGACGACGCAGACGGGTTATCAGAAGGATGGGGATCTGTACGTGGTGGATCTGTCCAAGGCGCAGATCACCGGGCAGGTATTTGCGGATGCGAACCGCAATCGCGTGCATGATGAGGGCGAGGCGGTGTATTCGAAGTACGTGGTATACGTGGATTCCAACGGGAATGGGAAGTTGGACGCGACGGAGCCGAAGACGGTGTCGGCGCGGGATGGCTCGTACCGTTTTGTGAACCTGAAGCCGGGCACATACACGGTGCGAATCGTCGCGAGCGATCGGGTGGCGATGACGCCGACGTCGTACGTGCTGAAGATGGGGAGCGCCAGCTCGCGCAATCGCGACTTCGGCTTGGTGGGCCCGAGCATCGGCGGGGTGGTGTTTAATGATGCGAACAAGAACCGTGTGCAGGATGAGGGAGAGTCGCCGCTGATCGGATTCCAGTTGTTCCTGGATCTGAACAACGACGGGGTGAAGCAGAAGGGCGAGCCTGCCAGTCGAACGAATGGGAGCGGGCGATATCGGTTTACCGATTTGCTGCCCGGGAAGTACGTGGTCCGGCAGACCCCGGCGCCGGGGTGGGCTGCAACCGTTCCGTTCTATAAGTTGGTGGTCGTCGCGGGACAATCGGCGGCGCGGCACTTTGCGAACACCGCAGTCCCGGTCGCAAAGGCGGCGCTGTCGGGCATCGTCTACAACGACAACAACGGCGACGGGTTCAATCCCGGCGAAGGGTCGGATCAGTACGTTCTGTATCTGGACCTGAACAACAACAACACGCGCGACAGCAATGAGCCCTTTGGACAAACCTCGACCAACAGGCGGTACTCATTTACTGATCTTCTGCCGGGCGATTATGTGATGCGCGTTGAGACGCCGGCGGGGCTGAAAGAGCCGAATCCGACGTTCTATAAAGTGACGCTGGCGCCGGGGGCGTCGATCGCGCGGTACTTCCGCGTGTCGCCGCTGGTTGGGTGAAGACGCTGAGCGAGACTCGTTGTCCGTGATCCAAAAAAAGAACGCGCAGCATGATGTGCTGCGCGTTTCTCTGATTTGATCGACTTTTAAAGCCGGTGACTAGGAAGGCTTCTTCTCTTCCTTCTTCTCGGTCTGCTTCTCGTCCTTGCTGGCGGCTTGCTGCGCCTGCTGGTCGTTCTTCTTGTCGTCCGTGCGCTGTGCGGTGGTGTCCTTGTTCTTGTCGCACTGGCCTTCGCACTTCTTGCCGTCGCCGGCGTAGAGGTTGACGCCAACACCGAGCACCACCGCTACCATCGCCGCCAGAATCGTCTTTGTCTTCATCAGAACCTCCAACAAAAGTGTACTAAAGCCGGAGCCAACCCCGGCCGTCACAGGGAAGATGCGCTTATACCCCGAATAGTTTCACCTGAAAGCGCGAAAAGATCAGTCTTAGGGGCTGTCGCAGGTCGCTTGCGCCCTCCCGTCTGGGACAGACGAAGTTATATTTGTGCTCATGGATTCTCCCGGGGCGTTTCGTGATTTTCAGTCGGCGGCGCAGGCGGTGATGATGTACCTGCACTTGCGCATCGGATTCGACCTGTGGATGGTGACGCGCGTGCAGGGGGAAGAGTGGATCATCCTGCAAGTGGATGACCATGGGTATGGCATCAAGGAGGGGACGGTCTTTCAGTGGGCGGATACGTTTTGCGCGGAGATGGTGGCGGGGCATGGGCCTAACGTGTCGCCGCGGTGCGATCGCGTGCAGGCGTATGTGAAGAGCCCGATCAGCAAGCAGGTGAAAATCGGCGCGTATGTGGGGTTTCCGCTTCAGCGGGAGGATGGCACGCTGTTTGGAACGCTGTGCGCGCTGCATCCGGCGCCGCAGCCGAACCAGATTCTGGATGAGCAGCCGCTGATCGAGCTGATGGCGCAATTGCTGGCGACGATCCTGAACGCGGAGTTGAAGACGGTGGAGGGGGCGCGGCGGGAGGAACGGCTGGCAGCACAGAAGTTTGTGGATCCGGATACGGATCTTTACGGGCGGCGCGGGTGGGAACAACTGTTAACGGCGGAAGAGGCGCGGTGTGTGCGGTACGGGCATCCCGGGTGTGTGCTGGTGGTGGATTTGCAGGAGCCTGCGCAGGTGGGGGATGATGAAGATGATTCGGAGCGGATGGCGCTGCTGCACAGTGCGGCTCGGGCGATCAGTACGGTGACCCGATCGGATGATGTGGTGGCGCGATTGGGGCCGATGCAGATTGGCCTGCTGGCGGTGGAGTGCGATCGGGTGGGGACGCAGGCGCTGCTTCGGCGGTTGAATGATGCGCTGGCGACGGAGCGAATCGATGCGCGGATCGGACATGCGTCGCGGACGCCGCCGTTGTCGCTGAGTCATGCCTGGCAGCTGGCGGAGGAGCAGGTGGGGGAGGGGGAAGGGGATTAGGGAAAGGGACATGGAGGGGTCAAATTTCAGATTTCAAAATTTGAGATCTCAGATTTCAAAATTTGAAATCTCAGATTTCAGATGCCGCACGTTGGTCGGCGCAGGCGGGCGGTTAATGCATGGGCGGGACGCCCATGCCACGGAAAGACATGGGGGGGACGCACATGGTACGAGAAGACACGGGCGGAACGCACATGCTACGGGGAGACGTGGGCAGGATGCCCATGCTGCTACGTAGGGATCACTGCACCTTGGAGGGTTGGGTGGTGGATTGGGTGCCGACGGTTTCGATGTCGGGCCTTGCTACGGATTTGGGGGTGCGGGGGACGGCGACGTCGCTGGGGGTGGTGAAGGTGATGTTGACCTTGCGATCGCGCGTGCGCGCGAATTCGTGGATGACTTTACCTTCGCCGGAGACGAGTCGGCACTTGGCGCTTTCGCCGTTGAACTGGATGTCGGCGAAGCCGGTGACGCTTCTGGAGAAGGGGCCGCGGCGATTGTTGTCGACGCGCATGGGCCGCGTCTTGGCGCCGCCGCCGCCGGCGAGGACGAAGCTGGTTTCCCAGCCCGCGACTTCCAGGTGCTGCACGTCGTGATCGTGGCCGCAGATGTAGAAGTCGAGGTTGGCTTTCTTGAACATCGGCCCCCAGGTGGACGCGAGGACGCCGTTGTCACCGTGATCGCCGTTGCTGAAGAACGGGTGATGACCGGCAGCGACGAGCCAGCGCGTCGTGCGCGGCTTGGCGAGCTCAGTCTCGATCCATTTTGTTTCCGCTTGCCACTCGGCAGGGGTCATCAAATCGCGGCAGCTGTCGAGCATCAGGACCGTGACGATCGGCTTCTCGACGGGCAGGTCCAGGCGGTAGTACTTGGCCGGCATCTTCCAGCGCGAGGTGGGGTTCTTCTTCGCGTAGTCGAGCTCGAACTGGGCGGCGTTGTTGGAGTAATCGTGGTTTCCGAGGGCCGCGTAGAAGGGGAAGCTCAGGACGGAGCGGTCATACATCTGCTCGAACATCTCGTTCCAGAGGGCGTCGGCGGGGCCGGTGAGCTTGATGTAGCAGTTGTCGCCGAGGAGGAGCATGCCGGCGTAGGTGCGGCCGCTGGAGCGGACGTAGTCGGCCATGTTCTGGGCGACTTTCTTCTGCTGGATGCCGTTGGTGCCCCAGTCGCCCATGCCGAGGAGGCTGATGGCCTGGTGATCGGGGGGCGCGGTTTGGGCGGGCGCCGTTTGCGCCGGCGCGATCGGAGCGAAGGTTCCAATAACCAGCAGCATGCCCACCCACGGCCAAACTTGCTTGAACAGCATGAACCTATACTCCTTACAGATCCGCCGACTTTCCTGCCAGACGTCACAGGAGCCGAGCCGCGAGGTAGCCGCGAACTTCGGTTTGAGCCCCTCGTCCAACAGTGTTATCGTCGCGGTGTCTGATTGTTGAGAGGTGCATGATGAAACGCTGGTTTCTCCCAATTTTGATACCGGTTTGCACCCTCACGGCGCTTCTCCTGGCTCAAGATCCGGCACGGGTGGTTCAGCCGAGCGAGCGCCCGGAGCCGCCGACAATCAACCTTCGGCGAACGGTGACGGTGGATGTCGTTCGCAAGACGAAGGATGCGGTGGTTTACATTTCGACGACGAAGCTGGTGACCCGGCGGATGTCGATCTTTCCGGATTATCCGTTCGATCTGGGGCTGACGCAGCCAATTAAGGTCCCGGCGACGGCGCTGGGGTCGGGGTTCATCGTGCACCCGGATGGGTACGTGGTGACGAACAATCACGTGATCGATCGCGGGCGGCAGATCAAGGTTGAGCTCGGTGATGGGCGAAAGTTGGATGCGTCGTTGATCAGTGCCGATCCGGCGGCGGATCTGGCGATCCTGAAGGTGGCGACGGACAAGCCTTTGCCGGCCCTGTCGCTGGGGGATTCATCGGACTTGATGATTGGCGAG